>CAJGCY010000016.1 GCA_904501955.1 uncultured Akkermansia sp. | reverse complement strand
ATACAATGGAGCAGTGAAGTGTGGGATGCTGATCTTGAAATGGCGTATTACAACTGGCGATATTACCACCACGCAACGGGGAAATGGATAGCAAGAGACAGAATCGAAAGCGATAACTTGTATGAACTCACAGAGAACTCACCCATGTACCACATAGATGAGTTAGGGCTAATAGGCACCAAGCTAATCTGCCCGTCTAAAATATTCATACAGTACTCAAACTATTCGGAAGTACAGCTTGAAAAAATAGATAAAGACAACTTCACGACATGGCTGAATCAGCCACACTCAGAAAAAGTAAATGATATTGCACTGACCGATTCAGCACGTAAAAAATACGCAGAATTTCCATATGGCGTTATCAACTACGAGTTTTCTCGAGAGATTTTTGATAATTTAACCAGCAAACATCTCAACTTAAGATCAAAAATCAACCGTATAAGAGCAAAAGTAGGGAAAGAATCTCGAAACCGAACAGACACCGCAAAATATGGATATTTAGGCGTTATTATAACAGGTATTCTAGAAGTCCAGTTTATCGATAACAGCCAAAATTTTCAGTTCGAAATCCAATCCGGAGGAAGAGCGGATAATTACAAAGGCACCTCAACTTTCACTACTGCTGCAGAACCGGGGAAAGGACAGCTTCGTAACAAACTAAATGAAGGCAACATTGCAGGCTTTCAAATCAAGTCTGACGAGGAAGAAGTGTGGGGTAAATGGGGGGAAGAAAGAACAGGCATAATGGTTCACCTTGCGCCTCATACGGGTATCGCCACTGATAGACAAACTGGTTCCCATGGTTGCATATCCACAAAAAATGAAGAAGCCTGGCTAAAATTCAAAAATCATGTACTATGCTGTAAAGAACCGATAAAAATCGAAATAGCAAACATGAAAGAAGGCTTCCCATGGAAAGTATAATGTGGTATAGTATGCCACATGAGTAAAACTTTCATACTGATTACAACCTTTATGTGGGGGGCTTTGTCGTTTGCCGGGGCATCATCCCTAGGGAAGGACAAAGTTCCCCCTATTTATATAGGTATTACCAACAATGCTGATTCAAAAATTGTTTTCCCCAATAAAGAGGCTGCAATGAATGAAGATCAACAAAGTGAGGACTATGAATTGTCTCATAAATGCAAAAAAATAGAAGGCTTTGACTTGCCTGATACAGATTACGTCGGCGGATCACTGTACGACCTAGGCGTAATTTTTCAAACTCCGCAATTATTCTTACATCCCCAACACCAATATATATTGTGTCTAAGCCCTCTAACCGCGAGAGGCTGGGTTATTGATGTAGCTGAAAAAAAGCATATAAAATTGAAAACGACGATGGATATGCTGATATAGAAAACGACAATATGTTTGGCGATATAGAAAAAGATAAAAGGCATGGCGGAATACATCCGGTAATAAAAGTGATTGAAATGCCGGAGGGTGATAGTCTATATAAAAACGTTATGGGGAATTGTGGGCATAACGGATACCATAAAGTTTGTTTCCTTAATGATTGGTTTATCATAGATTATAACATGCAATGCAGTATGATTTCTTATAAAGGTAGATACCTTGCTGAATTTAATTATGCGAGTATCGATATTCATACGCCAGAGGGGAAATGGGTATGCTGTCCATCGGAAAACACTAGAAAGATGTCTTTTGTTGCCACTGCAACTCAAGGCTTGATATCTTTAGTAGAATCTGCAACTTATAAAACTTCAGATAATTACTATATCAGCGACTTAGTAAACTATGAGACAAAACACAATCAAATAGCAGAATACTTAAATAGCGATTCAGCCTTATTTATACAAACCCCATACGGAATAAAAAGGATGGGAGAACCTAAAGAGTTTTTTCTACTGGATAATGAATGGAGTAATTATTACGACCAATTCCTCAAACCAGAACCTAAAAAATGCAACACCTATACGTTCTATAAGTCCATGTGCAACTGGTTTTCCACACGAGAAGATTGCTACACCCCAAAAATAACGTACGCCACGCACTTTCCGTCGCACGATAATGGAGAAAAGCTTTTCTTTTTTTACTGGGTAGCTCCAATAAATGGAACTGATTACAAAAGAATTCTATACGCATACTGTGACAGGAAAGGCAACATCATCAAAACTGCCGAGTTCTACCCCGCCGAATACAATGAAATGTCAGGGCAACCATTAACATCAGCTTTTCTGGATTGCCCGGTTTTCCGTGCGGATGACTTCTCCTACTTCTCTGACCTCTCTCCACAGAAAATAGGTAATAACGCGGTAGCTCTTTTAGTTTATCGAAGTACAGGGAAATACATCTATTACATCGTAAGCCCTTACTCCGAACGAATCATCGAAATTCGCGCAAACACGGCGTTATATTTCTTACCAACATTACTCGATGGAGGAAAAACTCTATTTGCAGTGTCTCAAGATGAATGGAAAGGGTATGACGCTCCCCTCCCTGTATTGCCATACCTTGACATGTTAAATTGGGAGATGGATCACAACGTCACAACCGGTTCATACGGCTATTTCATTCCTTTGCCTCTAAACATAGAGAACCAATAATGCCTTTATTAATAGATGTTGCCCGACCGCTCGCCAAGGCCGTGAACGGATATCTTCGTGCATAACAGACGTCTGCAACGCAGAGAACCGCCCTGTCAGCTTCACCAACGAAGCCACAGGCACCGTGGTTACCTGCGCGTACGACAGCATGGGCCGCCGCAGCTTCAAGAAAGTAACCGTCAACGGTACCATCACGCTGCACCGGCGTTATCTGTACCATGGTTACCTGCAAATCGCCTGCATCGACCTCACCCGCAGTCACCACCCGGGGCTTTGGCTCATCACATGGGACCCGACGCAGCCCATCGCTACCCGCCCGCTGGCTATACAAAAGGACGGTACGTGGTATACATACGGCCTTGACCTCACCAAGAACGTGTGCGAAGTCTTCGGCTCCACCGGCTACATCGCCACCTCCTACACCTACGCCCCTTACGGAAAGGTGAGCGTCAATAGAGGAGTAAAACAACCTATTCAATGGAACGGAGAATTTTTTGATATTGAATTGGGGTTAACGTATTACAATTGGAGATTTTACCATCCAGTCGTAGGAAAATGGCTAATGAGAGATTTTATACAAGATAGTCACAATACATATTCGGCATATAAAAATACTCCCTTAATGATTTTCGACATTTTAGGCTTGTGGAATGATGGAAATAATGGGGATTTAAACAAAAACGAGAGAACGAGAGGCCACAGCGATTTTTATGGGCATGAGCGTTTTGATTATACCAAAGCAGATAGGAAATACAACCCCCTCAATCCTGCATATACTTATATGCATTTTAGACCAATTAATGTTAGTGAGACGAATATAAAAAAAGCAATCAAAACATGTAACGTAGAATCGTTTGAATTGGAAATGCATTTCATGCAAGATTTCTTTTCACATTATGGACAAGGATTTAGAGCATCTCTTGTCATTCCTTATAGCGTGGGCGTAATACTTATATCTACCGCTGTTCAATACGTTGTATATGGAGACTTCGGACACGCTGTTTCTTCACTCTTTGGAGATAATAGCCTTCAACCAGATGACGCTTGGATTTATCGAGAGGCTTTTGAACAAGCTAATGAGCAAAGCATTCATTGGGTTCGCCAATGGGATAAATGCTGTAAATTGCATAATGCCGGAACTCTTACATATAGACCTAGTCCTTGTTGTTCTATTGAGGATGGTAAACAATATGGGGAAAAAGCAGCACCTCCATCAAAAGATTATAATTTAACTCCTTTTGAAAAAAAAGAGAGGATAAAACAACTCGAACATGAACGCATAAAGCAAGATGAAGAGTACTATCGTCATTACGTTTTACCGCAAATGATGGATGCGTATTTTTACCAGAATTAATAACGTATTAGAAAAATACATAATATTGGGGTGCTTAGCGAAGCTGCTAAGCACCTAAATATTTTTGATGCTAATAATCGACAATATACTACCCACAATAAGCAAAAGTAAACACACAAACCGCGCAAGTAATATATTTTTCACAGAACACTCTTTCAGTAAATAGGATGCAGCAACTGCCATGATTAAAGATACGCCAGAAGCAAGAACCCCACCTCCGTAAAACAAAATCATGGCTTTAGATCCATGCCCCCAATTAAGGAAAGATATTACAGGTAAAGACAATATTTGTGCGCCTAACAATTGCGTTGTTCCCCACGATACGCAGCGTTTTTTCCATTCTTCTTTTGTAGAAGAGCACATATAAAAAAATCCACATGCACCGCATCCAAAAATAATAAAAAACAAAAATAATATACCTGTTCCGTACAACTCGAAGCAAGGGCTGAAAGGCGGCTTTGAATATTGACAATAAATGGTTATTTTATATATACCCCACGCTAAAAAATAGATAAAGACATGGCTCGCAAAACAAACTCTTGATAAATAAATGAGGATTTTTGAACGACAATCATTACGAATCTCATCAAACTGTCCTTTTTCTTTTTCCATAACTACGCTATTCTATAATTTTACAAGCTGTAAGATATTACTCTGGTTTGTTACGATATTGTTTATAATTTGCAATATGTTGAGTAAATTGGGAAGTAAATATTGAGGTGCGCCCCGTTTTCTGACCACCGGCGATGTAGTTTAAGGAATTTCTGAGCCGATGCTTGGAGCTGTGGTTAGGTTACTGTTTTTTGTGTTGATTGTCAATCCTAATTTTTTTGGCGATTTTGAAGCGAAGGCGTGGGCGTGTCGCGCGTAGCGCGACCCCGGAGCGTAGCGGAGGGAGAAGAATAGATTGCGAGCCGTAGGTGAGCCTAAATTAGAGCCCCCGGGGCGAAAGAGAATAGCAGGTGGAGGAGCGGCGTAGCCGCGCAACCACCGGTGCAACACAAAAAGGAAATTGAGCCCGGAGCGCAGCGTAGGCCGACAGACAATGGCGTCTGTGAGGGCGTATAGCAAGCGAAGACGCGAAGCCCCAAGGACCGGCGAACCACGGCGTAGCAAGCGAGCGTAGCGAGACGCGAAGCCGGGAGCAAAGCATCGCATTCTGTCGGCCTCCACTCTGTCGCTATCGCTCCGTCGCTCCGGGCTCGAATATTAGGGGGAATCCTACCGGTGGTTTCGTCGCTCCGCGACTTCACCACCGGCTATTCTCTTTCGCCCCTGCGGGGCTGAAAATTCCGCTTGCTTGCGCTCGACAACTTCCGATTTATCGCGCAATTCAAATTTATTAGAGACACCCCACGCGTATATGCGTTTGACAAGCTTCGGGCGGTGCGCTATTATAATGCGCATGAAACGCTTGTTATTTGCTCTGTTGCTGATGCTGGGGTGCTTGGTGCACGCGCTGGAGCCGGTGGAGGTTGTGGTTGTGTATAATGCGGATAGTGCGCTGAGCCGCGAGACCGCGGAAACATATTGCCGCTTGCGCTCCATACCGGAGACTAACCTCATTCCCTTGTATGGCTTGGGACGAGGCGATATTTCACGTGCGGATTATGATGCGAAGGTGAAGCTCCCGCTCATGGCTCTGGGGAAAAGTCGTGGCATTGTATGGCCTGCCGGGGTGCAGGGGGGCGGAACTCAGGTGCGCGCTATGGTGCTGATGCCGGACTTGCCCTTGCGTATTAAGGAGGAGCCCGTGAACGGCAAGCTGCCCGGCAATGGAATACCGGTAAATGGTGCTGCGTTGGATTCTGAGTTGATGTTGCTTGGGGCGGAGTATCCCTTGGCCAAGCATGGCGCAAATCCCTATTATGGTAAGGAAGCTTTGCCCGCTGCGGGAGAACGCCAAGTGGTGATGAGTGTGTGCCGCATTGATGGCCCGAATAAGGAGTGTATTGCCCGCATGATTCATGACCCCATATCCGTGGAGCGTACCGGCTTGTGGGGCTGGATAGTGGTGGATTCCGGCGGCCCCTATAAGGCGGGTGATGATATGATGACGGGCGTGGTGGATTTCTGCAAGGGTGGGGCTATCCCCGTCTTTCATGAGAGCTCCAAAGCTACCTTGGCCAATGATTTTCCGCTGATGCCCGAGACGAGTCTCTACTTCGGTTGGTATGCCAACCCGGCGAATGGACCTTTTGGCAAGGAAGCTAAGGGTGGATTCCGATTTGTTAAGGGTGCATTGGCCTTCCACTTGCACTCATACAGTGCTACTTCGCTTTATGATGGCAATAGCTGGGTGTCCGCTTTGCTGAATAGGGGTGCCTGTGTGACGGCGGGTAATGTGTCTGAGCCCTTTTTAGGGGCATGCATCAATTATTCTGTGTTGTTCCGTCGTTTGATAGTCGGTTATTCCTTGGGAGAGGCGGCTCTTATGGCTTCTCCCACGGTGTCTTGGCAGTGCATTGTGCTGGGGGACCCCCTTTACCGTCCGTATACGCACAAAGCGAAAGACGTCCCGCAGAAGAACGATTTTGTGATGTGGCTGGTATTAAACAGGCAGCATCATTATTCGATTGAAAGGCTTGAGCCGGAGGTGCAGGAGGCGCTGTCACGCCCGCATGGTGCGCATTTTGCGGAGATGTTTGCCTGGCGTTTGATTCACGACAATGCGCTGGAAAAAGCCGAGAAATATTTGCGCTTGGCGCAGGAGCGTTATACCGCTACGCGTGATAAACTGCGCGTTTCGCTCATCCTTGCTGCTGTGTTGAATGCCCGTGGTGAAACCGAGACTGCAAAAAATCTCATGCAGCAGGTACAACAGAAATATGGCAAGTCTCCCTATGCCGCAGCTATTCAGAAATCTGCGGCAGCTATCATGCGCAAATAATGCGCCTGCTACCGGTTTAACTTTCCCCGTTCAGCCATTCCTTTGCCACCCGGAAAATGAGTTCCGGGTTGGCTCCGGGCATTCTCAGCTCGTGCAGTATGGCGTCGCGCGCCTCTAATGCAGCCTTGAAGGATTCCCTGAACCCGGCATATTGCACATCCGAGAAGTATTTGATAAAGCTGAGCCCCTTGCGGGTAAGCGCCAAGCGCCAACCCTGAAAACCGGTCTTCTTGTAGTTATAACGCGAGATGTTTTTAGCTCTCATGCCGATAGTGCTCTACTCTTATCCATGAGTATGGCACATTTTTCTGGCAGGTCAAGCGGATAATTGTTTTCTAGGTAAAAAAAACGATGTTAAAAGCGAAAAATGCCGTAGTGCAGCACTTTTCCGTCTTGCATATCAAGGTAATAAGGGCTTGCATGGCGGAACCATGCACCTGTGTTGTAAATGTGGCGCTGCCCGTATTGCCAGTGCCCGGAGCGGTGAAAATGCCCTAATACCACCACCTCTGCCTCCGGGAAAAATTGTTCCGCAAAGCGATTGGCTCGCCGCCCACAGGTTAACCAGCAGCGGATGATGTTCAGCGGCCTCTGCGGGGGCCAGAAACAGTGCAGCAGCCCACGCAAATAGCGGTTTTTGATGCCGTCTCTGCGCAGGATGGGGGGCGTGAGCCTGCACATGGCGCGTGATAACTCAAGTCTCTCCTCCAAGTCCGTATCGCTGTTTTGGTAGCTGCGGATGAGCTCTTGGCATTTAGCCTTAAAATTAAGGTATTCCCAGCTCCAGGGGGCTACCTCTTTGTAAAGGGCGTGTCCGTGCATGGCTACCACCTTGCCATCCCAAAAACGCACCAGCAGGGCTGGCACATCGGGGTCGTGGTTTCCGGAGATTTCCACCAGTTGCACCCCGCGTTGCCTACATTCGTTGCGCAGCACCTCGCGCAGCGCCATGCCGCGCTCCTGCCATGCGCAAACGCGCGTCTCCGCCGTGTCTCCCACCAGCACCAGCATGTCAATGCCGTCCAGCAGCGCCGGCGCCAGCGCAGACGGCTCCGGCGCCTCGCAGCGCTCGTGCCCATAGTGCAGGTCTGAGATAAACCGCACTTTCGCTCCCGCCTGCGGGTTGATGGTGTGGATGGCGGACATATTAAGGATTCCCGACCGTGCGCTGGCGCACTGCCTCGTACAGGCATACACCCGTTGCCACCGATACGTTGAGGCAGGGCACGCTGCCGAACATGGGAATGCGGATGAGGAAATCGCAGTTTTCTTCCGTCAGGCGGCGCATGCCGTCTCCCTCCGCACCCATCACCAGCGCGATGCCTCCTTTGAGGTCCATGGCGTACAAGTCTCTGTCACCGTGGTCGGAGGTGCCAACAAACCAGATGCCGGCTTCCTTCATCATCTTCATGGTGCGAGCCAAGTTGGTCACCTGCACGAAGGGAACTTTCTCCGCTGCTCCTACGGAAACGCGCAGTACCGTCTCCGTGATGCCCACGGATTTATCCTTGGGGGTGATGACGGCTGCCACGCCTGCGCCATCTGCCGTGCGCAGGATAGCACCGAGATTGTGCGGGTCCTGCACGCAATCCAGCACCAGATAAAGCCCTTGCGGCTGAGCCTCCAGTATGTCGCGCAGGTCGCCCTCATCAAGTGCTTTCACCACGGTTTTCGTGGGGGCTTTATCAAAATGAGGTTGCGGACCCTTACCACGCTGGCGGTCGTCGGGGCGGGTGGTGTGTTTGTTCGGTCGTGCTGTGCGGTCGTTGAATTTCATGGTGTCGCAGGGGGCTCGGTATCAGAATTGCTGGAGTTCCGTCTTACCGCAGTGTTTCAGTACATACGGTTTCTTGTCATGCATGGGGGCGTGCAGGTCATCAAACTGAACATCGTTGTTGCGGAAGATGATGCCATCCGCAGAAATCGCGTATATAAGCGGTACGCGGTGGGTGCGGAAGGTGTTACCCTCAATCAGGATGTTTTGGTGATAACGCACTTTCTGCAACTCCGGCTTTTTCACCATGGGGTAAATGGAGATGATGCCATCTGTGAACTGATAACGCTGTATCAGGTTGTGGTCAAAGTAGTTGTTGATAATCTTTACATCCAGACAGCGCCCGCTTTCGTACCAGCCCTGTGCGTCACCTGCCAGCAAGATAGCGGAACCGCTGGAGCCGATGAACTTGCAGTCTTTGACCAATACGGGCTTGGGCGTAGTGAACAGCGTGCCACGCGCACGGTTGTGCTGCACCGTGCAGCCGATGAAGTTGACGGCGGGATACCAATCCGCATTTTCCAAGGCATCTCCCTTGCCGATTCCGTCGGGCAGGGGAGCTTCAAACGTGATGCGCAGGTGTTCCTCATCCAATTTTTGCACGGCTGCTATCTTGCCCAACTCCGGGGTATTCTCAAGTGTAGCACCGTTGATGAATTGCACGCGCTCACCCTGCTCGAATACCTCGAAGCCAACGGCCTGTGAGTGCATGTAGCGCGCAATTACCTCACGCTCGCTGAGCACTTTTTCAATGCCGAGGCAGGTGGAGTGCACGTTGATGGCGTCATCCATCATGCCCTCATACACAGCCCCCGTCACATTGATGGTGCCGGCGCAGTTGGAGAAGTGCGTGGCATCTGCCGATACGGTGTAAATGCGACCCTCCGCGCAGATGCAGCCACCGCCGTTGATGGTGATATTGCGGCTGCGCTGGGCGATGAGCGCCATGCCCTGGCTGTCTTGGAACACCACCTCATTCAGCACGGTGTCATTCGCACGGTATAGCACCATAGCGGGGTGGGGGCGGCCGTAGTGGCGGTATACCAGCACTTGCCCCTCCTTGAGCCCGAGCTTGGCAGCATCGTTGAAGAAGCGCACTCGCGTATCGCTCAGTTTCTCACACTTGTTAGGCCAAGGCATATCGCCGGCTTTGCCGGTGGCAACCATGCGGCCATCCGCTTCGAATGCCAGCACGGCGCCCGGCTTGCGGGGCGTGCCATCACCCATCAGGAAGTAATGGCCGTTTTTGACTTCCCAACGGAACTGCGGGGCAAACTCCAAGGTAGTCTTGCCGTCTTTTATCTCAACAATCTTGCCCTCGTTGTAATAGGGCGCGTCATGTTTAATGGTGATGCCGTTGAGCTCCACCCCGGTGCTGTCCATAATGAGCACCGGCTGCATGGCGCCGTGGAAGATGAAGGTGGAGCCGTTACCGTTGATTTTGACATTTTTCAAGCCCACCAGCGGCAAGCCGACAGGCTGCATATCCTGCTGGTCGTGGTTGGAGATGTAGTAGCTGAGCTTTGTGGCGCTCTCCGGGTAGAAGTGGTATTCTCCGCGGGGCAGCTCGATGGTAGCCTGCTGCTTCTCGTAGCCCATGTTGCCGGCATTGGCAATCAGTTTGCGCAGGGCGGGGCCGGCATCCGTGCCATCAGTGGGTACCTTGTTGCCTTTCAAGACAACGGAGTGAGTGGCCATAGCGCGGTTGTTAAGCTCGCTCTGCCACTTTATATCCCAAGCCTTATTCTCGCTGTCAACACTCACCAAGCAGAGCTTACGGCAGTGCGGCAAAATGCGGAAACTCTCCCCATTCTTACCTTCCCACAGAACCTCCACACCATTGAGAATGCGGAATGTCTCCCCCGCGCCCTTAGGTGCCGTGCCTGTCAGAACTTGGTCTTGAGAGCGCACATCCAATACGACCATGCGTCGCCCTGATTTCAACATATCAGACTCACTGATTTCTCCTGCCGGCGCTTGCCAAGCCACTACTGCTGCCATTGGTACGATGAGTTGTTTGAACATGGTCGGTTTTGTTTCTTAACATGTCCAGTTTACCTGTTTGTTTTTCGCTTGTCAAGCCTGCATTCCGGCTGTTGCAGAACGCTATCTCATTGCTTTTTTTCGAGTAAAAAGGGAGGAATGCGACTTTTTGCTTGATTTTTCGTCTTTTTGATTTAGTATTCTAGTGCGTTATGCGTGTTTCTGCTTATGTGATGTCAGAGCACGCCTGAACAGTACAATATTCTTTTCTGATTATGAATAATTCGCAACAGCCTGCACAGAAACGTGTTAATTTGGTGCCTCTTCTGAATACCGGTGCTCCGGCTCCGGCCAAACGTCAACTGATTATTCCCACTACTGAGGCGCTTAAGCCTGCTCCTGTGTCTCAGTCCGTGCCTGTGACTCCGGTCGGTAGCGAGCCTAGCACCTCCGCCCCCGTGCAGCAGCAACCTGCTTACATACCGCCGACTTCCGCTCCCGTGCAGCAGCAGCCTGCTTACATACCGCCGACTTCCGCCCCCGTGCAGCAGCAGCCTGCCTACATGCCGCCGACTTCCGCCCCTGTGCAGCAGCAGCCTGCCTACGTGCCGCCGACTTCCGCCCCCGTGCAGCAGCAGCCTGCCTACGTGCCGCCGACTTCCGCCCCCGTGCAGCAGCAGCCTGCCTACATGCCGCCGACTTCCGCCCCCGTGCAGCAGCAGCCTGCCTACGTGCCGCCGACTTCTGCGCCTATGCAGCAGCCCCAGCCTGCGTACGTACCGCCGACCTCCGCTCCCGTGCAGCAGCCCCAGCCTGCGTACGTACCGCCGACCTCCGCTCCCGTGCAGCAGCCCCAGCCTGCCTACATGCAGCCGACCTCCGCTCCCGTGCAGCAGCCCCAGCCCGCTGCATCTCCTGCTTCAGAGGAGATGCACCGCATCGTAGCAATGACGGTCATGCAAGTCCTCAAACAGTTGGAGCAAGATTACGGTATTAACGTGATTAACCGCAAGCCGGAGTCCCAGCCTGCCTACACTCCGCAAGGAGTCGCCCCCATGCAACAACCCGC
This sequence comes from uncultured Akkermansia sp., assembly GCA_904501955.1. Lineage (GTDB taxonomy): Bacteria > Verrucomicrobiota > Verrucomicrobiia > Verrucomicrobiales > Akkermansiaceae > Akkermansia. The sequence continues at coordinate 15,810 of CAJGCY010000016.1, read as the reverse complement.
CTATGCTCCGCAAGGCACCGCCCCTGTACAGCAGCCTGCTTACGCGCCGCAGCCGGCATACGGTCAGCCCTCCCCCATGCCTCAGTATGGTCAGTACGGGCAGCCGCAGCAACAGGTAGCACCGTCTAAGCCGTGGGATGGTAATCCCCGCGGTATTCCCGGTCCGTGGAATATGATCATTGCTATGCGTACATGCATAAAGCGCTATGCTGAGTTTAAGGGGCGCGCTTCTCGCTCCGAGTTTTGGTTTTCCATGCTTTTCCACGGTGTCGTGAACTTTTTGTTCATGATTTTGATTGCTCTCAGTTTTGATAGCCCGGGGGCGATGATTGGTGATGCCGTGGTATGGATGCTCTATAACTTGGGAGCTGCCACTCCCGTCATCGCTGCTGCTTTCCGCCGTATGCACGATGCCGGTTTGAGTGCCACGAAACTCTGGTTCTACTTTATTCCCTTGGCCGGGCCGGTCATCGTGATATTGTACCTTTGCCGCCCCTCCACCGGGCCTAACGAGTTCGGTATTGCAGCTGATTACCCGGATCCTGTAGGTTCCAAGTAATGCCAAGCCTCTATTGAAGGTCATCTTCTGCTTTTCGCCTCCTGTTCGCTTTTTTGCGGGCAGGAGGCTTTTAGCTTATACCGAGGTGTTGACCCTATGGCGTTTTTTTGCTATGATGGGGGTGTAACAGTAAAAAAAAGGTGATATCATGATGCCGGGTAATACAGCATACGGTGATGCTTGGAAAAGCATGGCATTGCCGGAGGGGTTGGATTTAGGCCACTACCGCATATTGCGCAAGCTGGGGCAAGGTGGCTTCGGTATCACTTATTTGGCTCAGAATCAGCACACGGGCGAGTACGTCGTTGTTAAAGAAAACCTGCCGACTTTTTATGCTGTGCGTGATCAGGCTACGTGGTCCATTATGCCTTATGATGTGGAGGATGCCGCGTCGAATTACTCGCATACCTTGCAACGTTTTGTGGAGGAGGCTAAGCTGTTGGCCCGCTTGCGTCACCCGAATATCGTGCGCGTGTCGGAGGCGTTCGAGGCGCTGGGTACAGCCTATTATGTGATGCCCTACATCAATGGGCAAGAACTGCACAAAGCGGCCCCCGCCGTGGTTACAGAGCAGTGGTTGTTGCCCATTCTCAGCACGCTTTTGAATACCTTGGCTTATTTGCACTCGCAAAATTTGTTGCACCGCGATTTGAAACCCGGTAACATTTTGTTGCAGGCGGATGGCTCCCCCATGCTCATAGATTTCGGTACGGCTCGGGCATTGTATTCTGAGCGCTCCGTTACCATGGTGGGGACTCCCGGCTATACTCCCATTGAGCAGATTTCGGCGCGCGGTAATTGTGGTGCATGGACGGATTTGTACGCCCTCGGTGCTACCTGTTACCGAGTGATCACCGGTGAGATGCCCCCGGATGCGAATGCACGCTTAGCGGAAGAGGAAGATGCCTATCGCCCGTTAGCTGCGCGACGGGAGTTGGTTGGGCGATTTTCGCCCGTTTTGCTGAAGAGTATTGATAAAGCGTTGTCCCTACGCGCCAAGAACCGTTGGCAATGCGCGGAGGAGTGGTTGCAAGCACTGCAGCTGCCACCGATTCCGTATTCACCCCAGCTGCCGCCCATCCCGCAAGCGCCCCAGCTGCCACCCATTCCGCTTTTTTCTCGAGCGTCGTTGGATGAGACGCCCGCCCATCCCTTTGCCATAGCTCCGCCGGTGTTGCGAAAGCGCCCGGTCGGAAAGCAGGGGGCACCCCACGCTGCACTTGCCCCGCGATCGCTGCCTAAGCCGAAGCCGCTTATCATCCCCGGACGCAAGGTGCAAAAACGCCCGCCGAATGATGATTGAAAACGGTACCCGGCATGCAGCGTTGCTCCGAATCGGGGATATTACCGACAATAAAGGGAAAATAGTGATAATTCTCGTGTGGCCGAGGCACTGATTGATTGACTGACGGGCGAGTATTTGCTATATTGTGAGAGGTGCAATAATATACCATGCACGTGAAATAGCGATGACCGGCAGTTCTTTTAACAGAAGCGTAGGAAAAACGATGGCCTTACCCCAAGGTGTGGACTTGGGACACTATAGGATATTGCGTAAATTGGGGCAGGGTGGTTTCGGTATCACTTACTTGGCTCAAAATACGCAAACCGGTGAGCAAGTTGTTATTAAGGAAAATTTACCGACCTTTTATGCCACTCGAGATGATGCGACTTGGTCAATTTTGCCCTTGGATGTGGAGGATGCAGCCGGTAATTACAAGCATACGCTCATGCGCTTTGTGGATGAAGCTCGCTTGCTGGCTCGCCTGCATCATCCGAATATTGTGCGTGTCTCAGAGGCGTTTGAGGCTTTGGGAACGGCCTACTATGTGATGCCCCACATAACCGGGCAAGAGCTCCACAAAGCAGCCCCTGCCGTGGTGACGGAAGAGTGGCTGTTGCCTATCTTGCGTACTCTGCTCAGTGCGTTAGAGTATCTGCACTCTCAGAATTTGTTGCACCGCGATATCAAACCGGGTAATATTTTGCTCCGAGATGATGGTTCTCCTGTGCTCATCGACTTCGGTACAGCCCGTGCGTTGCAGTCAGAGCGTTCCGCCACAATGGTGGGTACACCGGGGTATACGCCCATCGAGCAAATCTCCGCTCACGGGCATTGTGGCGCGTGGACGGATATATACGCGTTAGGAGCTACTTGTTATCGCGTCATTACCGGGGAGCGCCCGCCGGAGGCCAATACTCGTTTGGCTGAGGATGAAGACCCCTACGAGCCGCTTCAGAACAGGGCGGAACTATTGAGCCGTTTTTCGCCCGCCACCTTGCAGAGTATAGATGTAGCACTAGCCGTGCGCGCCAAAAATCGCTGGCAAAGTGCTACGGATTGGCTGCATGCTCTGGCTCAGCCTTCCGGACGTCTCGCGGTGGCTCCTTCCGTGCCGATGTCCTCAGCAATGCCGCCCGTACGCAAAAAGAGCATGTGGCCTCTTATTCTCGGGATTGTGGGGGTGGCTGCAATTCCCGGCGGTTATTGGGCGTACACCTATGTGGATGCTTTGATTAAAAAGAACGAGCTTACGCAACAAGCGCTTTCCGAGGCGGAGCTGCGTAAGCTTGAGATAGAGGAACAGCGTCGCCGTGAGGCTTGCGCCGCACAAGCTGCCCGTGAAGAGGAGTGTAATGATTATGCAAACCGCCTGTGTGCTCAATTTGATGAGGTGTTGATGCCTTCCGCCGGTAGCTTGCCGAATGTGTGGCCTACTTCCATGGTAGACACGTTGCGCGTGCTGGCGGATTCCTCACAGGGAGGGGAGCGGTACAGCTTTGTGTATGGCGTTGTGCTTGTTCATGGATTGGGGGTAGATGCTGATTCTGAGCAAGGTGTGCGCTACATTCGCAGTGCTGCAGAGCGGGGGCTGGTGCAGGCTCAGCTGTTCATGGCAGCCATGTGTAGTGAGGGCCGTTGGGTGGACAAAGATGAAGCTCATGCCGCGATTTGGTTCCAAAAAGCGGCTGTTCAGGGACATGCCTTGGCTCAGTTCCACCGCGCGGAGTGCTGCCGCAAGGGTATCGGTACGAATAAAGATGCCGATGAGGCTGCGGAGTGGTATAAAAAGGCAGCGGAGCAAGGATATCCTGAAGCTCAGTTCCGCTGGGCGGAGTGTTATCGCTATGGCCATGGTGTGAAAAAGGATGCTTCTCTGGCGGTTGAATGGTACCGTAAGGCTGCGGATTCCGGGAATGCCGGCGCGCAGTGTGGCTTGGCTGAGATGTATGAAAAGGGACTCGGGGTTTTGAAAGATTCCGGTGAGGCTGTGCGTCGTTATCGCCACGTGGCGGAGCAGGGAAATGCCCTTGGCCAATGCCATTTGGGCAGGTGTTACCTGTACGGTATAGGTGTTGCGAAAGATGCTGAGGCTGCCGTCCGCTGGTTCCTGCGTGCAGCTGAGCAAAAGCATGCCGGAGCTTGTTATTACTTGGGTAAATGCTGTGAGTCAGGCGAGGGAGCTGCTCAAAATACTGCGGAGGCGATAAGATGGTACCAAAAGGCGGCGGAACAAGGTCATGCCGCTGCATTGTGCCACCTCGGTGAGTTTTATGAAATCGGCCGCGGGGTCTCCAAAGACAGGGAAGAAGCTTTCAGCCTGTACCGCAAATCGGCGGATAAAGGATACCCCACCGCTCAGTTCAATGTAGGTGTGTGCTGTGAACACGGCCTCGGTGTGCAGAAAGATGAGCGTGAAGCTGTGAAATGGTATGAAAAATCTGCAGAGGCGGGTTACGCCATGGGGCAGTATATGTTGGCCTCTTGCTATGCTGCCGGTCGCGGTGTGTCGAAGGATGCCGCCACTGCCGTAAAGTGGTACCGTAAGGCTGCAGAGCAGGGCTTGCCCGGTGCTCAATTCTGCTTAGCAGGCTGTTATGCCTCCGGTGAGGGGGTAAGCCAAGATGACGGTGAGGCCGCAAAGTGGTATCGTAAAGCTGCGGAGCAAGGCCATGCCGGAGCTCAAGTGTGCTTGGGCGAGTGTTATGAAAACGGTACCGGTGTGAGCCGTGATGCTGCGCTGGCCGGCGGTTGGTATCGCAAAGCTGCGGAGCTCGGTAATGCCGCCGGGCAGGTGCGCTTAGGTAGGTGTTATGAGCTCGGTTCCGGGCTCCCCACCGACCGCGATGAGGCTCGTAAGTGGTACCGAAGAGCTGCTCAGCAGGGAAATAATGAGGCGCAGGGATATCTGGATAACATGTGATGATGCTATGTCCGGCGGATGTGGAGGTTTTGACATGTTTATGGTCTTCCCGGCTTTAATATAATTGACCTTAGGAGGATTTGTGGTACACTGATGGAGCGAGCTTTTAATCAATAAGGAGATGACAGGGAACACAATGAACACGGGGAACTTTGCTCATGCCGGCATGGGCAAAAGTATGGCTTTGCCACAGGGGCTTGAGCTGGGGCAGTACCGCTTGCTCGGTAAACTCGGGCAGGGTGGTTTCGGTATCACCTACTTAGCCCAGGATATTTACAGCGGGGAGCAGATAGTGGTGAAAGAAAACCTGCCTTCTTTTTATGCCACGCGCTGCGATGCTACCATGACGGTGCAACCTCTTGATGTAGAGAACGCCGTTGCGGAGTATGAGCATACCCGCAATCGCTTTGTGGATGAGGCTCGCCTGCTGGCTCGCTTGAATCACCCGAACATCGTGCGCGTGTACTCCGCTTTTGAAGCCTTGGGTACTGCGTATTATGTGATGCCCTACATCAAGGGGCAAGAGCTGCACAAAGCCGCTCCCGCCGTGGTGACGGAGGCTTGGTTGTTGCCTATTTTGCGCTCCTTGCTCAGCGCGTTGGATTACCTGCACGGGCAGAATCTATTGCACCGTGATATTAAACCCGGCAACATTTTGTTGTGTGAGAACGGCTCGCCCATCCTCATCGATTTCGGTACGGCACGGGCTTTGCAGACGGAGCGTTCCGCCACCATGGTGGGTACCCCGGGTTACACGCCCATAGAGCAAATATCCTCACACGGTACCTGCGGGCCTGCGACGGATCTTTATGCACTGGGGGCTACCTGTTATCGCCTTATTACGGGGCAGCTCCCGCCGGAGGCCAATGCCCGTTTGGCGGAAGACCAAGACCCCTACGTCCCCTTGAGTACTCGTTATGATTTGCTGAATCGTTTTTCTGCCAATCTCTTGCGTAGTATTGACATCGCTTTGGCTGTGCGTGCCAAAAACCGCTGGGCAAGTGCCGCCGCTTGGTTGAAGAATATCAGCGAATCCGCCAATGCGCAGGGTGCTGTCAGCTTTACAAAGCCTGCGCCTGCCGTCGTAACCGCGCCTGAAGCTACGCAACGTAAGCGCCGCTACCTGTGGCCCCTCATTATTGCTTTGCTGGTGCTGGTGGGTATACCGGCTTCGTATTGCTTGTACAATTACATTCGCGTGCAGTATAAAATTCACGTGATGACCCAAGAGGCAATATCTAAGGCAGAGTATCAGCATCATTAAGTTGCTACAGCTTCTTTTTCTTCAAAAACGAAGGAACGGCATCCTTGCTTGTTGCTTCGTAAAAAAAATCAATAACCTTTTATCAATTATTATGGCCGGAAATACAGATTATTCAGGTGCAACAAAAATCGCGGAAACTACGGGTAATGCGGGGGGCAAAAGCTTGGCTCTGCCACAGGGGCTTGAGCTGGGGCAGTACCGCTTACTCAACAAAATCGGGCAGGGGGGCTTCGGTATCACCTACTTGGCTCATGATACGCAGAGCGGTGAGCAGGTGGTGGTGAAAGAGAATTTGCCGTCATTTTATGCAACCCGTTGTGATGCAACTTTGACCGTGCAGCCCCTGGATGTGGAAAACTCCGTTCATGATTATGAACACACCCGCAAGCGTTTTGTGGATGAAGCTCGCTTGCTGGCGCGCCTGAAGCACCCTAACATCGTGCGTGTGACTGCCGCGTTTGAGGCGCTGGGCACTGCTTATTATGTGATGCCCTACATCCGTGGGCAAGAACTGCACAAGGCTGCCCCTGCCGAGGTAACGGAGGAGTGGTTTCTCCCTATTCTCAAGACTCTGCTCGGTGCGCTTGCGTACTTGCACGGGCAAAATCTGCTGCACCGTGACCTGAAGCCCGGCAACATCCTGCTGACGGAGGACGGTACCCCCATGCTCATTGATTTCGGTACGGCGCGTGCTTTGCAAACCGACCGCTCCGCCACCATGGTCGGTACTCCCGGCTACACCCCCATTGAGCAGATCACCTCGCACGGTAATTGCGGCGCTTGGACGGATTTGTACGCCCTCGGTGCCACTTGTTATCGAGTCATTACCGGGGAGCGCCCGCCGGAGGCCTTTAATCGCGTGGATGAGGTGGACCCCTACCGACCGCTGGTCATGCGCAGCGAACTGCGTGGGCGTTTTTCGCAGAATGTGCTGCAAAGTATTGATAAGGCGATGGCTGTGCGAGCCAAGAATCGCTGGCAAAGTGCCGGTGAATGGTTGCAGCAGCTCGATAATCCGGCGCCGATATCACAGCCCTATACCACGCCACCTATGCCCCTCGCAGCAGAGGCGGGGGCAGACTCCCCCAAAAGCAGCAATAAATGGTTGGTCATAGCGGTGGTGTTGCTGGTGTTGCTGCTGCCGGCCGGGTATGGTGTGTATGCCTACATGCAAAGCTTGGAAGAGGAAAAACAGGCATTGCTGCTGGCTGCTCAGCAGCGCGAGGCAGAGCAACGCCGCGCCCTCATGGAAGAGGAGGCTCGCCTTGCTCGTCTAGCTGCCGCTCAGGATTATACGCAGCGCCTCGCCGCGCTCTTCCAACTCCGCTCTTTCCCCGATGCTGCTGAGCTTGCCGCTCCGGAATCCGCGGAGATTATCTCCACCCTGCAAGCCCAAGCGGAAAAGGGTGGCAGTGCTGAGCAGTGGACCCTTGCCGTGATGCTGGAGCATGGGCTCGGTATGGAGAAAAATCACGTTGAAGCGCTCAAGCTGTATCGCAAGGCTGCGGAAAATGGGAGTGCTCTCGCGCAAAACCGCTTAGGCTCCTGCTACTACCACGGTGATATGGTGAGCAAAGACCTGGCGGAAGCGGTGAAGTGGTATCGCATGGCTGCAGAGCAGGGATTTGCCTTGGCTCAGAATAATCTGGCTGTCTGTTACGAGCATGCATACGGTATCGGTAAAAATGTGGTAGAGGCTGTGAAGCTTTATCGCTTGTCTTCGGAACAAGGATGCGCCGTTGCTCAGTTCAACTTGGGCTTGTGTTATGAAAACGGCACGGGTGTTGACAAAGATTTTCATGAAGCGGAGAAGTTATACCGCAAATCCGCGGAGCAAGGCTATGCGGATGCCATGTATCGCTTAGGCGATTTTTATTACTTTGGACGAAGTGTCAGCAAAGACTATGCTGAGGCTGTTGCTTGGTATCGTAAAGCCGCAGCTCTCGGTCAAACGGAGGCTGAGTATAGCTTAGGCTACTGTTACATGTCCGGTCAGGGCGTAAGCCAAGATGGCGCAGAGGCGGTGAAATGGCTCAGCAAAGCTGCCCAAAAAGACCATTCTATGTCTCTGTTCTTTCTGGGCGACATGTATGAACGCGGCACAATTGTTGATAAGGATTTGAGTGAGGCCGTTAAGTACTACCGCCAATCTGCCGAACTGGGCAATGCCCCTGCACAGCGTAGCTTGGGCTTGTGCTATGAGAACGCCAAGGGGGTAAATAAGGATGTGCGTGAAGCTAATGCTTGGTATCGTAAGGCTGCAGACCAAGGAGATGCTACGGCCCAGTACAATTTGGGTGTCAATTATGAAATCGGTAACGGTACAGATGCTGATTATACGGAAGCCGTGAAGTGGTATCGTAAAGCTGCTGCTCAAGAGCATGCTTCAGCTCAGAACAGCCTGGGCTTTTGCTATCTTAAAGGAAGAGGTGTTCCTAAAGATGAGGCGGAAGCTGCTAAATGGTTTCGCAAAGCGGCAGAACAGGGCCATGCCGATGCTCAGAATAATTTAGCTTATTGCTGTGAATACGGATTTGGCGTTCCCAAAGATATGCATGAAGCGGTGAAATGGTACCGTAAATCTGCAGAGCAAGGCGACCGATGGGCTCAATGCAATTTAGGCTTTTGCTATGAATCCGGCAACGGTGTCAGCGTAGATATGTCGGAAGCCGTGAAGTGGTACCGAAAGTCTGCCGAGCAGGGGCACGACCGCGCCCAGTGCAATTTGGGGTATTGCTATGAGGCCGGTAACGGTGTGAGTAAGGACCTTTACGAGGCCGTGAAGTGGTATCGCAAAGCAGCAGAGCAGGGCTATCCCCGCGCCCAGTGTAATTTGGGTTATTGTTATGAGATCGGCAACGGTGTAACTATGGACAAATCCGAAGCCGTGGCGTGGTATCGTAAAGCGGCGGAGCAGGATTATCCCCGCGCTCAGTGTAATTTAGGCTTTTGCTATGAGAATGGCCTCGGTGTAAGTAAGGATTCCGGTGAAGCAGTGAAATGGTATCGAAAAGCTGCGGAGCAGGGTCATTCGCGTGCGGCGAATTTGCTGGGCGAATGTTATTATTTCGGTAAAGGTGTGAAAAAGGATTATAGTCAGGCCGTTTCTTGGTATCGCAAAGCTGCAGAGGATAATAATGCTTCTGCTCAGTACAGCTTAGGCTGGTGCTATGAAAAAGGCCAGGGCGTGGGTAAAGATAAGTCTGAAGCCGTGAGGTGGTACCAAAAAGCTGCTCGCCAAGGGCATGACGAATCAAAGAAATGCCTGAAGCGCTTGGGCAAAAAATGGTAAACCCGTCCCCGCCGGGGGATAGCTACAGAGAACAATGACCGGTAATACAGGAAAAACGCGCGTAGGGAAGACGTTGGCTCTTCCTGCCGGATTAGAGTTAGGGCATTACCGCCTGTTAAGCAAGTTGGGCCAGGGTGGGTTCGGCATTACCTACCTGGCACAGCATGTGCAGACCGGTGAGCAGGTGGTGGTGAAGGAAAATTTGCCGACTTTTTATGCTTCTCGCAGTGAAGTCACCTTGCAGGTGCACCCGCTGGATGATGAGGAGACCGTGGAGAACTATGCCCACACGCTCCGCCGCTTTGTGGATGAAGCTCGCTTGCTGGCGCGCCTGAATCACCCCAACATCGTGCGCGTGACGGAGGCCTTCGAGGCGCTGGGTACTGCCTATTATGTGATGCCCTACATCCAAGGGCAAGAGCTGCACAAGGCCGCTCCCGCCGTGGTAACGGAGGAGTGGCTGCGCCCTATTCTCAAGACGCTGCTCAGCGCGCTTGAGTACCTGCACGGGAAAAACCTGCTACACCGTGATTTGAAGCCCGGCAACATCTTGCTGACGGCGGACGGTACCCCCATGCTCATTGATTTCGGCACGGCGCGTGCCTTGCAAACGGAGCGCTCGGCCACCATGGTCGGCACCCCCGGTTACACCCCCATTGAGCAGGTCACGACGCACGGTAAATGCGGTGCATGGACGGATTTGTACGCCCTCGGCGCCACCTGTTACCGCCTCATTACCGGGGAGCGCCCTCCGGATTCCGTGGATTTGGTGGCGGATGAAACGCTGTACGTGCCGCTCGCGCATCGTGGGGAGTTGAGTCAACGTTTTTCTCTCTCTATGTTGCAAAGCATAGATACGGCGATGGCCGTGCGAGCGGTGAATCGTTGGCAAAACGCCCGAGAGTGGTTATCCGCGCTTGAGTTACCGGCCGTGCCTTCATTGCCTGCTATGCCTCAGCCGGAACCTGCTACGGAGGCGGGGAGTAAACGGCCGATTATCTACATCATTGTGGCCTTGCTATTACTCATACCGGCAGCGTATGGTATTTATACTTATTTGCAAGCTGCGGAAGAGGAAAAATTAGCTGCTGCCATGGCTCTGCAAGAACGTGAGGCTGCGGAGCGCCGCGCTCGTATCGCTGAGGCCGCTGCGCTAGAACAGCAAAAACTCGCAGCGGCAGAGCGCAAAGCCCGCGAGGAGGCGGAGCGTAAAGCTCGTGAAGAGGCTGAGCGAATAGCCCGTGAAGAAGCCGAACGTAAAGCCCGCGAGGAGGCTGAACGTAAAGCGCGTGAAGAGTCGGAACGTAAGGCTCGCGAGGAAGCTGAGAAAAAAGCGCAACGCAAGGCTGCTGTTACAAGTCCGCAAGCGATGCAAGAGTGGGTGGCCTTCCATAAGCGCACCTCCCCGTTGAATGACTTGTCCTACATGACGGAGTATTTTGCGCCGCAGGTGACAAACCTCAAAACCGGGCAAGTGATGAGCCTTGCTGAGAAGATGCAGGAGGACCGTGCCTATGTTTCCCGTTGGCCGGAGCGCCGTTTTGATGTCATTGACTTCAAAATCACCGGCAATATCATTGAAATTCGCGCCGTCTATAACTGCTCCGATTTGAATGGCAAAACAGCCTCGGGTTTCTGCAAAACGACCTACAGAATCTCGGATGAAGGCAAAATTGACGGCATTGCGGATGATTCATCCTCCTCCGTCCTGCCGGATTTCTCCGGGGGCGTCGGTTTCGGTAGTTCCGGGGGCGCGTCTTTCGAGCTGACGGATGAGCTCGCGAGAAGCTTGGTGCAAAAACATTTGCAAAACTATTCCAGCAATGATCTCTCCTCCTTCAGTGAGAGGTATGAGGCCTATGCTACCAATTTGGCGGATGGTACGCGCCATTCGCGTGAGCAGCTTGTGCAAACGGAGCGGGAGTATATCAGCCGTTGGGTTTATCGTAAAATGGAGTTGGTGGACTACGCCTTCCGTGGCAATCGTTTGGAAATTCGCACCCGCTTCACTTGCACCAATACGAAGGGTAAAACGGTGCACGGTTATTGCAAAACCACCTATTGCTATTCCGTGAACGGCCGTATTGAAGCCTTTGCGGATGATTCATCCACCTCGCAGCTGCCGTCGTATTCGTCGAATGTGGGTTACCCGCAAGGCTTATGAGTGATGCGCTTTTGATGCATCAGCTCAACGCCCAACTGCCTGTTGGGTGAACCTGAAAATCAGAATTGACAATCAGGGCAAAAAGCTGTACCCTAACGGTGGTACCGCTCGCTTTGCCTTGGCTTTTACCAAGCCGGCGTGAGGCGGGGAGGAAGAAAAACACAATATCATTTCCAATCCATTGATGATGAAAAACTCTCTCTTTATTTGTGCGCTGTTTGCAGCTGCTCCCATCGTTTTTGCCGCGCCCAAGGGTGCAACCAAAGCCCCGCAAAGCTTGGCCGGGAGCCTTGTTGTTGTCAATATGCAAGGTGCCGAAGCTTCCTTTGTGGAAGACGGGGATTCGCCCAGTGGTTGGAAAACATGCAATGCCACCTCGTTTGTGTTGCAATTTCCCGTAGGTGGAGGTAACAGCTTTTCGTACCAGCTGTATGAATCCACGCCGGAGTCTCCCTGGCCTCCCGTTAAGGTGTCCTACAATCCGTCCTCTTCCATCATTACCATCACCGGTAATGATATGCACTTGGAGCTGCGTTTGTCGTTTGCTGATGCAGGCTCCGGACGTGCCGATATGGAATGGGCTGACGAAGGCGGCATTTGGTACGTGCGCAGTGCCTCGTTTACCCTTAGCCCGTCTAACGCAACTACCTCGCTCCTCTTCATGCCTGAAATCGAAACGAATGATGAGGCGCCTGCTGCCGATTACGCTTCCGAGTTGACCGCCTTGCTGAGTGAGCTTAAGAATCGTAAGTATGCAACGAACGTGGAGCGCCTCTATCAGAAACGCTTGATTGCGCTTTTGTCTCAAATCCGGGATGGCGCGCATATTGACACCGTTTTGCCCAATGCCAATGGTACGACGGCATTGCACAATGCCTGCGGTCTCAGTCATGTGGAGATTGTACGTTGGTTGGTGGAGCATGGGGCGGATTTGAATGCGCTGACCGCGAAAGGGGCTACGGTGGATGTTTGCGTGGGTGGCCCCAATGCTAAGACCATTCTCGGTATTCTCCGCCGTGCTCGTGCTTCCAAGTAAATCTCGGGGGGAAATCTGAAAAATATTACTGTTCTCAAAAAAAATGACCGGCAATACGGCTAATATCGGTGTGGGTAAAAGCATGGCTCTGCCTCAGGGTGTAGAACTGGGGCACTACCGCTTGTTGTGCAAAATCGGGCAGGGTGGCTTCGGCATCACCTACCTCGCGCAGCATGTGCAGACCGGCGAGCAAGTAGTGGTGAAGGAGAACCTGCCGACTTTTTACTCCACCCGTAATGATGCTACCTTGCAGGTGCAGCATTTGGATGTGGAGGACGCTTCGGTGAACTATGCTCACACGCTGCGCCGCTTTGTGGAGGAAGCCCGCTTGCTGGCTCGCCTGAACCACCCCAACATCGTGCGCGTGACGGAGGCCTTCGAGGCGCTGGGTACTGCCTATTATGTGATGCCCTACATCCGCGGGCAAGAGCTGCACAAGGCTGCTCCCGCCGTGGTAACGGAGGTGTGGTTGCGCCCCATTTTGTGCGGTGTACTCAGTGCGCTGGAGTACTTGCACGGTCAAAACCTGCTGCACCGTGATATTAAGCCCGGCAACATCCTGCTGACGGAGGGCGGTACCCCCATTCTCATCGATTTCGGTACGGCCCGCGCCTTGCTCTCTGACCGCTCCGCCACCATGGTCGGTACCCCGGGCTACACCCCCATTGAGCAAGTCACAACGCACGGAAAATGCGGCCCGTGGACGGATTTGTACGCCCTGGGTGCCACCTGCTACCGCCTCATTACCGGCGAGCGCCCGCCGGATTCCGTGGACTTGGTAACGGATGATACCCTGTACCGCCCGCTTAGTGGGCGTGCGGAGCTGCAGGGGCGTTTTTCTCCGGCACTCTTGCAGAGCGTTGATAAAGCCATGGCGGGGCGCGCTCCGCAGCGTTGGCAAAGCGCTCGCGAATGGCTGTACGCACTGGAAACCCCCGCTTCGTTCTCTACCCCGGTTTCGGCTCCGCTTACCTCCATACCTGTGTCCGCTCCGGCCAAGCGTAGTAAGTTGCCCCTCATCTTGGGCTTGATTTTGCTGTTGCTTTTGCCTGCAGGATATGGTGTTTATGCTTATTTGCAAAGCGTAGAGGAGGAGAAACTGGCTCTATTGCTGGCAATGCAGCAGCGCGAGGCTGCCCGACTCCGCGCGGAAGAGGAGCGCCTTGCACGCGAAGCTGCGGAACAAAAAGCCCGTGAAGAGGCGGAACGCCTTGCGCGCGAAGAGGCTGAACGTAAAGCTCGTGAAGAGGCTGCACGCCAAGCTCGTATAGATGCTTGTCATGCCTATGTGCAGCGCTTGGCTGCTGTGTATGCTATCAATACCGAGCCGGTGAAAAAACAATTCCCGGAACCGGAGAATGCAGAAATCCTCGACACCATGCGCGAACTCGCTGCCCAAAGCTATGCTGATGATCAATGGGCTTTGGGTGTTTTGCTCGAGTTTGGAATAAGCCTGGAGAAGGATGTGGACGAAGCAGCAAAATGGTATCGCAAAGCTGCAGACCAAAAACATGCTCAGGCTATGCATAGCTTAGGTGATTGCTACTTCTTCGGCGTGGGCGAAAGCAAGAATACCGCAGAGGCTGTGACATGGTACCGCAAAGCCGCAGAATTGGGGTGCGCTGCTGCTCAGAATGACTTGGGCTATTGTTATCAGCATGGTATAGAGGTATGTAAGGATGAGTTCGAAGCCGTGCAATGGTACCGCAAAGCAGCTGACCAAGGGCATGCTGCCGGGCAGCATGGCTTGGGCTATTGTTATCAATACGGTCTCGGCGTGAGTAAGAGTGAGCATGAAGCCGCCCAATGGTACCGCAAAGCTGCTGAGCAAGGGCATGCTGTGGGGATGAACAGCTTGGGCTTTTGCTACCAAAAAGGTATCGGTGTGACTGAGGATGGCAATGAAGCCGTGAAATGGTATCGCAAAGCTGCCGAGCTGGACTACTCCCTCGCACAGCATAATTTGGGTTTTTGCTACCATGCCGGTATCGGGGTTGCCACTGATGAGGCCGAAGCCGTGAAATGGTACCGTAAAGCTGCGGAGCTGGGGCATGACGGCGCGCAAGATAGCTTGGGCTATTGCTATCAGAATGGCATTGGCGTGAGCAAAGATGAGTTCGAAGCCGTGAAATGGTATCGTAAATCTGCTGAGCAAGCGAATGCTAGCGGTCAGAAAAATCTGGGCTTCTGCTACCATGTCGGTATCGGGGTGGCTAAAGATGCCAATGAAGCCGTGAAATGGTACCGTAAATCCGCTGAGCAAGGCCTGGCTGAGGGGCAGTATTTATTGGCTTATTGCTATTATTATGGCATTGGCGTGAGTAAAGATGATTATGCTGCTGTTTCTTGGTACCGCAAGGCTGCTGAGCAAGGGTATGCTGCCGCGCAGAATAGCTTGGGCTTTTGCTACCAGAAAGGGTTAGGCGTGAGCAAGGATGAGGCTGAAGCGGTGCGCTGGTACCGCCAATCCGCTGAGCTCGGATATGCTGAAGGCGTGTACAACTTGGCCTTTTGCTATCAGAATGGCATTGGTGTGAAAAAGAATGGGGCTGAAGCCGTTCATTGGTATCGCATCGCTGCTGAGCAGGGATACGCTGCTGCTCAGAATAATTTGGGCTATTGTTACCACAACGGTATCGGTGTGAAAAAGGATGGTGCCGAAGCTGTAAAGTGGTACCGCAAAGCAGCGGACCAAGGTGATGCTTCTGGCCTAAATCAATTGGGCTATTGTTACCAGCATGGTATCGGCGTGAAAAAAGATGCCAAAGAAGCCGTTCGCTTGTTCCGCCTTTCTGCAGAACAGGGAAATCCTTCCGCCCTGAGTAATTTGGGCTATTGTTATTACAATGGTGTGGGCGTGCCGAAAGATAAATCTGCCGGTATAGAATGGTACCGCAAGGCCGCTCGTCAAGGTGACTCTGTTGCTCAGAAAAGTCTTAAGAATCTGGGCAAAAAATGGTGAGCTTGTAATGGCATTCTGTGGCATGTCAAGGGCTTAAACTGTTTGATTCAAAAAACATCCGCCGTAGGCCGGGAACGGGCGAACGGCGGATGCTGAAAATCTGAGGGGGCGGTGTTACCTGCGCTTGTTCCATATTTTAAGCTTGAGGGAACTTCTAATTAGTCTCTACTGCGCGATAAATCGGAATTTGAAAATCAGATTGAGGGCGTCAGCGAGCGGAATTTTAAGCCCCGCAACGCGGGGCGACGGACGTTAGGCAGGGGTGGAGCGGCGAAGCCGCGGAACCCCTGTTAGGGTAAGAAATTTAAATGGAACCCAGGGAACCTGT
>CAJGCY010000015.1 GCA_904501955.1 uncultured Akkermansia sp. | reverse complement strand
GGCGTGCGCCCCGGCTTAGCCCCGGAATACGCCCTGTTGAGCGATGCCCCGCACCCCGGCTTGCTCGCCCTCAGAACGCCGGATGTGGATGTAGCGCTGGGCATTGCCCTTACCTACAAACACCCGCAGGCCGTGCAACGCCTTATTGACAAGGGCGCGCGTGTCAATCGCCCGAACTTCTTCCCCCTGCATGCAAGTGCCAATGTGGAGGTGCTTCGCGTGCTGGTGCAAGCCGGCGCTGAGCTGACCCGCAAAAACGCCCAAGGGCTCACCCCGGCTGAGTGGCATCGCAAAAACGGCTGCTCCGCCGCTGCGGAGTACCTGGAGTCCTTGCCGCAGAATTAACAAACTGTTTTACAACATAAAAAAACGCCGTTTCGTTTGTGCGAACGGCGTTTTTTATGAAGTTATTTTCGGAAGTTTTACCAATCCAGCTTCCAATCGACGTCGATGCGGATGGTGTTTCCCTTTTTGTCCACGTAGTTCACGTAGCCGTTTTCTGCGCCGAACTTGTAGACCTCCATGGTGACTTTTACGTCAAAGCAGCAGTAGCGTGCAATGTCGAGCATCTTCTGCGGGTCGCCCGTCTTTTCATACTCAGCCCACCATTTGAGCGCATCCAAACCTTCCGCCGTCTTGGAGTTGCCGAGGGTAACGGAAGCCACGGAGTCGAGCTTGAGACGGTGGCCGATGCGGGAGGTGAGGTCGGCGCAGATGTCGAGGTTGTTCGAGACATCCGCCAGCGTCCAGAAGGTGAAGGCCTGCAGCACCTGGTAG
Organism: uncultured Akkermansia sp.; assembly: GCA_904501955.1. GTDB lineage: Bacteria > Verrucomicrobiota > Verrucomicrobiia > Verrucomicrobiales > Akkermansiaceae > Akkermansia. The sequence continues at coordinate 26,858 of CAJGCY010000015.1, read as the reverse complement.
TCGAAGCCGATGTGGTTGTAACCCACCACGAGGTCTGCTTGGCGGAGCTCTTCAATGAGCTGCTCTACCTGATCTTCCGTGTAAATATGGTAAGCATTGTCCTTGGTGGAGAAGGTGACACCGACGGACATACCCATTTTCGACGCCTCATGCCAGCCACCTACTTGGGCGGCGGAGCGGCGGGTTTCCAGATCAAAGTAGACGATATTTTTCATAATTGGGTGGGGGGAAGCGTGCGGCGGAGCCCCTCGTAGAGCATGATGGCGACGGAGGTGGACAAGTTCAGCGAGCGGGCGTGCTCTCCCGGCATGGGGATGCGCAGCGCTGTGTCCGGGTGGGCCGCTATCCATCGGTCCGGCAGACCTTTGGATTCCGGCCCGAAGACGAGGTAATCACCATCCTGCAAGGGCAGGGTGGGCTCCCAAATGGAGTGTGTGGCCTTGGTGGAGAGGTACCAGAAGCGCGCGCCCGGGGCAGCTGCTGCCTCCAGCTCATCCAAGCTGTCCCAGAGGTGCAGGTCCACATGCGGCCAGTAGTCTAAGCCGGTGCGGCGCACGTGCTTTTCATCGAGGCTGAAGCCGAGCGGTTTGATGAGGTGCAGGCGGGCATTGGTAGCCACGGCCAAGCGCCCGGCAGCGCCGGTATTGTGCGGAATCTCGGGGTGAAAGAGAACGATGTGAAACATGACAGCAGGGCAGGGGTTATTTGGCGCCACGGCCGAAGAGCACTGCCGGAATGGTGCGCAGGATGAGCACGAAATCCGTCCACAAGCTCCAGTTGTCGATGTACTTGAGGTCCTTGTTCACCATGAAGCTGAAGCCCTCCGTATTGCTGCGGCCCTCTACCTGCCAGTAGCAGGTGAGCCCCGGCTTCACGCTCAAACGGCGGCGCTGTGAGATTTCCGGGAACTCCTTGGTCTCATACACCGGCAGCGGGCGCGGACCTACGATGCTCATGTCACCCATGAGGATGTTGAGCAGCTGCGGCAGCTCATCAATGGAGAACTTGCGGATGAAATGCCCGAACTTAAAGATGCGCGGGTCATTGGTGAGCTTGAAGATGGGACCCTCCATCTCGTTGCCGTACTTCTCTTTCACCTCCGCCAAGCGTGCCTCGGCATCCGCATACATGGAGCGGAATTTCCACATGGCGAAGGGGCGCCCATACAAGCCGGAGCGCATCTGTTTGAAGAAAATGGGGCCCTTGGGGTCACTGAGCTTGATGCCGATGGCCGCAAGCAACCACAGCGGAGAGCTCAGGATGATGGCAATGGCCGCCATCACGCGGTCGAACACGCTCTTGAAGGCGCGCGCCCAAGAGTAAACGGGGGTGGAGGTGAGGATGAGAACACGGTTTTCCCCGATATCGCTCACATCCGCTCGCAGGTTGACGGGGTGGCTGTCTTTCAGGTGTACGTAGATGTCTATACCCTGTAGCTCACAGCGCGTGACGGTTTCTTCATGTGCATGGTAAGCGCTGATGCCCCCCATGAGGATGAGGCGATCCACGTGGTGCTCTTCAATGAGCTGTTGAACTTGCTCTTGCGAGGTGTCCGGGGTAACGGAGCCTACCACACGGAGGCTGCGTTTCCAGAAATCCGGTAGCGAGTTCCAGCCTTGCTCTATGTCCTCTTTGGCTCCGGCCAAGAGCACGGAGCGCAGGTGCCTGCGGCCGATGGAGGTGTTCATTTGCAGCAGGCGCATGATGTAAAAACGCAGGAAGAGCACCAGCGGCAACAGCACGATGTTCACCAGAATGATGCGGTTCATGAACACTGAACCCTCCGTGCTGCGGATGAGCTCATACAACCCGAGCATGCACAGGCAATACACCACAAAGGTGAATAACTGACGAATCGCGGTGGAGACGCGCTGCAGATTATTGCGGTGGTAATAGCCTACCATGCGCAACAATATCGGGACGAATACCACTGCGGCTCCGGCCATGAACGGGCTTGCCGTAAAGGCGTTGAACTCCGGCACGGCTTGCCAGCCGAAGAGCGGGCCGAGGCTGTTTGTAAGCGCGGGTGAAACATAGGCGCATGTGAGAGCCAATAACAGGTCCACTAGCGGCAATGTCAGATGGAAGAGATTTTTGCAACGAGTCATGCTGCGCGTAAAATGGATGGTTTCAGTAGTGCGTGACGGTGCATTATGCCGTGGCGTGGATGCTGTGGATGCGTGCACGGTCAAAATCCGCCGGGCAAATCGTGCAGTTCACTGCATCCCCGGGTTTGATGACTTCCAGCAGGTGCTCCTCTTTTTTCTGAATAAAGGCTACAGTTTGCTTGCCGTTGGGCAGCGTGGCGTGATATGCCGTGGGGGCAAATCGCTCCACGATGGTGCAGATGCAGTCGATGTATTGCGAGGGGTATGAAGATTGGCTCATAACACGTGTCAGTTTATAAGAATGGTATCGCTTTTATGCCGGCATCTATCACATCGCCGGCGGTATCGGTTGCGGTATCGATCAGGGAGCCACCGGAGGAAGGCTTGTCCGTCTTCTTATCCGGGGTGGAATCCGTTTCATCTGCGGGTTGCTGAGTGTTGTCGTCTTGTGCGGGGGCTTCATCCTCGCTGTCGGCATTGCCGAGGCCGGGGATGATGCTCAGCCCCTTGCGTGCGGTGTTGGCTGCTTCCTCCAGCATGATTTCCACGCCGGAGGCTTTGATGACCTCTTGCAGGCGCACGCTGAAGTCCTGCTGCGGGTCATCGTTGGTGCCACTGAGGTTGATGTTGACCCAGTAGAACCCCTCCTCACCTTCAGCATTGAAGAGTTTGGGAAGGCAAGCGGAGATAGCCGTGCGGAGCGTGCCCTTGGTGATGTCGAGCATGTCGTTGACCGTTTCTTTGTTGAGCCCGACGGTAATGACGCCGTGCAGTGAGCCGTCTTGCTCAATGATGACTCTGCCGCATACGCGTATGGTGTCATCTTTCGTGCGGATGTTGATGCTGTCAAACAACCAAGCGTCTTTGATTTTGCGTGCGGTGTCGGAGAACGGGTATGAAATGCGGCAGGTGGCCTCTTTGAGCCCTACCGTGGTGAAGTTTTCCTCAATGTAATCCGTGAGTAGCTCTTGCCCGGGAATGTCGATGGGGCCGGGGATGAAGCGCAAGGCCTTCAGTGAGCCCTTGTGCAGGGCAATGTGCCCGTTGGCTTTGAGCAGCTTTTTGCTCTTGCCGGTTAATTTGATGCTGCCGGAAATCTCTGCACTCAAGCGCTCTTGCCACTTTTCGTTGAGCATTTTTTTCACATCGGCGTTGCCTACGCCGATGGTGGCATTCCAGGTTTTGTCATCCGTTTGGTAGAACCCCGTCATGTCCATGTGCCCTTGGGTGAGCACAATGTGGCAGTCCGTCAGGGAAAGGCGCTTGTCCGCGTACTGCATGGAGGCGGATTTGATGTTGCCGTCCGGCAGGTAGCTGTGAGGGGTGCTGACGCTGCCGTTTTTGATGCTGACCTGCCATTGGTCGCGGTCTTTGGAGTCCGGCGTGGCGCTGAAGGTGCAGCCTTTCAGGGAATAGATGTAGCGCTTGTCACCGCTGCGGCGCACCGTCAGGCTTGCGCCGGCGTTGGTGCATTCAACATGGTCGACGATGGCGTGCTCCGGGGCAAAACGACTGAAGAAAGAGCTGCCTTTTGAGTCCTCGTATTTCTTTTCCGGCTCTTTCAGGGTGTCGAGGGTGATGCTCAGGTCCTCCACCACCATTTTGGTGATGTGCAGGCAGCTGTCCAGCAATTGTCCGCGATCCACCTCTGCCGTGATGCGTTTTGCGGAAGCTCGCTTCATCAGCCCTGTGTGCTCCGCCGTGAATTCCGGTAAGCGAACGGTGGAGCCGTCGATACTGAGGTTGGCGGGTATGGTGATGTCTGATTTGGTTTTGTTGGAGAGCTTGGTTTCCATCGTGGTGCGGAATCCGTCCCCCTGCAGCCAGCTCAGTAGCTGGAAAAAGCCGATAATGACCAGCAAAAAGAGACCGCCGACGATGGAAGCTGCCCATATCAGCGCCTTGCGCCCGCGTGAACCCTTGGCGCTTTTGCCTTTTTTCTGAAATAATGCGTTTCTTTTGCGTCTGGCCATAATGCGCGCCCATTATCACACACGTGCGCGCGCTTTACAAGTAAATAAGTCGCTGTGCGTATAATTTTTATTCAGAAATGCGCCTGAAGAGTAAAAAATGTGCCCGAGGCGGAATTTAAGTGTTGACTACTCCCTGCAAATTTGTTTAACTAAGTGCGATAACTTCATACGACATTTTTTCTTATGAAAGCCACCACTCTCATTCTTTCCATTGCGTGCGCAGTAGGCTTCAGCGCTTGCTGCTGCCAGTCCCAGTCCATGCCCCCGCTGCGCCCGATGCCGCACGGTAACTGCTGTGGGCAGGACATTACCCCCACTCCCGTGGCTACTCCCGTGAAGACTCTTCCGGTAAGGCACGGTAAGTAATATTACGGTAACGCGAAAGTATCATTTCTTCAGGGTCGCACCTTTACGGGGTGCGGCCTTTTTTCTTGCACTGCGAGGTGAGGTGTGCTAGTGTGGTGGGGATGAAAAAGCTCTTTACAGTATGTTTGAGTTTGTTGGCCTGCACGGTATGGGGTGCCGGGGCAGGGCAGGTGCAAGAGGTGAAGGACGTACCGCAGCATGAGGTGGTGGGGTACACGTTCCGTGATAAGCAGTCCGCGCATTATATTGAAACTCCGGCGCAGGCTCGGAATGTTATCCTGATGATTGGGGATGGCATGAGCTCCGAGCACGTGTGGGCTGCTTGGCTGTGCAATGGCGGTAAGCTGAACTTGGAGTGCCTGCCGCACACGGCTTTTTCACGCACGCCCTCAGCGAACCGCACCATCACGGATTCCGCCGCCGGTGGTACGGCTATTGCCTGTGGTGAGAAAACGAATAACGGTATGCTGGGGCAGCGCCCCTCCGGCCGTGTGTTGTACTCTCTGGCGGCGCGCCTGATGCAGCCCCCGTATAACAAGGATGCCGGCTTGGTGGTGACTAAGGCCATCACGGATGCGACTCCTGCTGCATTTTATGCGCACGTGCCCAGCCGCAAGCAGACGGAAAAAATAGCTGCCCAGTTGCTGGAGATGCCGTTCCGCGTGGTGGCCGGTGGTGGCTCTGCGGCATTCACGCCTGAGCAAGCGGCTCAGTTGGCGGCGGAGCCTCGCCGCTTCGTCTCCCTGTCCGCCAAGGGTGATTGCCCCTACGCGCCGGAACGTGGGGATGAACTGCCGCAAAATGTGCAAAAAGCACTTTCCGTGCTGGAGCAGGCGCCGAATGGCTTTTTCCTGATGATTGAGGGCTCTGAGATTGACATGGCCTCACACGCTACGGATTTGAACCTCGTCGTGCGAGAAACACTCGATTTTGATAAAACCCTCGGCGTGGTGCTGCAGTGGATGCAGCGCCACCCGGATACCCTGCTCGTAGTCACGGCTGACCACCAAACCGGCGGCTTGTCCATTTTGGACGGTTGCGTGAAGAAAGGCTGGGTTAAGGGCTCGTTCTCTACCTCCAATCATACCGGGGTCGCCGTGCCCATTTACGCCGCCGGCCCGGGGGCGGAAGCCTTCTCCGGTATCATGGAAAATACGGATATCTTAACTAATATTCTCCGTGCTCCCCTCAAGTAATTCAGGGCAGATGCCTGCTTTTTTCAGCAAAAAAGTGCTTTTTGAAAAAACGTGCTTGCCAAACGCTGAAAATTAGGTTAAATAATACTCGTTAATTTTGCATCAACCGCATTTTTACTAATTATGAAAGCAATGATCGCTCGTTTCGGTGTTCGCGCTCTCTCCTTCGGAGCTGTAGCAGTGATGTCAATGTCCAATCTTTTCGCCGCTGAAGAAGCCGCCAAAGGCGGTGGCGGTGAGAAGACCATGCTTGACAAATGGATTATTGATGGTGGCTGGACAATGATTCCCATCGTTGTGCTTCTGGCTATCGCCATCTTCTTGGCAGTATACTGCCTGATGTCCATTAACAAGAATAAGTTCTGCCCGGATGACCTTCGTGGTCAGCTCGTGGCTCTCATGGGTGAGTGCCGTGTGCGCTCCGCTATTGAGCTCGCTACCACCAGCCCCACCTACTTGGGCCGCTTGGTCGCTTACGCTCTCCCCAACATTGATGCCACCCGCCCCGAGGACCTCGGTAAGGACGCTGTGGAGGACGCTATTGTGGACTTCGCTAACAACGAGCGCTCCACCATCATGTTCCCGGTAGACGTGCTCGCTCTGGTGGGCTCCCTGGGTCCGTCGCTCGGTCTGTTCGGTACCATTCAGGGTATGGTGGGCTGCTTCGGCGTGCTTGCTGCTTCCGGTCAGGCTGACCCCTCCCAGCTCGCAGGTGATATTTCCGTGGCTCTTCTTACCACCTTCTGGGGTCTGATTGTATCCATCGTTGCTATCCCCACTTTCTTCTTCATCAAGAAGCATGCTCAGAAGCTTGAGTCTGAGGCTGTGAACGTTGTTTCCGAGATGGTGAACACCTCCATCAACGTCATCAACGCTGAGGCTCAGCTCGCCCGCATCCCCGAGGGTCTCGGTGGTGAAGAGGGCTATGAGGAGTATGCCGAGGGTCAGGAAGGTGAATGGGAGGGTGCTCCCCAGGCTTAAGGCCTGACGCCGCTTTCGGGTCAGCCGGTGCTCACACCGACGCCGGCTGACATAATCTCTAACTTTCATTTTCCCCATGGGTAAGAAAAAAGAAAGAATGCAGTATGAAGAGGATGCCAAGAATGACATCTCCTCAATGATTGACTGTTGCTTCCTTTTGCTTATCTTCTTCATCGTGAACGCTACCGCATTGACGGTGTCCAAGGACCCGAGCGTGACGATGCCGCAGGCTACCAAGCCTACGGATTTGGAGGATGCAAAGGGCTGTATAGTCATCAACGTGTTTGCCCCGGAAAAGATGATGGAGCTCGTGAAGAATGGTGATGAAAAAGCACGCGCCAATGAGCAGACCCGCATCGATAAGTTGGTGGAAACGTACAAGTGCAGCGACGTGACTCGTATTCACTATGGTGTGAAGACACACAAGGGTGAGCAGAAGTTCTTCACTGCCGGCACCGGCGAAGACGTCGTCAAGAAGCTGGAAGAGTTCATCAAGGATGAAAAGAAGGCTTTGGAGGAAACGAAGATTGACCCCAAGCAGTTCCGTGTATACATCCGTGCGGACGCCCGTGCTGATTGGAAGTACACGTTCAACGTGATTGGCGCTGCCAATAATGCCGGTGTGCCGGATATCGTGTTCGGTTCTCTGCCCGCTAAGAAGTAAAGGTTAACTCTCAACATAACTTAAGATTATGGCAAGACACAAAAAACTTCAGACGGACGATCAAGAAGAGCCCGGATTGGAAATCTCCTCCATGATTGACTGCTGCTTCCTGCTGCTCATTTACTTCTTGGTGGCAACCTCACTGGTGAGTGAGAAGAAGTTCGATATGGCTCTTCCCTCATCCTCCGGTGCTGCCTCCTCCAGCAACAGCAAGCCCTTCAACATCAAAATTACGGAGGATAACGCCGTATGGTGGGAGGACCAGAGCGGTGCTAAGGTGCAGATGGCTCCGACCACTGACTTCAAGCTCCGCCCCGGTGATGCCGGCTACTATGAGGAGCGTGACCTCGCTGAGCTCGTCGGTAAGCTGCGCCCGCTCAATGATGACCCGAACAATCCCAAGCCTCTGGTGTTGACGGCATCCCCGTTCTCCAAGCACCAGCGCGTGATGGATGTGATGTCCGCACTGACACAGGCCGGTATCAAAGCCGTATCCGTGAAGTGCGAAGGTGTAGCTGACTGACACATACACTCAGAACGCCCGAATTAACAATCAAAACGCACAGGGGGGAGTTGAGGCGGCAAAAGCCGCGCTCCTCCCCCCTGAATGCATCAAAAACGAAAGATTTTACAGGATACTCCCCCTGCGGAGTGAGACACAAACTTAACCAAACATTAACTTATGTTCAGACACACAACAGCCTTATCAGTGTTGGCTCTGGCAGCCGTAAGTGCTCCTTACGTGTGCCAGGCACAGGACCCTGCCGGCAAGTTCAAGCGCATTACCCAGCTCCAAGAGCAGGGGAAAGTCAAGGATGCCTTGGCTCAGTGCGATGAGATGCTCAAGTACTTTGCCAATAAGAAGAGCCGTACGGTTGCTCAGTACGGCTTCTATGAGCCCTTCTTCGTATGGAAGAAAGGTGAACTCTTGCTGGCTGCCAAGGAGTACGACCAAGCCTATGCCGTGTACGAGGGTTTGACGAAGAATCCTGCTTTCCAGGACAAGAATCTGCGCGACAAAGCCAAGCGCCGCAAGCTGCTCGGTGGGCAGGGCTTTGACCCCTACCTGACCGCCGCTAAGTACTACATGGCACTTTGCCGCTACCAGCAGGGTGTGGGTGATGCCAAGAAGGGCGTTGCCCCGAACCCCAAGGCCTTTGCGGATGCCATCCCGCTGCTGGAGGAGTATTTGGAGCTGTACCAGTCCCGTGATGGTGTTTCCAAGATGGAGAAAGACCTGAAGCTTGACGGGCAGATTTGCTTCATGCTGATGCAGTCCTACATCCTCTGCGAGACTCCGGATTTCAAGAAGGCCGGTAGCTATTTGGAGCGCGGCCGCAAGTCCAAGGGCGTGCTGCCGGATGAGATGGCCATGGCCGGTCTTGCCACCGTGATTAACGTCGCCATGAAGAACCCGGAGACTGTAAGCTGGGTGCGTGACATCATCGTTTCCAACCCCCAGAGCTTCAGCCTGGGTCCGGTGCGTATGGCTCAGCACGGTGCCGGTTTCCTGAAGCCTGCCAATGACTGTGCCAAGCGCGTGGGTGAGGCTGTGGCGAAGAATGACATGAAGGCTGCTAACGACAACGCTCGTTCCGCCATTGCTCTGCTGGGTATGGTACCCAACATGCAGGAGACGGTGGATGCGCTGAAGGCAAAGATGCGTGTGCTGGGCTCCGGCAAGGGCTCCGTGGTGACGGACCGCGACGGCGTGCGCTACAATGGCGCTAACTACAAAATCATGTCCGAGAAGTACGCGGCAAAGATTACCGAGCACGTGGAGTTGGATGCCTACGCCACGCAGTTGAACGCCTCTATCGCGCTTAACTACGGTTCTTTCCGTCTGGCCAAGGCCGGTTACCACATCTTGGTGGATCGCTATCCGGATTTGGTGGACAACAACAAGAAGCCCATCGCCGCTAAGCTGCAGCAGGCATACGCTCAGCTGCTGCGTGCTACCGGTGATGAGGAGGCTGCTATCGCCATGGAGAATAAGATTAATCCGGCCGACATCGGTGAGGATGGAGCATTGGCTCTGATGCTCAACCGTATGTCCCAAGCCTACAAGGATAAGAAGTGGGAGGATACCATTCAGTACGCCAATCAGGTTGTTACCTCACCGCAGGTGGACAAGACCAGCGGTAACTACCTGCAGGCTCGTATATGTATTGTGGAGGCCTACCGTAACCTCAAGAAGAATGCGGATGCGATTAAGGCAGCCGAGGCTGTGCTGGCCGAGGGTGTCGTTGACGGTGCTACTCAGGTGGCTGAGAATGCGCGCGCCACGTATGACAAGCAGCTCCGCTTCTTGCTGGTTGCTCTCTACTACAGCACCATCCGTGAGGCCGGTGTGGTGGAAGAGGATAAATTGAACAAGATTCTCCAGGCTGTGAAGGATTACGAGACCAAGTATCCGACCACCAGCCCCGAGGACCAGTTCTTGCCGCACGTGTACTACTATGCCATCAACTCTCTGTTGCTGCGTAGCTCTAAGGATGACTTCCCCGTGGCTCAGGAGATGTGCGGTAAGTTTATCGAGCACTTCAAGAAGCATGAAAACTATGCAACCGTGTTGGTGCTGAATGCCAACATCATCTTCGGTACCAAGGATAAGCCCAAGTTTGAGATTGCCGTCCGCCAGCTGGAGGAAGCTTACAAGACTGCACTCGCCCGCCCCGAGGGTAAGGGCAAGGGTATCGCCGGTGAGGCTCTCAACAAGCTTGCCATCAACGGCCGTATGGTCAGCCTGACTGCTGATGACGGTAAGAAGGAGGATGACGCCGCCAAGAATGCTCGCTGGGCAGGTTACATGACCACCTTCTGGGAGCAGGTGGATGCCGGCAGTGAGACCAATCGCTTCGCTCTGCAGATGGCTCGCCTTGCGCTCAGTGATGCCGCCAAGACCGGTGGTGAGGCTTATGAGGTCGCCATCAAGCGTGCGGAGGATACCATCGTCCGTGAGGCTGCCTATGCTAACACTCAGCACAAGCTGAACCCGGATGTGCCCAAGACCATCACCGCCCTTATTTCCACGAAGGTGGACAAGGGCGAGTTCAAGGACCTGGAGGCACGCAAGGCTTACATTGCTTCTCTTGCTTCCCGTGTGGATAAGGCTGATAAGTTCACCCAGGCTGCTTTGAGCATGGAGGTGCTGACGGCTCTTGAGGAAGCCAAGAACGAGGTTGATGAGAGCAAGCATGCTGAGTTTGATGCTCAGATTGAGTCCTACCTCGAGCAGCTGGCTCGTGATTACCAGCCGAATGACCTCACCAACGAGATTTGCTACACCATCGGTGAGCACATGCGCAGCCGCGCCCCCATCAGCAGTGGTAATGAGAGCGCTATCAATACCGCTCTTGACCGCGCCATCCCCTACTATCGCGCTGCGCTGCAGCGTGGTGGCTCCATGCAGGAGGAGAACAGCCTCGGTTTGGCTGATGCCCTCTCCGCTAAGAACGATAACGCCGCTCAGGAAGAGGCTGCCAAGCTGTATGCCAAGGTCATCGCTTCCGAGTATGCTGAGTTCGCGGTGAAGAATCAGGCCCGCTTCGGTCAGGCTCGTCAGGCCATGCGCGCCGGGGATTACGCCCGCGTGCTGGAAATCACCACCGCTTATCTGGAGCTGGACAGCGATTCCGACGCCGGCTTGCAGATGCTCTCCATGCAGGCTGAAGCTTACGACAAGACCGGCAAGACGGAGGAAGCCATCAACATTTACTCCAATATGTACCGCGATTACCTCGGTTCCATCGATGTATCCGCCCCGGCATGTGAGAAGATGATGAAGCTGCTCTGGGCTCGCGGTAAGGGTAACTATGCTGATAACAAGGATGGTACCTTCACTCACTCCGATAAGTGGACGGCTTGGAACCGTGGTAGCAAGTACCTTGAGATGGTGGACCCCATCTCCGGCCAGATGACTCGTGAAGAGCGTGCTGCCGTAGCTAAGGTACGCGCCTTGGTGGAACAGTATAAGAGCGATAGCACCGTGCGCGAAGAAAACCGCGCTGAGGCTGCTGACCGCGCTAAGTATCAATAATAATTAACCCCTGAACCAAACATTTACATACAATGAAAATCAGTAATGTTTTAGCAGTCGGAATGGCCGCTCTGGTGGGCTTCTCTTTCCAAGCTGAGGCTCAGGAGAAAAAGCTCGTGCTCGAGGCTCGTGCCGTTGCCAAAGCCAAAGATGGTGAGTCTGAGGCAAAGGGCAAGATGCGTAGAATCGAAATCGTGGCTTCTACTCGCGCCGGTCACTACACCTACCAAAAGGATGTGGACAACACGGCGGATGTTGCCATTGACAAGCATTTCTCTTCCTTCTACGTGCTGATGCCGCCGGATTTGGTGGAAGCTCAGAAGCTGTATGCAGCGGAGAGTTTTGCGGAGGCGCGTCCCAAGCTGGCAGAGAGCCGCAAGAAGTGGGAAAACTGGAAGGGCTTGCCTGAGGGGCCGTACCTGAAGGCTTTCCGCATGGAGGTGGAGTGTGCCATCCGTATGATGGACTTCGCCGGTGCGGCGTCCATTGCCAAGTCCTTCCCGGATGACATGAAGAAGCTGCTCACGCCGCAGGACAAGGTGCTTTGCAACACGGCCGTTATCCTCGGCGCTGCTGCCAAGAACGATCCCGCAAAGCTGGAGGAGGCCGTCAACCGCGTGCTGAAGGGTGAGGATAAGAAGGCTGTTACCCCGCAGCTGTACGGTTGGCTTCAGTTCGCCGTCGCTATGGCTTATGAGAACGCCGTGCCTGCTGAGGAGCGCGCTGCCAACAACATCTCCGAGGCCAATGCCGTTGCTGCCAGCAAGGCTATTGACTGCTACTGCCGCACCGGTATGAGCTCTCACGGTGCTCAGATGGAGCTGCCCATCGAAGGCATGAAGCGCGCTCAGAAGCTGCTCTGGGCTATGCCCGGCGTGCAGAAGGAGGTGAAGGATTTCGGCCACCCCACGCCTGATAAGTTCAAGAAGGCTTCTCAGAACTTCCAGGATGCCGTGATTTTGGCTTACATGCTCATCAACGTATACGGTGTGGAAGCCGGTAAGACCTCCGACCTTGCGAAGGCTGCCGCGCTCTTCCAGAATACGAAGAGCAAGAAAAAGTAACATTGAACGCAACCGGGGCGGAGGACCATGTGATGTGGGCCTCCGCCCCTTTTTTTAGAAAGGTACGAAACGATTATGCATGATATGCTGGTAAGGTTGTTCCAACTGCCGGATGGCTCTCCGCTGCGCTCCGCGTTGGACGAAAAAGGCGTGACGATACGCCGTTGCAACCCCTTTGAAGCTCATATTTTGGAGGATTGGGTAGGGCGCCACTTCAGCCCGCGCTGGGTTTGTGAGTGCCGTGTGGCGATGGCGCACCAACCCTCCGGGTGTTTTATCGCCACGCGCGATTCGGAAATCCTGGGCTTTGTGTGTGTGGATGCCACCGCCCGCGGTTTCATCGGGCCGATGGGGGTGAGCGAGAGTGCTCGTGGTATGGGAGTCGGTAAGGCTCTGTTCATTACCGGTTTGGAACAAATGCGTCACCTCGGCTATGTGTACGCCATTGTGGGCGGTGCCGGCCCGGTGGATTTGTACAAACGCTGGGTGGGTGCCACCATCATTGAGAACGATACTCCGGGCATTTATACCGGAATCCTGCCGAATCCGCCGACCGCCTGAAAACTGCTTCCCCCTGCTGCGTAAAAATGCTGTCTTGCCGTCACAAATAGGCAACTTTTATCCTTTTGTGCTCAGAAACGGTGAATATATGGCCCGTATCTCTCATTTTTTTTGGCAATCGGCACACTTTACCTTGACAGCAGGGGGAAATCCTGCTAATTTTGAAATGTAGTATATCTTATTCCTCCATGAAACAGATTTTCCTCATACCGACAAGTGCTCTTGTGGCAGTGTGCGCTCTCAGCTCCTGCCAGAAGGAAGAGATGTCTTGCACTGAGATTGTGAATGAGCTCACCGCCGTTCTGCAGAAAGTGACAGACTATGATTCTGCTGAGGCCGCTGCACCCCGTGTAGAGGCTTTGATGAAGCGTTGGCAGCGTGCTGCTCGCCGTCCTATCGCTCTTAATAATACCGCTCTGCTTCGCAGTGTTTCCGCCACTCCCGGTTCCCCGGAGAAGGATTATGTGGAGGCTCTCGATGCCTTGGCCGAGCAGGTGGCTCGCGTCATGGCCAGCTATCCCGTCGTGGCTTATGATGGCGAGATTGATGAGGAGCGCCTGAAGCGTGCCGTCGGTACCAAGGGTGTAGTGAAGCGTGCCGGTGCCGCTGCTGAGGTGAAGAAGGGTGAGGAGTACATCGCTACCTACAAGGCGAAGAATACGGACTTCGACGGTGATGCCAACAATACCGTTTGCTCTTTTGAGGCCTGCTACGGCAGCGCTAACCTCAAGAATGCTCTTGACCTGCGCGAGACGCCGGTGACCGGTGTGCTGGAGTTTGATGGTGATGACGCCGTTATCGCTACGCCGGAATATCAGGAGCCTGCCGGTGGCGCTGAGCCCGCCGGTGATGCCGCTGCTACGGAGGGTGACTCTGCCGATGCCTCGGAGGAGGGTGATGCCGCAGGTGATGACTCCGCTGCTGATGATAGCGCCTCGGATGATTCCGCTGCGGATGACTCCGCCTCGGATGATTCCTCTGACGATCTCGGTCTGGACGACGGGGAGCCTGCGGATGAAGAGCCCGCAGATGATTCTTCTGACGAGGAGCCTGCTGACGAAGAACCCGCCGATGAGGAACCTGCGGATGAAGAGCCTGCAGATGAGGATGCTTCTGACGAGGACTCCTCCGGTGATGACTTGGATTCCGACGGTGGCGTCGATATGGACTTCGGTGGTCTGGATCTTGACTGATGCCCGTAGTTTGCAACTCACTTTGATTGGGAAGCCGCAACACCGCCCGCCGGTGATTGCGGCTTCTTGATGCCATGGGGTAAATAAGTAAATTGTTCCGTTATTATGCCCAGATTGCTGTTTACTTGCGCGTATGATGGTGCCACTTGGCGAGGCTGGCAAAGCCAGGCCTGCGGTATGGGGGTGCAGGATGAGGTAGAACGGGCTTTCTCAGCCGTTTTGAGAGCTCCGCTGCGTATTGCAGCCTCCGGCCGTACAGATGCCGGTGTACACGCGTATGCGCAGTGTTTTCATGCAGATGTCCCGGAATCATGCCGCATGAGCCCTGAGAATTGGCGTGCTGCGCTGAATGCTCACTTGCCTTCCTCTATCCGCATATTGCAGGTGCAGGCGGTAGCGGAGTCTTTTCACGCGCGTTTCAGTGCCGTGGGGAAGGTGTATGAATACTGTATATGTACCGCCACCGTGCTGAGCCCCTTTTTGCACAATCGCGCGTGGCATTGCCCCGCCGGTGTGCCGGTGGAGGCCTTGCGCGAGGCCTTGCAGGTGTATGAAGGGACGCATGACTTCAGGCGCTTTGCAGCCAAGCGCGGTAATGAGCCGGAAATTCCACCGGCGGATTTTTACCTGCGCACCATTTATGAGGCCTCCGTCAGCGTAGAGCAGGGCGGGGAGCTCTTGCGCCTCCGTTTTCACGGAAATGGCTTCATGTACCGCATGGTGCGTATGCTGGTAGGTACTGCGCACCGTGTGGCTACCGGTAAAATGACACCTGCGCAATTGCGCGCCATGCTGGACTCCCCCGAGGGCGAAAAAACGCGTTTTTGTGCGCCTGCATCAGGCTTGTACTTACAGCGTGTCTTGTACGGGGAGAGCTCTTGATATGGCACCCCGATAAATCGGAATTTGGCGAGCGAAGCGAGCGGAATTTTAAGCCCCGCAAAGCGGGGCGAAAGTATAATAGCCCAAGGCAAGCCGCGTAGCGGCGCAGCCTTGGGTATGGTGAAAAAATGAAATTGAGCCCGGAGCGACGGAGCGCCAGCGACGCAGCGTAGGCCGACAGACAAAGGCGAGGACCGGAGCGAAGCGACGCTCCGAGCCGGGACTGGCGCTCTTTTTATTTGGGTGAGTGCCAATGATTTGCGGACAATGGACGGAGCAAACCTGCTGTCGGCCTCCTCAGCTTCGCTGCGTCGGACTCCTTTTACTTTTTTCTCCATACCCAAGGCTGCGCCGCTACGCGGCTTGCCTTGGGCTATTGTACTTTCGCCCCGCTTCACGGGGCTCCGAATTAGGCTCGCTGGCGCTCGCAAATCATCCTACAAAATCCCCTTCAAATTCTGATTTATCGCGCTGATGATAATCGCTAAAAGCGGATGAGCCGTGCCTGTGAAAAGACGCGCCTGCTCTGTATGCCGGAGCAGGCGCGCCGTGTTATGGCTTGGGTTTTAACGCGGAGGATTATCAGTTCTCTGCTTTGTCCGGTTTGGCGTCAGCCTCGGATTTTTCTTTCATGAGCTGCTTGCAGCGTTCCATGAGCTCTTTGGCTTTTTCCGGGTTCTTCTCTACACCCTTACCGGTGGCATACATCTTCGCCAAGGCGCAACATGCTGAGGGATCACCCTCTGCAGCGGCTTTCTCCAGCCCCGGAAGTGCTTCAGCATACATGGCTTTTGCCTTTTCCGGGTCTGCCGGTTCATTATTCAGCCCGTTGTCGGTTACCCACGCGATAACGTACTGTGCTATCGGATTACCGTTGGCCGCCTCAACGGTAATGGTCTCGATGTCCAGCCAGCATTCGTCTCCGCACTGCTGATTGTCAGCGGTTTGGGGACAGCAGGCAGCGGGCTCTGCTGCCTGGGTGGTTTCTGCCGGTGTTTCTGCGCTGTAGGCGGCTGTGCCGCTCAGCATGATGGCGCTTATGAGTGCTGTTTTCTTCATACGTGCCTACTTTGCACCTACCTTTTGCAATTTTCAATGAAAAAATCTATCTTTTAGAAGTGCTGATATTCAGCATTTAACGAAAATATGAAGAAAAAAGTGCAAAAAAATGTGAAATTATGATTGACATCCACGTAAAAAACGTGTAAACTGTCCTCGCTTTACGTCACCTCGGGTTCGAGGGACATCTGGAGCCCAAAACGCTTCTGTAGCTCAGGGGTAGAGCGCATCCTTGGTAAGGATGAGGTCGCGGGTTCAAATCCCGCCAGAAGCTTGTTTCCGGCTCATGCAAGAATAAGCAGCCCAAACTAATCAATATTTCATTATGGCCAAAGAAGCATTCCAGCGCACCAAGCCCCACGTGAACGTGGGTACGATCGGTCACGTTGACCATGGCAAGACTTCCCTTACCGCTGCAATTACCAAGGTTCTTGCAGAGCAGGGTAAGGCTGAATTCCGCGCATACGACCAAATCGACGGCGCTCCCGAGGAGCGTGAGCGTGGTATCACCATCTCCACCGCACACGTGGAGTACGAGACCGAGAATCGTCACTATGCTCACGTTGACTGCCCCGGTCACGCTGACTACGTTAAGAACATGATCACCGGTGCTGCCCAGATGGACGGCGCTATCCTTGTGGTGTCCGCAGCTGACGGTCCCATGCCGCAGACTCGCGAGCACATCCTGCTTGCTCGTCAGGTGGGTGTTCCCTACATCGTTGTGTTCATGAACAAGATGGACCTCGCTGACCCCGAGCTCGCTGAGCTTGTGGAGATGGAGATCCGTGAGCTCCTTTCCTCTTACGAGTTCCCGGGCGACGACCTGCCCATCGTGATGGGTTCCGCCGTTAAGGCTCTCGAGGGTGACCCCGAGTACAGCGCTAAGATCCTTGATCTCATGGCTGCTGTTGACGAGTACATCCCGACTCCTCAGCGCCCGACCGAGCTTCCCTTCCTTATGCCCGTGGAGGACGTGTTCTCCATCTCCGGCCGTGGTACCGTTGCTACCGGTCGTATCGAGCGTGGTATCATCAACAAGATGGAGGAAGTTGAGATCGTGGGTATCCGCGAGACCAAGAAGACCTCTGTGACCGACATCGAGATGTTCCGCAAGCTCCTCGACAAGGGTGAGGCCGGTGACAACGTGGGTCTGCTCCTGCGTGGTATCAAGAAGGAGGATATCGTTCGCGGTCAGGTGATCGTGAAGCCCGGTTCCGTGACTCCCCACACCCAGTTCGACGCAGCCGTTTACGTGCTGTCCAAGGAGGAAGGTGGCCGTCACACCCCGTTCTTCAACAACTATCGTCCCCAGTTCTACTTCCGTACGACGGACGTGACCGGTACCGTAACTCTGCCCGAGGGCACTGAAATGGTGATGCCCGGCGATAACGTGACCATCACGGTTGAGCTTATCACCCCCGTAGCTATGGAGGAGGGTATGCGCTTCGCTATCCGTGAGGGTGGTCGCACCGTGGGCGCCGGTAAGGTTGCCTCCATCAAGGACTAATCATCCTTCAATAGATTAACTTAATCCCGGTGTTGCCCGCTCTACCTGGGCAATCACCACAAGCCAAAAGGGGGCGCCTGTACGCAGGCGCCCCCGGGAGGCCAAAAATAGAGCAAGGTAAAAGGGTATTAGCTCAATTGGTAGAGCAGCGGTCTCCAAAACCGCGTGTTGGGAGTTCGAGTCTCTCATACCCTGCTGACCTTCCTCTTTTTTTGTCTCAAAAAATAACTGAACTATTCACACTCATGTTCCGCAAAATTTCCCAGTTTATCTCCAATATCAAGGGTGAGCTCAAGAAGTGCTCCTGGCCTTGGGAAAGTGATCCGAAGGTAACCGGTTTCAAGAAGTACCGTGAGTTGTGGTCATCCACCCTCATGGTGCTTGTTGCTATGGTATTGCTGGGTGGTTATGTTGCATTCTTTGATTTTGTGATGGCTGAGGTAGTTGCCACGCTCATCGACGTGCTTTCCTGATGAGCCTTTCCTCACATCCCTTACACCCTTTCTGTTGAATATGTCACGCCCGTACGAAAGAAAGAACAGCGCTCGCGTTCGTGTTACCCCTGCTCCTGCGGATCAGTGGTTCGTTTTGCATGTACTCTCTAACAAGGAGCGTCGCGCTGTTGATAACCTGAAGCGCCTTTTCAAGGAGGACGAAGAGATGGGAGCCCTCGTGCAGAGCGAGCCCCTGGTACCCACTGAGAAGGTTGAGGAGGTGCGCAACGGCAAAAAGTACGTACAGGACCGCAAACTGTACCCCGGCTACGTCTACCTCAACTTCGAGCTTATTCGCCCGGACGGTTCCCTTAACATCGACGCTTGGTACAAGATTCTCGCCGTAGACGGCGTCATCAGCTTTGCCTGCGGTCGTGACAAGAAGCCCCTCCCCATGTCCCCCAAGGATGTGCAGGACCTCATGAACGAGATTGAGCGTCACAAGGAAGGCGCCCGCCAGAAGATCGTCTTCAACGTGAATGACGAGGTGGTGGTGCTCGATGGCGCTTTCAAGGATGAGCACGGCATCGTGGAAGAGGTGGACACGGAGCGTGGTCGCGTTCGCGTAGGTGTGACCATGTTCGGCCGCTCCAACCCGCTTGACCTTGACTACACGCAGGTTCAGCTCGTGCCGGAGGAAGAGCGCGGTAAAAACGGTGCTAACTGATACGCGTAATTGACAATTTTCGCTGCTGAGGCAGCCCGCCCGGGCCCGCTGAGGCAGTAACCCAAAACAAACAAAACCATGGCAAAAGAAGTAGTAAAAGTAATCAAACTGCAGATTCCTGCCGGTGCCGCGAATCCCTCGCCGCCCGTCGGTCCTGCACTTGGTCAGGCCGGTGTTAACATCATGGGCTTCTGCAAAGAGTTCAACGCTAAGACTCAGAAGCAGGCCGGTGACGTTCTCCCCGTCGTGATCACTGTCTACAAGGATAAGTCCTTCGACTTCATCACCAAGCAGCCCCCGGCAGCTAACCTCATCAAGAAGGCCGCCGGCCTGAAGTCCGGTTCCGGTGAGCCGAACAAGAAGAAGGTGGCTAAGCTTACCAAGGCTCAGCTGATGGAGATCGTTAACACCAAGATGCCCGACCTCAATACGAAGGATCCGGAGGCCGCTTGCCGCATTATTGCCGGTCAGGCTCGCCAGATGGGTGTAGAGGTTGAGGGTCTGTAACCCCTTCTTGCAGGAGGGAAACATTAACCCCGAACGTACTGCTAAATATTATGTCCAAAAAACGCTCAAAGCGCTACAATGAGGCAGCTAAGCTGGTGGATTCCACCAAGAACTACGCTGTCGATGAAGCCGTGGAGCTCATGAAGAGCTTCCCCGCTCCGAAATTTGACCCGACGGTCACAGTTTCGTTCCGCCTGACGGTGGATCCCCGTAAGTCTGACCAGATGGTCCGTGGCTCCGTATCTCTGCCCCACGGTACCGGTAAGAATGTTCGCGTCATCGTCTTTGCTCAGGGTGAGGCTGCTGCCGCTGCTCTGGAAGCCGGTGCTGAGAAGGTAGGCCTTGAAGATCTCATCAAGGAGATTCAGGGTGGTTACCTCGACTTTGACAGCGCAATCGCCACCCCGGACGCCATGGCCCAGGTGCGTAAGATTGCCCGTGTACTTGGTCCGCGTGGCCTGATGCCCAACCCGAAGACCGGCACTGTGACGGAGGATACCGCCAAGGCTGTTCGTGAGGTGAAGGCCGGCCGTGTTGACTTCAAGGTTGACAAGAACGCTAACATCTCTGCCGCCGTTGGCAAGCTCTCCTTCGACAACGAGAAGCTTGTTGAGAACGCCCGCGCTCTCATCAACGCCGTAGTGAAGGCTCGTCCGTCCGGTGCTAAGGGTGCCTACATCGCAGGCGCTACCATGTCCAGCTCCATGAACCCGGGCCTTTCCCTGTCTCCGGTTGAGTACTCCAAGTAATAAATCGAACCATCTGATACAACAATGAGTACTGAAAAGAAACTGAACGCTGATAAGACCATCATCATCGATGACCTCAAGGCTAAGGTGAATGCTTCTCCTTTCCTTCTGGTAATCGACTACACGGGCGTGACCGTTCCTGAGTTCACCGGTCTCCGCGCGGACCTGGCTGCTGCCGGCGCTTCCTGCGTGGTTGCCAAGAACACCTTCATGGCCAAGGCCATCACTGATGCCGGTTTGCCCGACATCACGGCCGCTCTGAAGGGGCAGACCGCTTATGTCATGGGCGACAGCGACGTTTGCGCTGCTGCCAAGGCCATCAACACCTTCGCTAAGAAGTCCAAGAAGGCTGCCTACAAGGCCGGTATCTTGGACGGCGCTGAGCTGACCCCCGAGAAGATCAAGGCTCTCGGTGATCTTCCCAGCCGCGAGGTTCTTCTTGCTACCTTGCTTGGTACCATCAACGGTGCAGGTTCCGCCCTCGCCCGTGTCATCCAGGCATACGTGGACAAGGAAAATGGTGGTGCAGAGCAAGAAAATGCATCTGCTGAGTAAAAAAAGACTTGAACAGATGGCGACGGTGTGGTACACCCTCTCCGTCGCCTGAAACAAAAATTAGGCTCTTTGTCGGCTCTACGGCCGGTAAGAACTTAAATGGGTGGGGAGCCCCCGCCCACGACTTAGAACCAATTAACACACACACATACTACAATGGCTGATCTCAATACAATCGCTGAGGAACTTGGTAAGCTGACCATCTTGGAGGCTGCTGAACTTGTAAAAATGCTCGAAGAGAAGTGGGGCGTATCCGCCGCTGCTCCCGTTGCCGCTGCCGGCCCCGTTGCCGCTGCTGAGCCCGTGGAGGAGAAGACCGCTTTCGACGTAGAGCTTACGGATGCCGGTGGCAACAAGATTGCCGTTATTAAGGCTGTTCGTACCGTTAAGACCGGTCTCGGTCTGGCTGACGCCAAGAAGCTCGTTGAGGGCGCTCCCGCCATCATCCTCGAGGGTGCCTCCAAGGAGGACGCTGAGAAGGCTAAGGCTGAGCTCGAGAAGGCCGGCGCCAAGGTCACTATCAAGTAACCTGCCGATTTTCGCGACAGCAGGGGAGGATTTTACGCCTCCCCTGCATTCGCGTCTATAAATCTTACGGAAGTCTGGCTCTAACTTCCTAAATGTTAATAATCAACGTAATAAATTAAACTTTTGAGCCACAAGCCGGCGTGAAATCGACGCGGGCGGTCGCAGAAAAACAGTTACTGTGCCAATCCGCGTCGGTTTTACCAGACGTAAACCGATCCGCACCCGGAATGGGTGCACAACATCATCTCCGCCAACTCCATGTCAAAGCCTAAGCAAGAGCGAATCAGTTTCGGCAAGATCAAGGAGGTTATGGATCCCCCTAACCTCATTGAGATTCAGACAAAGTCATACGAGGAATTCCTGCAGCGATTCAGCGAGCCTGATAAGAGGCTCAAGATGGGTCTGCAGGCGGTTCTTACTGAGCATTTCCCCATCGAGAGTTACGACGGGCAGATACGCTTGGAGTATGACTCGTATGAGATATCTCCCCCCAAGACATCCGATTTTGCCGCCATTCGTGCCGGTGAAACATACAGTGCATCCCTTTACGTGAAGTTCCGTCTGAAGTGTGGTGATTACACGGCAGACGAGAACGTGTACATGGGCGAAATCCCCATGATTACGGACCGCGGTACCTTTGTCATTAACGGTGCTGAGCGTGTGATTGTAGCTCAGCTGCATCGTTCCCCGGGCATTTGCTTTGAGAAGAGCCGCCACGCCAACGGTAAGGACATTTTCTCCTTCCGCATCATCCCTGACCGCGGTTCTTGGCTTGAGGTGCAGTTCGACACGAACGACCTCATGTACGTGTTCTTGGATCGCCGCCGTCGTCGTCGCAAGTTCTTGGCTACAACTTTCCTTCGTTACCTCGGTTTCGAGAGCGATCGCTCCATCGTGGAGCAGTTCTACACCATCCAGCACTTGAAGCTGGCTGATGCCACCGGTGATGAGTTGGAGTACCTGATTCCCTTCGAGGACATCAAGCACGGTGATGAAACCGGCGGCCGCAAGGCTGTGACCATCTCTAAGGCTTACGAGCCGCTGAGCCTTTCCACCATCAAGAAGATGCTTGAGCTCGGCATCAAGGAGATTGAGGTTATTGACCAGCGCGAGGAGGAGACCCTTGTGAAGACCCTCAAGAAGGATCTTGCTCATGACCGCGAGTCCGCCCTCAAGGAGATTTTCCGTAAGTTCCGCCCGGGTGACCCCTCTTCCGTGCAGCAGGCTGCCACGGCTTTGGACCGCCTCTTCAAGGAGGAGAAGAAGTATGACCTCACTCGCGTGGGCCGCTACAAGCTGAACCAGAAGCTCGGTCTGGACGTTTCTGAGGATATCCGCCTCATCCAGCCTGAGGATTTCTTGGCCGCCATCAAGTACCTGCTGCGCCTCAAGCACGGTGAAGGGCAGGTGGATGATATCGACCACCTCGGTAACCGCCGCGTGCGTGCCGTGGGTGAGCTTATCGCCAACCAGTGCCGCGTGGGCCTTGCCCGTACCGAGCGCTTGGTCAAGGAGCGCATGACCCTGTGCGATTCTACCCGCACGGACATCACGCCCAGCAAGCTCATCAACCCGAAGGCCCTCAGCGCCGTGGTGCGTGACTTCTTCGGCCGCAGCCAGCTTTCCCAGTTCATGGACCAGATTAACCCGCTGGCAGAGTTGACGCACAAGCGCCGTCTGTCCGCTCTCGGCCCGGGTGGTTTGAACCGCGACCGCGCCGGCTTCGAGGTTCGAGACGTTCATCCCTCTCACTACGGCCGTATCTGCCCGATTGAGACGCCTGAAGGTCCCAACATCGGTCTTATTAACTCTCTTTGCACCTTTGCCCGTATTGATGAGTACGGCTTCATCGAGACTCCCTTCCGCCGCGTGAAGAAGATCGAGAAGAAGGACAAGAAGGGCAACGTGATTGACACGGAGGTTATCGTCACCAATGAGGTGGAGTACCTCACGGCTAACAAGGAGGAGTACCACCTCATCGCTCAGGCCAATAACCCCATCGACAACGATAACGGTGAGGGCCACTTTGTGCGCAACCGTGTGACCGCTCGTGAGCGCGGCGAGTTCATTGAGGTTGACCCGCGCAAGGTGGAGTACATGGACGTGTCTCCCAAGCAGATCATCTCTATCGCTGCCGGTCTTATTCCCTTCCTTGAGCACGACGACGCTAACCGTGCACTCATGGGTGCAAACATGCAGCGCCAGGGTGTGCCGTTGATGGTGAACCAAGCCCCGCTCGTGGGTACCGGTATTGAGGCCAAGTGCGCACGCGATAGTTGCGCTGTTGTGGTTGCTCAGGCTCCCGGTATTGTGGCTTCCGCCACGGCTGAGTACATCGTCACCACGCACGACGGTCAGCTCCCCATCTCTTCTCAGCGTTGGTTGAGCGACCCGGAAAGCCTTCGTACCGATGCCGAGAAGGGCATCTACGTATACCAGCTGCGCAAGTTCATGCGCTCCAACGCCTCCACCTGCATCAACCAGAAGCCCATCGTTTCCCGCGGTGATGTGGTGAATGCCGGTGACGTGCTGGCAGACGGTCCCTGTACGGATGGCGGTGAGCTTGCTCTCGGTCGCAACGTGCTGGTGGCTTACATGTCTTGGTACGGCTACAACTTCGAGGACGCCATCATCATTTCCGAGCGCTTGGTGCAGGAGGATGCTTACACCTCCATCCACATCGAGGAGTTCGAGGAAAAGGCTCGCGATACCAAGCTCGGCCCGGAGGAAATCACGCGCGATATCCCCAACGTGGGTGATGATGCCCTGAAGAACCTTGGCAGCGATGGCGTGGTACGCATCGGTGCTGAGGTGAAGCCCGGTGATATCCTCGTGGGTAAGATTACGCCCAAGAGCGAGACGGACCTTGCTCCGGAAGAGCGCCTGCTGCGCGCCATCTTCGGTGAGAAGGCTGCCGACGTGAAGGATACCTCCCTGCGCGTGCCCCCGGGCACTCAGGGTGTGGTGATGGATGTGCGCATCGTGCGCTCCTCCGCTCCCGGCGCTCCCACGGTGGACGTGGAGAAGGAGAGCCAGAAGCAGCGTAAGAAGGTGGACGCTGAGTACGACCGCGATAAGGATGCCCTTATCGAGCAGCTCACCAGCAAGCTTTCCGACCGCCTCCTCGGCGAGAAGATTCCGCTGGAGGTGACTCGCTCCGGCTCCAACGAGGTCATCATCCCCGCCAACCGCAAGATTACCAAGACCCTGCTGCGCAAGCTCGCTGTGCATCACGACCAGATCGAGATGAACGAGAGCCCCGTGCGCAACCAAATCTTCGAAATCATCAACGCCTACGCCTCCCGCTTTGAGGACTTGGACGAGGAGCGTGACCGCAAGCTCGACCAGATTGAAGCCGGTGCTGAGATGGACCCCGGTGTGGTGACGGAGGTGAAGGTCTACATCGCTACCAAGCGCAAGCTCGGTGTGGGTGATAAGATGGCAGGCCGCCACGGTAACAAGGGTGTTTGCTCCCGCGTGCTCCCGATTGAGGACATGCCCTACCTGGAGGACGGTACCCCGGTGGACATCATTCTTAACCCCCTCGGCGTGCCCTCCCGAATGAACGTGGGTCAGGTGCTTGAGGCTCACCTCGGCGTTGCTGCCAAGGCGCTCGGCTTCAAGGTGGCTACCCCCGTGTTCGACGGTATCGAGGAGTCCAAGATTTGGGACTACATGAGCCAGGCCAAGAAGGTGCCCGGCTTCACCTGGGTGGGTGACGGCAAGGATGGTTCCGTTGCCGGTAAGAGCCGCCTTATCGACGGTCTCACGGGTGAGTACTTCCACTACCCCGTGGTGGTAGGTTACACCTACATGCTCAAGCTGAACCACTTGGTTGCCGACAAGGTGCACGCTCGTGCCGTGGGTACCTACTCACTGGTGACCCAGCAGCCCCTCGGTGGTAAGGCTCAGCATGGTGGCCAGCGCTTCGGTGAAATGGAGGTGTGGGCCATGGAAGCTTACGGTGCTGCCTACACGCTGCAAGAGATTCTTACCGTTAAGTCTGACGACGTTCAGGGCCGTACCCGCATTTATGAGAACATTGTCAAGGGCGATAACTCCCTCGAGGCCGGTACGCCGGAGTCCTTCAACGTGCTCATCAAGGAAATGCAGGCTCTCTGCCTCAACGTATGCCCGCAGGAGAAGAAAGACCGCGAGAATGCCCCGCAGACTACGGACGATCTCTTCCAGTTGCTGGCTGAGGGTGGCGATGACGACCTCTTTGCGGAGGAGTCTGACCGTGACGACTTCGACGATTTCGACGACGATGATGATGATTTCGCCGCCGAGACCGATGACGAGGACGTTGCCTCCGATGAGGAAGAAGACGAAGACGAGATGTAAACCTGTAACCGCCACCTGTCACTGAGGGGCAGGTGGCACCACAACCTTAAATAACACCATTTTTATGCCTTACATTGACCACAACAACGAGAAGCCTAAAAACTTCGACCAGGTTTGCATCACCGTTGCCAGCCCGGAGGACATCCGCGGATGGTCCAGCGGCGAGGTCAAGAACCCTGAGACCATTAACTACCGTACGTTCAAACCGGAGAAGGGTGGCCTTTTCTGTGAGCGTATTTTCGGCCCGACTCGTGATATGGAGTGTTCTTGCGGTCGCTACAAGCGCGCCAAGAACAAGGGTATGATCTGTGACCGTTGCGGTGTGGAGGTTACCTCCGCCCGTGTGCGCCGTGAGCGCATGGGCCACATTGAGCTTGCCGTGCCCGTGACTCACATTTGGTTCTACAAGTGCATGCCCAGCCGCATCGGCCTCATGCTCGACCTCACCGCCCGTGACTTGGAGCGCGTGATTTACTATGAGGACAACATCGTCATCGACCCCCACGGCGTGAACGGTATTGAGCGCGGTATGATCCTCACGGAAGAGGATTACGAGGAGCTCCAAGAGGACTACGGTGATGACGCCCCGGAGGCCGGCATGGGTGCTGCTGCCATTCAGCGCCTTCTTGCCACCATCGACCTCGACGCCCTCATCGATGAGCTGCGCCAGGAGATGGAGAAGACCAACTCCAAGCAGAACAAGCGCAAGATTGCCAAGCGCCTTCAGCTGGCTCAGGGCTTCAAGAAGAGTGGCACCAAGCCTGAGTGGATGGTGCTCACCATCCTCCCCGTGATTCCCCCGGACCTTCGTCCGCTCGTTCCGCTGCCCGGTGGCCGCTTCGCTACCTCCGACCTGAACGACCTCTATCGCCGTGTCATCAACCGTAACAACCGTCTCAAGGAGCTCGCCGCTCTGCAGACGCCGGAGGTGATTAAGCGAAACGAGATGCGCATGCTGCAGGAGGCTGTGGACGCCCTCTTCGACAACGGCCGCCATGGCCGCCACGTGACCGGCGCCGGCAACCGCCCGCTCAAGTCCCTGTCCGACATGCTCAAGGGCAAGAGCGGCCGCTTCCGTCAGAACCTGCTCGGTAAGCGCGTGGACTACTCCGGCCGTTCCGTGATTGTGATTGGTCCGAACCTGAAGATGAACCAGTGCGGTCTTCCCAAGAAGATGGCTCTGAGCCTGTTCGAACCCTTCATCATCCACCGCCTCAAGGAGATGGGTTGCGTGCACACCGTGCGCTCCGCCAAGAAGATGATTGACCGCAAGGAGCCCATCGTGTGGGATATCCTGGAAGAGGTGACCAAGGGCCACCCCGTGTTCCTGAACCGTGCTCCTACGCTGCACCGCCTTTCCATCCAGGCTTTCGAGCCTGTGCTCATCGAAGGTTCCGCTATCCGTCTGCACCCGCTCGTGT
>CAJGCY010000014.1 GCA_904501955.1 uncultured Akkermansia sp. | reverse complement strand
TTCCCAAAACTCATCCTCCAACAAGCGCTGCACCAAGGGGAATTCCTCCACACAGGGCGGTATGCGCCTATTCCGCAGCGTCTCAAAACAAAGAATAAACGCCACTTCTTGCATCTCCTCGCGGAGTCGAGCCGTGATTTCGTGCGTTTCATCCAATACCGGAATGCGGACAGAATCCACCGCAGTGGCACTCAGCAAAGCCTCCATACGGGCCGCAGCACGGCGGAGCTCAGCTTCTGTGTAGGAGGGAGGAGGCGCAGTGATTGTTGCCTCAGCTTCCTCATAGTCTTCCTCGTCTGCTATATCTTCCTCATCTTCAACAGACGGTTCGGGCTCATTCTCCGTTTTCGGCTCGGAGTCATCCTCCACAGGGGAAGGAACAAGTGGTGGCAACAGGGAGGGACAGCGCTGCTGCAGCGCGGGGTATGAGGGGCTCACGGCATACGTGCAGGGCAGAGACTCTGCCGGGGCAGCCTGAAACACAGCCTCCGACAGCAGCGGCAGCAGCATATCCAACAGCTCCGCCCCGTGTTGCTTGGGACGGCAAAGCTCCTGAGCACAGCCCAACAGCAAGCGCTCGCGGTACATAATGTCATGGCTCAGGTAAAAATAGCCACAATACTTTTTTGCCACGTCTTGCGGAGAAAAGGCCTGCGAATGAGAATCCCGCAAGCGGCGAATGCAATACGCAGCCAACTCCGGAGAGGTATTTCCACGAGCCAACAACAGGCGCAGAGCCGATGGGCAATCCGCCATCGCCGCCAAGGCTACGGGTGGGTGGTCATGCAGGCAATCCGTCTCATCGAATAAGGCATAGCGGCAAAAGAGCTCCGCGATGGGTTCCACCTCCGCCGTGCCCATCAGGAAACGGAACAGGATACCCGAAGGAGTCAAGTGACTTTTGCCCCGCAAGCCCCAATTCAGGCCCGGAGTACGGAACAGCTGCTCCGCCATCTGCAAATACTGCTCACGGGTATGCGATAACAGCAAATCATGCGCCGACGTATTTTTGCCGACCAAGTAATACTGCATGAGCAGATTTTCCATGAACTCCTCCGCCATCTCGGGATGCGCCAAAAGCAGTTCGCGGTACGCCTGCACCTTGTTCTCCACACTTTCACCACTGTGCAGGATGTTGTACAACTCTACGGAGCGAGTCTCGCTGTATTCCTCCGTGCGGTCATAAGTGCTACGGCCGAATTCCTCCTCATCCACCTCCCATTGCATGGCACCACAGACGCCACTGTAATTGCGGGCGCAGAGCTCCGTAAAAAACACATCCGCAGGAGATGCAGCCTCCTGCATCATCTCATACACGCGCACCCGCTCATTCTCCGGGCAATAGGCATTTGCCGCCGGAACAAGCAGCATTGTAAACAGCCCCATCAACACTCGCAACTTCATACTCCGTTATTTTACAATAATTACAGCACAATTCAAGAGAAAACAGCCACCATCTTTCCGCAGGGGAAAGACGGCGGCTGCTCTATTCCTGTATTACAGCTTAACAGGTAACAACGGAGTTCAAATGGGCGACATGAACCTCGCCATGGTGCAGCGGCTCAAGAGCAGCCTTGAGGGCGGAGGTGCAAGCACGTTCGCCGTGCACGAGGAACACCTTGCTCTTGGGACCACCGGTGCGGCCGAAGTAGTTAATGAGCTCGCCATGGTCCGCATGGCCGGAGAACGAATCCAGTGTGTGCACTTTGGCGCGAACCGGGTACAAATCACCGAGGATGCGGACCTCGAGCGCGCCGTCCATGATGCGGCGACCCAGCGTATTGGCAGCGCAATAGCCCACGAAGAGCACGGTATTGTTATCACGGCTGATGCCATTCTTCAGGTGGTGCAGAATGCGCCCTGCCTCGCACATGCCGGAAGCGGAAATGATGATTGCCTTTTCGCGCATATTATTGAGGCGCTGTGATTCCGACACGGTGCGCACCATGTGCAGCTGCTCAAAGCCGAAGGGGTCGCGCTCATTGAAGAGGAAATCATACACCTCCTTATTGAAGCACTCCGGGTGAATGCGGAAAATCTCCGTAGCGCTCACAGCCATCGGGCTATCCACAAAGACGGGGTAATTCGGCATCTTGCCCTCACGGTAGGCGCGGTTAAGCAGGTAAAGCAACTGCTGCGTACGCTCCACGGCAAAGGCGGGTATGTACACATTGCCCCCGCGCTTCATGGCGGACTTAATCGTAGCGATGAAGGTATCATCCGCACGCGTATTGGACTCATGGAAACGCCCGCCGTAGGTGCTCTCCATCAGCATGATGTCCACGCCCTCCACCGGTTCCGGGTCGCGCAGCAACTCATTGTTGCCACGGCCTACGTCGCCGGAGAACAACAGGCGCTTGTGCTTGCCGTCCTCCTCATCATCGATATCCAGCACCACCTGAGCAGCGCCGAGAATGTGCCCGGCATCATAAAAAGTCAGGGTCACGCCGGGTGCAATGGGGATAGGCATGTGGTAGCCCAAGGTAAGGAATCGGCGCATGCATGCCTCCGCATCCTGCTCCGTGTAAATGACCTGCGCCACATTACCGGAGCCACCCTTGCGGGCGTCCATCTTATTGAGGAACTTCACGTCACTCGCCTGAATACGCGCGGCGTCCGCCAACATCACGGAACACAAATCTCGCGTGCCGTAAGTGGAATAAATGAATCCGTTGAACCCCTTTTTCACTAAGTTGGGGAGGTTTCCGGAGTGGTCGATATGGGCGTGCGACAACACCACGCAATGCACGCTCTTGGGGTCAAAATAGGGAAAATCGCGGTTAATGCGCATTTGGTCCTCACGATGTCCCTGGTACATACCGCAATCTAACAGTATGCGTTTACCGTTCACTTCCAGCAGATGCTGGGAACCGGTAGTCGTTTCAGCTGCTCCGCAAAAATGAATTTTCATTACCCATATATTACCCCCTCCCTATCTATTTTTCAAGTTAAAAAATACAAAGGAGATGTTAAATTTTCATCAGATTGCCAATGAAAACAAGAACGTGAAGACGAGCAAGCGTGATGAGGATGAGTAACTCTCTCAATAATCCTGCACGGGGGAGCCGGGGGCGGGGGTGGAGAGAGAGGGGATGAGGGAATTGAACTCGCGATTGTCCGCAAGGTAATCATGCCAAGCGATAAAGGACATGGGCGGGCGGGCGGCGAGGGGGAAGCGGAAGGCGTTGATGCGGCGCTCCACTTCTTCCATGATATCCTCAGGGAGGCGGGAAACGGCCTCCGCGATGGCTTCCAGGTGCTCGCAGGCCTGATGGCACACTAAGGGTAGGTCGCAGCCGGCACGCAGAGCGAGGGCGACGGACTCCGCCGGGGTATATTGCTTGGCGATGGCTCCCATGCAGAGATCATCCGTGAAGATGATGCCCTCGTACCCGAGCTGCGCGCGCAGAAAATCCTGCACCAAGGCGGGAGAAAGCGAGGTGGGCAGCACGGGGTCAATCTCCGGGATGAGCACGTGGGCAATCATCATGGAGGGTAGCTCCGGCATGAGTGCATTGAAGGGGATGGACGCCTCCGCCAAAAAGGCATCACGCGTGCCGTGCAGTACCGGCAAATCGAAATGAGGGTCGCACTCCGCCAAGCCCATGCCGGGGAAATGCTTGCCACAAGTGGCTATACCGGCGCGCGTGTGAGCGCGGTTCCATACGCCTGCCCATGAGGTAACGGCTTGAGAATCCGCCCCCCAGCAGCGGCTGGGCAAGGCATTGGCATGGGGGGAGGCGATGTCGAGCACGGGGGCAAAGTTTGTGTTGACACCGAGGGTATGCAGGCACTGCGCATTGTAGTACGCTGCGCGGGTGATGAGGGAATCATCCTCCGTGGCGCAGAGCTCTGCAGCGGAGGGATGCTGCACGGCGATATCCGCCGTACGCACAACGCGACCGCCCTCTTGGTCGATGGCGATAATGGGCTCATCTTGCCCCTCGGTGAGGGCGCGCAGCTCATCCGTCAGCTCGCGCGTGAGCTCATAGTCCGTGATATTACGGGAGAAGAGAATGTAGCCCGCGGGTTGCAGGCGAGAGAAAAGCTCCCTCTCACGAGGTGTAAGCATAACGCCCTCTATACCGACAATGACAGGAAGCATAATGTGATAATACGTAAAGGGTGAGCCGACAAAAGCCGACCCACCCGATATCAATCAACAGATTTACTTATCGCCGAAAATGCTGGCGCGGGTAAACATGGGGAATACGGGGATGCCGCGGCTCTCGATAGCCTCGCGACCGCCCTCTTGGCGGTCTACCAGCACCAGAGCTGCTACCACCTTGCCGCCCTCAGCCTCGATGGCGTCGATAGCCTTCAGCGTGGAACCGCCGGTGGTGATGACGTCATCCACCACAATCACCTGCTGCCCGGCAGAGAAGTTACCCTCAATGCGCTTGCCACGGCCGTGGTCCTTGGCCTCCTTGCGCACAGTGAAGACGCACAGGGGCTTTTCCGCAGAGGCGGAGTACATGCCGATAGCCAAGGAGATGGGGTCCGCACCCATGGTCATACCGCCGATGGCCTCCGCCTCGGGGAACTTGGGCAGGATTTCCTCCTGCACCAGCTGCCAACCTACCTCACCGATGAGGTTAGCGCCACGGGCATCCAAAGCAGTCACGCGGCAGTCGCAGTACAGGTCGCTCTCCTTACCGGAGGCAAGAATAAAATGACCGGTCTTGATGGACTTAGCCAGCAAGATTTCAAGCAATTCAGATTTAGCTTTACTCATAACACCGATATTCTAACGCTTAACGGCGCGGATTGCAACCCCAAAACACAGCATAGAGCGGATTCATGCAGATTTCCCCGCCACACAGCGCAAAAACGAGCTCAAAACTCAGCATAATGC
This sequence comes from uncultured Akkermansia sp., assembly GCA_904501955.1. GTDB lineage: Bacteria > Verrucomicrobiota > Verrucomicrobiia > Verrucomicrobiales > Akkermansiaceae > Akkermansia. The sequence continues at coordinate 24,600 of CAJGCY010000014.1, read as the reverse complement.
TAGACATTGATTTTTTTTATGTTACAATACCGCACATATGAAACGCGTGTTGTTCATGATGCTTTTGGGGGCGGGGCTTGCGACTGCAGCAGAGGTGCAATATGCCCGCGTGGTAAAGCCGGAAGGCAAGCGCTACGTGCAGCACCCGGCAGCAGCGGAGGCGGATTTTTCCGCAGCGTTCGCGGATTTTTCACCGGAAAAGGATGGTGAAAAAACGGATACCGCCGTGTTCGGTGCCCCGCAATGGCTGGCGGTGCGCATCGATGGCAAAACATACGTGATAGAGGTGAATAACACGCACGGCGTATTCACCATCTACCACGCTGTCAAACATGACGGAGCTTGGATACGCCACGGCAACGGGCGCGAGATTTACCATGCAAAGCTATATGAGCAACTACGTGCTGCCGGGCTGAATGTTCACACCACAGAAGAGCTGAAAGCCATGAGCAAAGCGGAGCGCCGCCAAGCATTATCCGGCAAAGAAGCCCCGCTGAGAGCCCCCCAAACCACGGAATCCGAACAATGAACAGACTTTTGCACAACACAGCCGTTATTGCACTCCTTTGCCTGAGTGCCACCGGCACGGAAGCCCCCCGCCCCACCGGCCCCGCCATCACCAAGGCAATCGAGCGCTGCACGCAGGATTACCGCGCGACCTACCGCAAGGGAGCAAAGCTCACCCCGGCAAACACAAGCACCCGCTACCAATACGTTACGGCAGCGGAAGCACGCCGCTATAACCCTGATATACCTGAGCTGCGGGAGGCTCATTACCTGATAGTCATCATCGGCAAGCGCCTGAGCAAAGACATGGTAGGAGGTTCCGCCTATTATTTGGTAAGCCCGACTGACGGCAGCATCATATACCGTTGGCATACAAGATAATCATGAAAACACTGTACAGAGTCACCGGCGCGGACGGCACCACCATCGGCACCTACACCTCGAAAGAAGAAGCGCAAACACAGCAGGCACAACATAACGATGCCTGCGTGGATGAGGTGTACAAACTGAGCTACACAGAAATGCGCATACTGAAAACACCCACCTGGTTCAGCAAGTGCGACCACATCATCACCTGGGTATCGCTACCCATCTTGGTGCTTATCTGTGTGGGGCTGAGCTGGTTCGCGTGGAACAAGGACAGGCAAATCAAGGGATGGGAAGCAACGTCAGCGCTCATCCACCTTACCAAAATAGAAGAAGAAACGCGAGACTTCCTCTTTATCCCCATATCAAAAGAGCTCAAAATCACGGGTAGCTATCAGTACTGGGTCGGGGGTGATATGTATGAGAATACCGAGATGGGCATCTATACGAATGAGGATGTGCTGGAGCTCATGGAAGAAGATGGCGAAAGCTACGCCGAGGAGCAGTACGGGGTCTGCTATGTGAACCCGGCAAATCCCGAGGAATCCGCGCTGTTCACCAACAGCAAGGGGAACTACGCCACCTACGGCTTGAGCGCGTTCTTACTGCTGATAGGCATCGCCAGCGTGTTCATTACCCACTACAGCCGAAAAAAGCGAGCGTTCCTCCGCAGCCTGCCGCCGGATAAAATCATACGCTGAGGCGCATAGGCACGACAAATAAGAGCAGCGCACACGCGATAAAAGCTTGCCAAGCCCTGCCCCATGGTGTTGAATAGGGATGAATGCAGTCAGGTGAACAGCATGAGAGGACCAAGCACACACGGGCGCTGGTGAGCAGCGTGGCGTGGTCCTTGGTACTGCACACGGCGTTGATTGCGCTGTGGGTGTGCCTGCCGCAGCATACTACACCGAGACCGGAGCGCAAACTACAGCCCTCCGGTAGCACCATGATAAAAATCAAGCGCGGCAAAAAAAGCGAAACTCCCCCCGCAGCCCCAGAGCCGGAGCAAACACCCCGTCCCTTTGCCAAAACCGATGCAGACCGCCCGCAGCAGCGCCCCGCAAAAGCGGATTTTGAGGGACAACGTGACGCCCGGGCAGAGGGCATGCTCCCCCCTGAGCACAACAGCGATGCCCCCGTGCCTACCATGGATGGCGAAGAAAAGGAAGAAATAAACACTCTGGAGCAAGCGCGTCAAGATGGTGATGTGGAGCACTACGGCAAAAAAGATGCCCCGAGTACTACCGGTGGCGAAAACACCCTCGATGACCAAACCGTCACACCCCCTGAGCCCCCTGCTCCGGGGCAAGTGACAGGCACCCCTACAGAAGAACCGGCGGATGCCGACACCACCACACAAGGCACCCGAGAAGCGACGGACTCGGTAGCACCCATCCCGCAGCAGCAAGAGGGCGACCTGCGGCTGCAACACCCTGATGATTCAGACAAAACGCCTACGGAAGAAGCACCTGCCTCACCGAACGCAGGCATACCGCAGGCCGAGGGCAAAGCCCCCTTACCGGTACAACCCCGCCGTAAGCGAGGCCCGGTGTATGACCCCACCCAAGCGGACCACATGCAGCCCCCCGGCCTGCGAACAGCGGAAAAACGCAGCCGTAGCACCGGGCAATTCATATTGGGCAGCCGCCCGTCGTTAAATGTGGAGGCAACTCCGCGCGGGCGCTATGAAGAGCTAGTATACCGCCTGATTGCGCGCCAATGGTACGCCGCGTGCGACACACACCGTGGCGACATTATCCCCGGCACCATTATTCTGGCCATTCGCATCAACAAACGAGGGCAAGTAGTCAACATGAATCTGGTAACACGGCGTGGGGCAGGAGTCATCCAGCAATCTTTCACCTTCGCTGCCATACGCAAGGCTCAAATACCACCCATGCCCAAGGAAGTTCAGAAAACCCTGCTGGGTGAGCAAATGGAGCTCATCATCACCTTTAACTTCGATTGACAACACACATAAGCTTATGATCCAAACATTACAACAATTCATGGACGCATGCCACCCCTTCGGCTACCCCCTGCTGGCCTGCTCCGTCATCCTCATCAGTGCTATTTTTTACCACCTCAAGTGCCGTTGCAGCGGCAGCATCCACCAACTGAGCCGCCAACTGCTCAGTGAAAACGCTGCGGAACGCGAGGCGGCAAAACTTTACCTCACCCAACAACAAAACAAAAGCGGCAGCCCCCTGCTCTCGGAGCTCGCGTACTTGCTGCAGCACAAAGACCACGCGGACCTCACCGCCGTCATGGAAAGCAGGCTGCGTCGCTGTGTGGAGGAATCGCGCGCGGGGATGAGCACCATTGCCGTCATTACCAACATTGCCCCCATGCTCGGCATTTTGGGCACAGCATGGGGCTTGGTGGACATTTTCGGCGTGTTCGGCACACCGGGAGCGCAGGAAGGCATTGCCTTGGGCATCTCGAAAGCACTCTACACCACCATTTTCGGCTTAGCCATTGCGGTGCCGGGCATTATTGCGCAGACTTGGTTCGAGCGAGCACTGGAGCGCCAAGCCTCACGCATGAATGAAGACTTTACCTACCTACTGGCAAACCGCCACAAACTATAAGCACCGCAGGCATGAAAATTTACACGCGAAAACCGGTTCTACAGGGCATTAACATTGTGCCCATGCTGGATATCCTGACTATTCTGCTCATTTTCTTCATTGTGCAGACTGAGTTCAAGCGTCAAGTCAATGTGCTGCATCTGGACCTCCCCGAGACACGCAACCTGGCCGGCACCACCGGTGACCGCAATCAAGTATTGCTGGAGCTCGGCGAAAACGGTGAAATGGCATTGGGTGGCAAGGTGCTGACGGCGGAGGAAATCCCGAACGCCGTACAACAACTGCTGAAAGATAACCCCGACGCCTCCGTGCAGGTTTCCGCCGCGCAGGGAGCCGAGCTCGGCCGTTTTATTCAGGTGTTGGACACCCTGAGCGCAGCAGGACTTCACCTCGAGGAAGTCCCCGTACGCATTAACCCGCAGCCCTAACACCCGACGCACCATTGCACAATGGTTCAACCCGCTCTGATAAGTTTTGGTTGATATCAAATTGCTCGATAAATCGGGATTTGAGGGGGGATTTGTAACATTCATTCACTCGGAGCGAGGGACTTTAGTCCCTCTTATGGATTAGCCCCGCACGTATTTGTGGGACTAAAGTCCCACGCTCCGATAGATTTTGTTGCCCTCCAATTCCGATTTATCGCTCTGCGTAAATAGTGGCATCAGCCATAAACTTTAACAGGGGCATTCAAAAAACACCGCACCCCACCGGAGGCACGGGCCTCGGTGGGGTGCGGTGTCAATAAAAAGTAAGTGTTATCAATAGAGGAACAACTCATCATCTTCCTCTTCCACCGGCGCGGGCTCCACGGGTGTATCTGTGGGAGTGGCTGCTTCCTGAGCAGCAGCTGCTGCAGCCTCCGCAGCTTTGGCTGCAGCCTCGGCCTCAGCAGCAGCTTTGGCAGCGGCGAGCTTTTGGGCGGAGGTTTGTTCCTGCTGAGTCAGCGCTGCAGGAGCGCCCACGAAAGCCTGCGGGAAAAAGGCACGTGCCGGGGTTTCCGCAGCATTGATAGCAGCAATGGTGGTATCCACCCCATCTTTGCCGCGGAAATTCACCGCGCGACGGAAGATGCGGGAATCCACACCGAACACCATGTAACGATTCACCAAATACGGAGAAACCGTGTGATTCACCTTGCCCTCAATCACCGTGAAAGCGGCGCGGTAAGGAGAACTCTCCAGCGTGGAAAGCATGGGCGGGGTATTGTAACCGCCGGGGTAACAGTAGGTGGAGCAGTTGAAGAAGAGCTCACACAACTTCACCTGCGAATCCAAAAACTCCTTTTGCAGCTGGGCGGCGTACTGGTCGGAGCTCTGGCCATAACGCTTCCACTTGCTGGGGTAAAGGTGATTCCAGGAATGGCTGCCGATGGTAGCGCCGAATGCCATCATCTCGCGGATTTGCTCCATCGTCATGGATGAGCCCTTCACATCGATGTAGCGAACATACAGGAACAGAGTGAAAGGATAACCGTATGCCTTGAGAATGGGGTACGCATCCGTGTACACGCTCTTCCAGCCATCATCAATGGTAATGAGCACGCAACGCTCCGGCAAACAGCGAGTACCGAATCGCCACTCCAAAAAGTCCTGCATGGAAATCACGCAAATGTCGGAATCTTTGAGGAACTGCATCTGGCGGCAGAACTCTGCCGTGCGCATACGCATCTCGGTGATGGATTTCGTATTGGTAAAGTCATGATACCCCAGCACGGCCACCTGGGTTTTCTCGCGCGGGACAAGCGGCTGCTTGAAGTGTGAGGTTACCCAATCACCCGTGGGGGTACGCTTGCTGAGGTCCGCGTAAATGGGCTTGAGGTAGGTTTCCACCAAGGCCATCCCCTCAGGGGCTTCCATCTGCGTAGGCTGGGGGGCTGGTTTCTCCGGGTTAAGTGTTGCGACCTCCTCGGGCTGCATGGGGCGAGGCTGCACTGTAGCATCACCGGCAGGAGTGGCAGGGACTACGGTTTCCACCGGTGTTGCAGGCGTAAGCTCGGTAGGTTCATCCACTTCTTCCACCACCTCGGCATCCTCATCATCCTCGAACACTGGCATTACCACTGCTGCAGGCGCGGCATATACTGCACCGGCGCAAGTTGCAAAGCCGGGCAGCCAAAACGTTATGGCATACAGGAATCTCATATCAACGGCATCCTCTTATTAACGACCGGGCACCATCTCAAAGGTAAAGCCTTTGAGGTACTCTGTCTCCGGAATATTGAGCAACACGGGGTGATCCGGGCTCTGCCCATGGTTCGCCACCAAGCGTAGGGTGCAGTGACCATCCACCGCAGCCTCTGCAATCACCTCGCGGAACATGGCGGTGCTGGCGTGGTGCGAACAGCAGAAGGTGGACAGAACACCACCCACAGGCAGCATTTGCATGGCACGCAGGTGAATCTCCTTGTAGCCACGCATGGCACCGCTCAGGCTCTTCTTATTGCGGGTGAAGCTGGGCGGGTCCAGAATGATGAGGTCCCACTTCGGATCTGCGCCGTTACGCACGGCATCACTCTCACGCTTCAGGAAGTCAAAGGCGTTCTCCGCCACGGCCTCCACCTGCACACCGTTCAGCTCCGCATTGCGGCGCACGGCTGCAGCAGCCTCCTCCGAGATATCCACCGCAGTCACGCTGGCAGCACCGGCCTTTGCGCAGGCCAAGGCAAAGCCACCTTGGTTGCTGAAGCAATCCAACACACGGCGGCCACGAGCAAAACGCGCAACCTCTTGGTAATTCTGCATTTGGTCAAGGTACAGACCGGTTTTCTGCCCCGTAGCGAGGTCCACCATGAACTTCAGGCCTCGCCCGGTGGCAACAAAGGGCTCCGGCATGGTGCCGGCAGCCACGTAGGTGGAGGGCTCTATACCCTCCGCAAGGAGCATCGGGGAATCATTGCGCACGATGATGGCGGAGGGCTCCAGCAAATCACCCAAAATGTCACGAATCAGCCCCAGGCGCTGGTACATAGCCAGCGTGAGGGTCTGCACCACCAGCACATCGCGGTAGCGGTCAATGATTAATCCCGGCAGGCCATCACTCTCACTCCACACCAAGCGCATCAGCTCCTCACCGGGCAACCAACGGTCGCGCAGCGTGATGGCCTGCGATATGCGGCGGGCAAAGAAGTCGCGGTCCAAATCCTGCTTGCGACGAGAGAAACGACGCGCCACAATCTGAGAATGAGGATTATACATAGCGGAACCAAGATAATGGTCACGCTGATCTTTAAGCGCTACCACATCTCCGGGAGCGGGATTCCCGAATACCGTTCGCACCTCCGTGCCGTACACCCAATCATGCCCGTGAAAAATGCGCGCCTTGGGCGCTATGATAAGTCCTGCCATAACGACGATACATTACTATATTTCCGCCATAATGTCAATTCCCAAAAAAACGACAGCGAGGCTTGTGCTAAGTCTGCCAATCCGCATTTACTCCGTTAAATGATAATTTGAAGCTGAGATTACGAGTACAAAATCACTCATTTATCGAACAGGGACGCCTTATCGGAACTATATTATTTTCGCTACGCATCATCAATTCGTGTATAGCTTTTTTTACGGTTACACCCTTTATTCTCTTGACAAAGGCAGTCAAAAAAGGTAGAAGAAGAATGTTATCTAACTCACCGATCATGGAAGACTACAAGACCACACAAGAATTCAAGCCAAAGGGAGTCGTTGATATCTGTTTCCTTTTGGATGTAACCGGATCCATGCAACCCTGCATTGACGCAGTGAAGAATGGCATCCGCACGTTCATCTCCACCTTAACCTCGCCTGAATCGAACGGAGGTATCCGTATTGAGAACTGGCGAGCCAGCATTTGTGGCTATCGTGATATCACGTACGAACCGCGATTCAACAAAGAATGGCTTATCATCAATGATTTCACGGATGATGTCTCACTTTTGCACGCACAACTGGATGCCTTACACGCACAAGGCGGTGGTGAAGAACCGGAATCTTTGTTTGATGCGCTGTATCATGTCGTCAACAGAGGCAAAACGGAAAAGGGCGAACCCATGGATGCCAAGAAATGGCGCTACACCAGCGAAGCTGCACGCTGCATCATTGTATTGACGGATGCTACGTACCACGAGAAAATGGGCGAACATGAGGATGGCGCCACGGTAAACGACCTCATCCCGATTTTACAGCAAGAGCGCATTCGCCTGAGCCTTTTCGCGCCGGAGTTGCCGTGCCACTATGCCTTGTCATGCTTGGACAAGTGCACTTACGAAGCCATTGAAGTACCGACCACCGACACCACATCCTCCACCAATACGAAGGCTATTCAAAAAGCTGTGGCAGACTACGTCAGCAACCCGGAAAACTTCAATAAGACCTTGGAACTGCTTGCAAAATCCATATCACAGTCCGGAGCGGCTGATGTGGAAGAACTCTGATACCTGAACACCCAACACTTCAAAACATATGGCCGGAAGAAATTGTGCAGACATCGTCTTCTGCATCGACACCTCGGGCTCCATGCAGCCTTGCCGTGATGCTGTAGCTGCCAACCTGGAAAAACTGCTGGAGGGCTTGAAGAGTGACACCCAGTCATACTGGGATGTACGCTTCGACTACTTAGCTTTCCATAACTCACACCAACCCGACGGCTCCGTACTGCACTATTGCAGCAGTATGCGCTTGCCCTCTTGCCCGCTTGTTGACAACATCTACAAAAACCAGGGCAACAGCCAAGACTATTCTCAGTTCTTTACAAAAGACGTGAATGAGTTCAAAAACGCCTTGCTGAAAGAGCCGTTGGAGGGTGAAGAGATGCAGCTCTTGGCCTTGGATATCGCGCTGGACTTCCCGTGGCGCTCCTCCTCTGATTGTCACCGCGTCGTTGTGTTGTTGACGGATGAACCCGTTGAGACCGGCATTCGCATCGAAGAGCAAGTCGCTAAAATGAGCAAGCTCATCGACAAAATCATGAAGAAGCGGGTCAAACTGTTCATCATCGCCCCTGAGAGTAAGGCTTTCTACGAGCTTTCCATGGTGGACCGCTGCGAATACACGGATTTGTCAGAAACGGCTGACGGTCTGCGCACGGTAGATTTCAGCAAGATGCTGCAAACCATCGGGCGCTCCGTTTCCGTCTCTCAATCATACGACGGCGGCACCAATGCCCCCATGCCGACATACGAGCAAGAGGGATGGGTGGCCGGCAACGGTGAATTCGGGTCTGACAACTAACATAAGCATTTTACCGTATGCCTCCAACCCCGAAAATAGGGTCCACCATCAAGGGCAAAAAGGGTAGCTACCTGCTGGAAGAGCTCATCACCGAGGGCAATATGTCCTGGGCGCTCAAGGCTCGCAACACCGCTACCAAAGAACAGGTATTCCTGAAATACTACAAGTCCCCCACTCCCACGGTGTCTTGGTATGAGGACTACCTGAGCTATGTAGCCAAGCTCAATCGCAGGCTTGAAGAATCGGAAGCCCACCAATACTGCGTGCTGGCACAAGACCTCTTCACGGCCAATCCCAAGCCCGGGATGTGCCCCTCGGACTTCTTCTTCTCCACCTATGAGTTCATAACAGGTGGTAATGATATGCGCAAAATGCTGGACTCCGGTACGCTTTCTTGGGACCAACGCAAGAAGATGGCCAAGGTTTTCTTGGCCTCTATGCGCAGGGTACACAAGGCCGGGGTGGTGCACTGCGACCTGAAGCCGGAGAACATCCAGATGTTGCCGGACAGTAACAGCACCATGGGCTTGATTCCGCGCATGATTGATATGGACTTCTCCATCATCGAGAATGAGCGCGCCCCTTGGACGGTGGGAGCGGACAAGACCGGATACACCGGCACACCCGGCTATTTCTCGCCGGAGCACCTCAATAACTCCACCCCGACCTCCGCCTCCGATGTGTTCACCATCGGCATCATCCTGTCAGAGCTACTGGCCAACACGCATCCCTTTGCCAAAGCCCATGAGCAAGGCAAAGAAGCCTACGCTGCAGCAGTACATGCAGGCAACCGATTCACGCCTGTCACCTTGATGGGCACCCTGGGTGATAACCAAGCCCACGCGGCTGAATACGCCAAACTCATCGAGCTGTGCTTCTCGCCGAGCCCTTCAAAACGCCCGACTTGCGAAATGCTGCACCGTAAACTCTTGGAGCTGGACAAGGTAAGCTCAACCATCCCGCCACGACCGGAGCCGATTCCACGGCCTGAGCCTGAGCCTGAGCCTGAGCCTGAGCGTGAGCCGGAGCCTGAGCCTGAGCCGGAGACGACTCCTGAACCGGAGCTGCCCCCTGCACCGCCCAAAGCCACCACCTTGGTGCTCACCGGAGACCTTGGCAACAGGGAGTTCCGCTTGAGCATGGATGCAGGTTCCACGATTCTGGGAGACGTTACCTCGCAGGCCAGATTCTGCGAAAAGATGCAGTTCCACTTAGAAAAACGTGGGGATGAATGGTATATCAGCCCGGCAAAAGCTGTTACCCGCAACCTGACAGCGGTAAACGGCACACCTATCACTCAGGAAGTAAAACTGACAGAGGGTGACACCGTCTGCCTGATTGGCAAAGCCTCCGGCAAGACAGCCATGAACCTCGCTGTTTCCTTCAAATAATCGACGTCAAATACTCAGTTACGGCAGGGGTGGTCTGTGGTATTGCGATTTCTCCGCGATTTCGTGAATCCCGCCACCCCTGCTTTGTAAAAAAAACGAGCAGTTCATCACCATCCGCACCACGCATGCTATTCATACAATGAACAATTCTCCATACATTCAGAACGAATACCCACCGCAGGCACCGCCTCCGGTGAAACCTGTTTTCAAACGCCCGGACGGCACGATAATAAACTTCCCCCCTATACCTCCTGCCCCAGAGTCCACCGGCGAAGAAAAGTCCGTCCCCTCCACAGAGCCACTCGCGCAAGAAAATACCGAGAGTTCATCGGAGGCTCAACAGCAGCTAGACGCCGCAACACAGCAAGCGGAAGCAGCTTGGCAACAGCCGGAAATGAAGCCTTCCGATACCCAAGGGCAATCAACCACAGCTCCTGCTCCGAGCATTGATGAAGCACTTCTCACACCGTTCCCGGCGTTCATGCTTGCGGAAAACATAGATTGCGAAAGCGAAACATTACCCACGTTGCAGGAGCTCCGTCAGTTCGCAAAGGAGATAGGATACGATACATTATTGGACACATATAAGACACTGAGCTACCAGACAAACGTGGCAGAGAGCTTCTGCAAATGGGTGCAGGACAACGAAATTCCGGACGCAACAGACGCGGTGATTCAAGCCTCCGGCAATACGCATTTCTGGTTTATAGGGGACTTACACGGCTCCATCCACACGATGCTCAAAATCCTCACATGGATTATAAAATACAGGTACACCGCAAAATATGCCCCGGACAGCAACTGCGGAAAACACTATATCATCTTGCTGGGTGACATCTTGGACCGAGGTAAGGATTCCTTACCCTTGCTGACATTCATTATGAATTTCATGATGAATTACCACAACAACCAAGAAATTCAGCTTATCTGTATTCGCGGAAATCATGATGCCGGGCTGAAAATCACCCCGGAAGGTATGATTACCTCCACGGTCTTGCCTTCTGAATGTGCGGAAGAACTTAACAAACTCTCACAAACCAATGAAGTGGAGGCAAAGACGCTTGCCACAGCGGCGATGGAGTTTGCCCGCATCTCCCCCTGCATGGTGGAAATCACCAATATCGGCGGGACTTATGAGAATAATTCCATACTGCTTACCCACGGAGGTGTGATGCATAGCGATTTGCAAAAAAAGCTCACCGAGCAGCTGCAACAAGGCGAAATCTACAGCGTGGACACGGAATCCGGCGAAGATACCCTCAGCAAAAGCCTGTTCTCATACCTGCCGAAACAACTTCACAAACAATGCAGTAAAGATTTCACCTGGAATCGCATATCCGAAAAATTGCCGCGTAAATTGCCCAACCGGGCCTCCAGCGGCTGCGAAATGGGAACGGAGGATATCAACGATTTCCGCACACTCCACCACAAGCTCACAGGGCGCGCCATTTCCTTCATCATCAGAGGCCATGACCACGAGCGCCCGGGCTATAAGCTTTGCAGCTACGATGAAGTGTATTGCCCGGACAGCAAAAAACGCCGGCTTAACACCTGTGGATTATTGACGATAAACTCCATGGAGCCGGATGAAACACCGGGAAGCATGTATGGCGAGCGATTACCGTCTCTGGTTCACTGGAGCAAGTACAAATCACTCGTGCTTTACCGCATACCTGCCGGTGAGATTAGTGAACCGGAGGAGCAAGAATGCACGGAGCTTTGTGCTACGGCACCTGCAGAGCAACCCAGCGAGCCGGATATGACCGCAAACGGACCGGGCTACGATGAAATCGACGGTGAAGCAGCAAACGAGACTGCCGAAGAGCCCGTTTTCTCTTCCACCGTTCACGCAGAAGAAACCGCCCCCGAGCAAGTGTCAGAAGAACAGGCCGCCCCGGTAGCCGAGCAGGCCAAAACGCCTGCCGAGAAAGAGCAAGCTCTGTATAACGACTGTTTTTCTTAATCCCCCATCAAACAAGCTTTTATTACATAAGATCACATGAAACAATACATTTGCCCTCATTGCGGCATCAAACATTGGGCCCCGCTGCCGGAGTGCACGGATTGCGGTGAAACGAACGCCCCCAACGACTATCGAGTAGAAGAAACACCTCCACCACCCATGCCGCCGGAGGTGAATTATCTGACACTTACCGGGGATACAGGCAATTCCATCGATGTTCGCAAAATGAAATTCCCCTTGGAGGTGGGGCAACGCATGCTGAGCACTATTTCTTCCTGCAGCAAACAAGCGGAGCCCGTGCAATTCCGCTTACTGTGGAAAAAAGACACATGCTACCTGCAATCCATAGACGGCACCCGCAACGCGACCACCCTCAACGGCACCCCCGTTCAAGGAGAAGCAGCCATCAAACAGGGCGACTTGATTACTCTTTGCGGCAGAAGCTCCGGCAAACAAGGCCTGACGCTCCTGGCTCTTTATAAGCTTTGATTTAACACATGCCTTCCGCAAAAATCCATCACCTCAGCAAATCCCAACTGGTAACTCAAGAAGACCTCAAGAACCGCAACCTCTACGCATGGAAGGCGGTTTCAGTGGGGGCGGATGGTTACATAGATACGACAAATCGACAGAATTTGTTAATTCGCTGCTGTAGTTGCGGTGCGTACAACGCTGTAGAATACCGGAACGAACACGTAGCGGAGTGCGCTGACTGCGGTGAGTCAGAGTTTGAGGTGATGGAGAAAGCGGAGAGGAAAGAAAGCTGTGCTTTCTCATGCAAAAAACTGGATGACGATTTATTTGAAGTCACCCTCCACTCCGCTCACACCAATGGTAAGTGGAGATATACCACCAACGGAAATGAGCCGACGAAACACGCTCGTATGCTCACCATTTCCCCGGAAGGCCGTTACTACTACCAAGGTAAGTTGAAAAGAAAAACGCTCGTCGTCAAGTTCTTCTACGCCGACGGCTCAGAATCACAAGCTTACCAATACTCGCTCGACGCGCAAGGGGAAGTTGAGACTCCCCCGGCAAAGGCAGTCCCCCCGAAAAAGAAGAACGCCCCCGAGGTTCAAACATTTACCTGCAACATCTGCAACAAGGAGATACGCGCTCAGGGGAGCAGCCATGCAGCATGCAGCTGCTGCGGCATGCCTTACGAGAAAAAGCACACAAAATGGACGGCAACGGGCATGCAAATCAGTTGCACCTGTGGTCATGTTGTACCGGTGAATACGCCCTCACCGGTAAAATGTACGGCCTGCGGAAGTCTCGTCTATTTTGATACCTCCACCAATGACTGGAGAGTCCAAGAGGCCGCCCCGACTTTACCCGCTTTGTTTTGTAACATTTGCAAAACACGTACCCCTGCCCCCACCGCCGGTCATCACCTCCTTTGCGAAGAGTGCAAAACTCGATACTCTTGGAATACTTATACCGACAACTGGATGCAGGAAACCACCTACGTTACTTGCCCGGATTGCAAAAAGGAGGTATCCATCATTAATGGCAATTCAGGAACATGCCTTTGCCCTCACATCTTCACTTATAACAAAAAAACGCATCGTTGGGAAGGTTCCACACCGCCGAAATTGAAAATTGCACTTATCATCGGGTGCATAGTGACTAACATCATCGGATTCTCGTGTTTTAATATGGGCATCTTGCCCGGAGTGATAGTATATTCCGTCATCGGATTCCTTGCTGTGCACTTTTTTGTCGGATTTTTCGGTGTATACGAGAGCTGACGTCATACATGGGGGCTAAAAATCTTGAACGCTACTCATATTTACCGTGATAATTGCTGATAGGAGCCTATCAGAAGTTTCCCGAATGCAATTTTCTACAGAGTGTTTTTCATCATGCACAAAATTATCCATTCTGCAAAAATTAACTTTACTTTAGTGTTGACAAATGGGAACAAATCAGGCAGAATGGTGTTATGGAAAAGGCCCGCATCCAACTTTGTACCGCAGTGGTAGCCGGACTACTGGCTACCGGGAGCTTACAAGCTGAGACCAAGGTAGTATTGAAAGACGGCCGGGACAACCGGCCTGCCGTTACCTATACCCTGCCCAATGGGTGGGCGGGAGCAGGTAACGTGACGTGGAACACAGAGGCAGCGCATGACGGCACCTTGTGTGTAAGAACAATGCAAGTTATCAAACCGAAAGACGACATCACCGTAAACTACATCTCCGCCTACGAGGCACCGCTGCGCCGCAAGAACCCGAGCGCGATGCAGCTGGCAGAGCTGTTGCTGCCCGCCGTGCGACAAATGCCCGGCTGTGAGCAAACCACGCTGACGGAAGCCACCCTGTACAGCGTGCCGGAGGATTTGGCGAACTTCCGCATGGGGCGCGACCGACTGAACCGCAAGCTGGGTAAGAAGGTGAACGGCAAGGTGTACGCCGTGGCAGCAGTATGTGCCAACGGCACGACCGTCGGCGCCATCGTCTACGAACGAGCCGAGCGCAAGTTCTTGAGCTCGAACCGAACCGTCACATTCCATGACATCTGCATCATGCATGCGGATGCCGGCGTGGCGGACAAAGCCTTCACGGAGCTGAAGACAGCGGCCACCCGAGCCGACTACAGCGACGCGTGGGTGGAATCCCACATCCGCAAGACCGCCAGCAGCATAGATGGCATGAGCAAGCTGGATGAGAGCGCCCTGCCCACCCTCACCGGCAAGGCGGAGCAGCAACTCAAGTTGGGATTACCCACCGTGTTGGATTGCATGTACAGCAGCTACCGCAAGCGCTTTGTACGCACCATGTCCGCCGGCAACAGTGTGTCCGAACAGCCCTGAATCACCGCAGACAAAACAGCTTAACCCGAAGAGCAGCACCAAACATGCTGTTCTTCTTTGTTTTCCGAGCATCAGAAAAAATCGACGTGTTCGGCGAATGGAGTTTAAAGTTTATGTGTGATGCCACATATGCTCTTCGCGATAAATCGGAAGTTGACGAGCAACAAAATCTATCGGAGCGTGGGACTTTAGTCCCATAAATACGCGCGAGGCTAACATATAAGAGGGACTAAAGTCCCTCGCTCCGAGTGAATCTATGTTACACATCCCCCCTTCAACTTCCGATTTATCGCGCTGTTTGAAATCAACGAAATACTTAAACAGCGCATATGAGCAAACCCGCCTCCACCTAAAAGAAGTCCCCGGTGGTAGGATATAAAGAAGGCCTACCACCGGGATAGCAAACAAATTCTTGACTGTTAACTTATTGGGGAGTTATGGTGATATTTCCCCATGTACTACGCTTATTCGGGTCGTTGCCGTATGTAATCTCAAGCACGGGTTCCTTCACGGCTTTTTTGACAGTGAGGGTGATGCTCTTTTGAGTACCGGCGGACCAAGAGACTTCGCACGGAGTATCATGCGTAGCGACGCACTTATTACCATCCAGCAAGCGGAGGCGCTTCACGATGATACCATCGCGCCCGGTAGTCAGCTTGAAGGAGATGTTGTAAGTACCCGGCTTTGACATCGGCACATCGTGCATCAACATGGGAACAGGGGCTGCAGGAATAATCTGATCACTCCACCCATTGCCATAATGGTAGGTTTTCACCCAATCGCGCATCACGACCGGAGCAGAAATACCCAGCGCCGACTTGGGGTCAAGCTTGTGCATGGCTTTGGCATACTTGGTGATGAGCGGGCCGCCCGCCATGGAACCGAGAGTACGGCGAATATGCCCAATGGCAGTCGCGCAAGCGCGCTGCTTTTGCCAAGGGGTGAGCAAGTCATTCTTCAGCACGCCATCCAAACGCTTGAGGAAATCCTCCAATTTTTCATCCTTTTTGACTCCGAAGCCGAACTCCAGAGCGGCGCGGCAGCCATGGTGATCTTCAGGGTCAACCTGATTCATAACGCCCTTCAAACCGGGAGGCCAGCCCATTCCCTCAACACGAGCGGCGGCCAAGAAGAGGCGATTTTTCTCCTTGGGGTCCTTTGAGGCGTGAGCTTGTTGCAGCAATTTGGCCTGCTTCTCTCGGGCAGCAAGCTGCTTGCTGATGAGCTTGGCAACCTCTGCCTCAGAGGCAGACATCAGGGATTCACCGCAAATGGTTGCATACATGCGACCATCCGTCTCATAGAAAACAATGGCAGGATATGAGATATCCGACATATCGCCCGGGGCACCCAACTTACCGAATATTTGCTTGACTTCGGCATTGGTCTTGTCCGTACGCTTCTGGTACATCGGAGCGAGAATCAAGGCGGAGTTACCGGCAGCAGCACGCACTTTATCGTTAGCGATGAGCTTGCGGCACAGTTTTTCTCCATACTTATCCCATCCGGCAGGATAAATAAAGAGAATGTAACCCTCCTTTTTCCCGACCTCTTGAGCGGCCTCATAAGTGGGGAATTGCTGAGCAGCAAAAAGCGGAGTGCTCTGAGAGAGTGCCAACAGAGCCAGCGCGAACGTTGAAAGATATTTTTTCATGACTTTGAAAAGATGTTAAAAATGAGAGGTATTATGCAGCAGGTTCACCGTACACGTAAATACCGTTGGCATGGAAGAACTCCGGACCACCGGGACGCAAGACTCGCACATAGAGAGCCTTGGGACGTTCTTGCTGCAAATCGAAGCTGTTGATATAGTTACCGGTATTTTGGATAACCGGGCCGACATCACGCCAATCATCAGGCTTACCGGTGTCAGACACCTGAACACGCAGCGGACGGAAGCGGTGGATAAGCGCCCAATTATTGGTACCGGCAAATACCACACCTGTGATATAAGCATGCTTGGGAAGTTTCACCGCAATCCATGCATCTTTATCTTTACCGGTGTGAATCTGCCCACCCTGCTTGGTAAGCAAGCCGGAGTGGGTGTGCGGAGCATCCCATTGGCTCGTTGAACTGGCAAAAGGCAAGCCGCCTTCGGACACCAGTTTACCGGGGAAGGTCTTCATGTCCGGTATAGCAGCTGTACCCTTAATCATCTTCGGGTCAATCATCTTGGTAATGGCGTAGAAGGTCGTTGTATCACGATTCCGCTCCGCTGTCAGAATGAGCCCACCCAGTAGCTTGGCTTTTTGGCCGGCGTCAATATTCTTACCGGAAGAGAGTGTATCCACGATGGCCTTGGAAAGCTTATCGCGGCCACGTTCGCTGAGACCTTCGGCAACTTTGTTCCCCCACGCCATCATCATGCCGGAGTATGCATCATGCGGAGCAGCCTCACGTAACACGGCAGAATACAGACTGATGGCAGTAGTCTCAGCATCGCCACCCGCCTTTTTGCACAGATTCATTTGCTCATTGGCAAACTTCTCAATGTACCATCTGTCCGGGCCCATTACCTCTGCGTGTTTCCAGAAGAGAGCGCAGGCAGCAATCAACGCCTCAGAGTCCATTCCGGAGTTCCCCATTCTGCCATAAACAAACTGTTTAAGCAATTCAGCAGCCTGCTCCGGGAACTCTTTAGCCACACCTTTACAAAGAGTGGCATTGAGCTTTTTCCAAGCTTGAACGTCTTTGGGCTTTTTGTCCGCAAGGAAGGCTGTATACTCACGCCACATGGGGTAATTAAGCGGAGCTGCCTTTGCGGAAAGCTGATAGTAAGCAAGCGTTTTGTCTACATCGTTCATGTCCTGATAAGCATGAGCCGATACGCGCGCGGCGAAAGAAAGGCGTGACTTGGCTTCATTCTTTTTATCAAACAGAGCATCTGTAAGATGCAGGGCGGAGTACGTCCAGTTATTATCCCACGGAATCCAGTGCAAACCGCGTTCCCAAGTCAGGGAATATGCCGGAGTCCACCGACCATCCACCAGAACAAGGTAGGCGCAGTGCCCGGGTTCACCGTTAGTCAAGGCCGGCACACCATTGGCGCAGGCGGATGCTGCGCCGAAGTGAGACAGACCTCCGCACACGCCACCCACGTGCTTCGTGAGCCACATGTGGTTATCCGTTTTCACACCCTCCCAAGGCGCAAAATAGTGAGCGCCATGAATACTGTCACCGTACACATTATCCAGAATATAGCCACAGCGCCAGCAACTGGCCGGATACTGCCAATCCGGAACATGCACATTATTCAACGCCCACTCAAAAGCGGTAACGGTACCACTGCGGTGCTCCGGTTTCCAGCCGCACACGATACGGCGGTGGTGCATGGGCAGACTGTAGAAGGTGGTATTCAAGCGCCCCTGCTTGGCATATTTCAGGAAATACTTGGCGCGTTCAATGGCATCCACCGTTTTAGCACCCTGTTTTGCATATTCCAACGCCACGGCAGTTGTGGTATCTCGCGCTACACCCTTTTTAAGAGCTCCGGAATCGGCCTTAGAGATGGCATCTATAATCTGGACGACTCGGAAAAAGTGGTGAATCTCGCCGGACAAAGCAATCTGCTCCATCCACTCTGTATCAGACAAAATAGCCTTGAGCACTTTTTCACTCTTAGCCATGTCAATTTCATACTTAGCCTCAGCCTCCAGCTTCTTCAAATCTGCTTTGGCTCGGGTTAAGCGGTATTCTGCATTTTTCTTCTCCGGCCCACGCTTATTGCTGACCTCTTTCTCAAGATTCGCAATTTGGTCTTTCTTCTTCTGCACGTTTTGCTTCAGCGCATTATTATAATTATTATTCCACTGCGCATGCCCCCTCTCTATGCGGGCAAAATGGCAAATGAGCAATAGCTGCAGGTTTTCTTCTTTTTTAACGAAATTGTGCAGCGCCTTGGCATCCGGCTCCGGCAGACGCCCAATGAGCGTCTCCGCAAGTTTTTGACTCAGTTCATCCGGAGATTGCCATGCGGCGGCGGACGGAACACTCACCGCCGATGCGGGTGCTTGCTGAGCCCACACCGGAAGCATTCCACTAAATAACAATGAGGCTAACGCCAATGAGAAAATACTGTTTTTCATAACGACGATAAGGATAGTTTAACTCTACACTCAAATCCCGCATAAAACAAGGAAAATAAACTTTTTCTTATCGTTGTTTAACAATAAAATATAAGCTATTTGGTAAAACAGAGGGAAACAAAGGCAAAACTACGACCGCAACCACAGAAAAACAACAAATATGCTTGCCATGAGGTACAGCAACAGCTATACTTCCGGGCAGATGCAAGAAGGACTGCCATGGAAAACACCTGATGACGGCGAGCTGGAACAGTACGCCGACCGCACGAGGCGCAGCCTGATAGCCCGCTTGCAAAACTGGGAAGACCGCCGCAGCTGGGATGAGTTTTACCGCACATACTGGCGTTTGATATATTCCGTTGCCACCAAAGCCGGATTGCGTGATGATGAGGCTTGGGACACCGTGCAGGAGACCATCCTCTCCATAGCCAAGCAAAGCAAAGAGAAAGGGTATGACCCACAGAAAGGCTCCTTCAAGCAGTGGTTGTGGAACCTGACCCGCTGGCGCATTGCGGACACCCTGCGCAACCGCACCCCGGAAACAGCCCCCACCAACCTCGAGGAAAACACCTATACCCCCACGGCGGAAGAGCTGCCCGACCTGAGCAATGAATTCGACGCCATTTGGGAAAAAGAGTGGCAACGCAACCTCATCAAAGCTGCCACGGAAAGGGTAAAAATGCAAGTCAACCCGCTCCATTTTCAAATCTTTGACTACAGCATATTGCGCGGGATGGGTACACTGGAGGTTCGCCGCAAGCTCGGCATCAGCCTCGCCCAAATTTACCTTGCTCGCCACCGAGTCGGCTCACTGCTCAAGAAAGAAATCGAGCTCCTCCGTAAGCAGGGAGAATAAGCTACAACACAACAAATAGAGTCGCATCTTAAAAATACGGCTTGCCAAAGGCTCAGGAAAAGGGTATAATGCGCGCGAATCCACGTGATCACTTTTCCTATGTCAGGTAATCTCACATACAAGCAATCCGGTGTCGATACCATTGAGGCACAGTCTTTTGTCAAGGACATCAGCGCACACGTAAAGCGTACGCAGAAGAACCGTCAGCTCTGCAATGCCTTCGGGCTCTTTGCTGCAGCATATGACTTGTCCTCCTATAAAGAACCCGTCATTGTAACCGGCACGGACGGTGTCGGCACCAAGACAGAGGTCCTTTTCGAGATGGACATGCTGGAAACCGCAGGTAAAGACCTGGTTGCCATGAATGTTAATGACATCCTGACGACCGGCGGTGACCCGCTCGTATTCCTTGACTACTTGGGCATCTCTAACTTGGAGGTAGAGAAGCCGCGCATCACCCGCCTCGTGGCCGGCATGTGCGATTACCTGGAGAGCTGCAACTGCATTCTCGCCGGTGGCGAGACGGCCGAGATGCCGGGGGTAGTGCCCGAGAACTTGGTGGAGATGGCCGGTTTCAGCATCGGCTGCGTTGAGAAGAGCCAGATGATTGACCCCTCACAGGTGAAGCCGGGAGATGTGCTCATCGGCTACCCCAGCGACGGTTTCCACGCCAACGGCTGGAGCTTGGTGCGCCGCATTCTTGCTCAGAACCCGGACCTGCTCACGGAGGAGGAGCTGCGCAGCCTGCTTGCCCCTACCCGCCTGTACCATGACGTGGTGAACGACATGCGCAAGCTCGGCATCACCCCGAAGGCATACGCCCACATCACCGGCGGTGGTCTGCCGGAGAACTTGGAGCGCTTCCTCGGTGAGAACGGCGCTGACCTCGAGATTCCCTACTGGGATAACGAGCCCGCACAGAAGGTGCTGCAGTTCGTGGACGCAGAGGACCGCTTCCACACCTTCAACATGGGCATCGGCTGGGTGGCCATCGTCTCCGAAGACCAAGTGGAGCAAGCCTGCACCGCAGGCCCCGGCGGCACGGTCATCGGCACCATGCGCGCCGGTAAGGGCATTACCGTGAGCGTACGCAAGTAAGCTCACGCACATAAGCCAAGACAAGATTTTATGTCCGCAGCAATCAGATTACTCAAGCCGATTTCCTACTATGTAGAGAAATACGGCTCGCCCGACTGGGCATTCAACAAGCTTTTCCTACTGATGGAAAAGCAGCACAATCGCGGTCAGGACGGCGCCGGCATCGGCTGCATCAAGCTCAACATGCCGTTGGGTGAGCCGTACGTTTTCCGTGCTCGTGATGCCTCCGCCAACGCCATCACCAACATTTTCTCCACACAGCAGCGCCACCTGCGCCGCATGCGTGATGAAGGCACCATCCGCGGGTTGGATGCAGAGACCTATAAGAAGCACTTCAACTTCGGCGGTGAGGTGCTGATGGGGCACCTGCTCTACGGAGCGAGTGGCACCGCCTATGATGAGGGCACCTGCCACCCCTACATGCGCCGCACGAACTGGACCACGCGCACCCTTATGCTGCAGGGTGACATGGGCATCACCAACCTGCCGGAGCTGCACCAGAAGCTCATTTCCCGCGGTCAGCATCCGGTGTTCGGCACGGATATTCAAACCCTGCTGGAGGAGGTAGGCTACTACTTGGATGAAGCCCATACGGACATTTACCGCAGCCTGCGTGACCAGAACGTGGACGGCCAGGAAATTCCGCACGTCATCTCCGCAGAGCTCGACCTGTACGACATCATCGCGAAGGCGTCCAAGGATTGGGACGGTGGCTACACGCTGATGGGCGCCGTGGGTAACGGTGACTTCTTCTGCCTGCGCGACCCGAACGGCATCCGCCACTGCCACTACATCCTGACGGATGAGTACTTGGCCGTAGCCAGCGAGCGCGTGCCGCTGATGAGCGTGATGGAGGTAGAGGAGGAAGACGTCAAGTCCCTGCCCGCCGGTAACATGATTGTCGTCAAGTCCGACGGTCAAGTCACCATCAAGGAGTACACCACGCCCGGCAAGCTTACCCCCTGCTGCTTTGAGGATGTGTACACCTCACGCGGCAATGACCCCGTCATTTACCGCGAGCGTAAGGCACTGGGCTCCAACCTGACGGAGCAAGTGGTAGCCAGCTTGGACGGCAACTTCTCCAAGGCGGCCATCACCTTCATCCCGAACACGGCTGAGGTATCCTACTACGGCTTGCTGGAGGGGCTGCGCGCTTACCGCCGTAACAAGGTGACGGAGGCCATGATCAAGGCTTACAAGGAGGGCACCATGAGCGAGGAGCTCATCAACGAGCTCATTCTCCGCCGCTGGCCCCGTGCAGAGAAGATTGCGCACAAGGACATCAAACTGCGCACCTTCATCTCAGAGGAAAGCAGCCGCAAGCAGCTTGCAGCCATGGTGTATGACCTCACCTACGGTGCTGTTTCCAGCGATGAGGTATTGGTCGCCATTGATGACTCCATCGTACGTGGTACCACGCTCAAGATGAGCCTGCTGCGCCTCTTGGCACGCTCCAAAGCCCGCAAGATTGTCATTGCCTCCTCCGCGCCGCAAGTGCGCTACCCGGACTGCTACGGTATTGACATGAGCGAGATGGGCAAGTTCATCGCGTTCCAGGCAGCCATCACCCTGCTGAAGAAGCGAGGCATGTACACCCACATCATCAATGTATATGAGGAGTGCAAGCGCCAGCTTACCCTCCCCGCAGCGGAGAGAACAAACCCCGTCAAGAAAATCTACGAGCCCTTCACGGAAGACGAGATTACGGAGGAAGTCTCCCGCATGGTAACACCGGACAACAGCCCCTGCGCCATCCAAGTCATCTACCAGAGCTTGGACGGCCTGCACGAAGCCATCGAAGGCGAGTGCGGCGACTGGTACTTCAGTGGTGATTACCCCACCCCCGGCGGTTACACGACGGTGAACAAAGCGTTTATCGAATGGTTTGAAAGCCGCGATAAGCGTGAGTACAGCCTCTGATACCCCCCATTCACGGCAATGGTGCCGCCTGTAGCAAGGCGGCACCTCCCCGCCGGAAAATCCCCCCCCCAACCACCCTACCCCACACCATTTCTCAATCATGAGCCCCGGCAACAAACACATTTCCCTATCCGAACAGGATGACGAGAGCCTCATCAAATTGACGCTCGATGGGAATACGCGTGCCTTTGACGTGCTGGTAAAGCGCCATTCACGCAAAATTCACTCCATGCTCATGCAAATGCTCAATTGCGAGGCAGATGCCTACGACGTAGCGCAAGATTCCTTCATTAAGGCCTTCCGCGCGCTCCGTTACTTCAACGGCCAAAGTGCCTTCTACACTTGGCTCTACACCATTGCCGCCAACAACGCCCGCAACTTCATCCGCAAACGAGGCCGCGACCGCACCACCACCATCGACAACGATGACAAGGGCAACCAGCACGAGAAAAATGATGACTTGGCGGATACCTCACTCGAATCCGACCCCATCAGAAAAGCCAATCTCAAGGACCTCAACAAACGCCTGCGCGCCGCGCTGGAGCAGCTATCCCCCAACCATAGAGAAGTAGTCACCCTCAGCGACATTGCAGGGCTCTCCAACCCGGAGATTGCCAGCATGCTCAATATCTCGGAGGGCACGCTGCGCTCGCGCCTGCACTACGCCCACAAACAACTGCAAGGCCTGCTGGAAGATTTAAGATAACACCACACAAGATTCCTCCCCCTCACTTTACACGCTGTATACCATTTTCGTAACCATGAGCACTAAAAACGAGAAACTTACGTACAAGAGTATGACAGACGAACAGTTGGTGGAAGCCACCTGCAACAAGCAAATGGCTGCCTTCGATGAACTCGTTTTGCGCTACTCCCGCAAGCTTTTCCTTATCATCATGAATCAGGTACGCTCAGAGGCGGATTCATACGATATTGCCCAAAAAGCCTTCCTCAAAGCTTTCCATTCCCTGCGTAAACTCAAGGAGCGTGATAAATTCTTCAGCTGGCTTTACAACATCGCGTACAACCTCATTCGCGACCACTTCCGCAGCCATAAGCCGATGGAGACCATTGACCACACCAACGGTAACAACCAAGATGACGATGAGGGTTCGCGCGCTGTGCAACCGGTGGACGAGACGAAGGAGTCAGACCCCAGACGCAGTGCAGATAGAAAGGTGATAAAAAAAGAAACAATGATAGCCATCAACAGTTTGTCGGAAAAGCACCGTGTAGTAGTTATGCTTTGCACGGTTCAGGGAGAAAAACCTGAGGATGTGGCAAAACTGCTCGGTATACCGCATGCCACCCTGCGAACGCGACTATTCAACGCGCATAAAGAGCTAAGGGAAAAGCTGGCACACATCAAACACCTGATGCACAACTAATCCCATGAAGCGACCGCCCCACCACTTGGGGCGGTCGCTTCATTTACGGTATGGTTATCGGCATTCTGCACGATAAATCGGAAGTTGAAGAACAGATTGCGAGCCGTAGGCGAGCCTAAATTTGAGCCCCGGAGGGGCGCCATACAATAGCCCGGCGGTGGAGCCCCGCAAGGGGCGGCCTGTGAGGGCGTAGAAAGCGAAGACTCGAAGCCCCAAACCCCGGGAACCGCCCCAAAAAATAAATGCGAACCCCGGAGGGGTGGCATAAAGCGTGGCGCAAAAATGCCGCATTGTTTCAAAATGCCGCGAACATGATAAAACACGCGCCCGCAACGGCTCGGAGCTCCCGTCTTCGCGTCTCGCTGCGCTCGCTTGCTACGCCGTGGCCGGCCGCTTCGCTACGGTCCTCG
>CAJGCY010000013.1 GCA_904501955.1 uncultured Akkermansia sp. | reverse complement strand
CAAAACACTTCCCCGCAACCTGGTGGTCATAGCCTGATGGTCCCACCCGGTCCCATTCCGAACCCGGAAGTGAAACATCAGCACGTCGATGGTAGTCGGACGATAGGTCCCGCGAGAGTAGATAGCCGCCAGGAATTATGAAGCCCGCTAAGCTAACGCTTGGCGGGCTTCTCTGCGTTATGGAGTGCCGCCACCGCCCCGCAGGGCTATTGTATAGCGCCCCTCCGGGGCTCATAAGTTCGGCGGGCATGCGCCCGCAAATATGGCTTTTCTCCGCACTGACGTGCTCCGGATGGGGGATGCCACCCGCATACCGTTTCGGTAAGCCACAACGGTACGCGGGTTCGGATTTGTTTTTTACCCATTTCCTAGGGCTTACGCCCTAGACTAAGTTAGGTCACCCGCTGCGCGGGGGGGCGGAATATGCCTCCCGGCTTCGCAGCATCGCGGATCTGCTGTGGATTCTATCGGAATGCCCGCGGGGGAGGTGGTGGCCTTCCGTCTCCTTGATGTGGCTGTATTGCGCTCGGAAATACCCTTCTGCGTGCTTTGGCGTGCTCTGGCGCTACCACGTGCTGCTTTGGTCATGAAAAGCAGCTGAAGGTCGTTTCTGCCGTTTTATCGGGCGCTGTTCCATCAATCCCCCTTTGTCGGGAGCATTGTAAAGAATGGATTAATCCTGATAATGAGATATCGGTCATTGCAAAAAAGCCTGCGCCGAAGGTAAAACGGCGCAGGTTGCGCATCCCACCACAAAAAGGGAAATTTCAATTAGGCAAGCAATCGGCAATCAGCCTGATGCCCGTGCCTTATATTTTCTTCTGAAGGTTCTCCATAGCCTTTTCCAGCTTCTTCGAGCCGAAGAAGTCGGCATCGATGATACGCTCGATGATGTCGCCGTCCTTTTCCGGAGAAATGCCACTCTCTATGGCAAGGCGGGTGGTTTGCTCTTCGCTGAGCAGGCCTATGGCGGCCGAGTGTTTAGGGGAGATTTTTTCAGAGAGCGCCAATATGGTGTCCGCCGCTTTATCCGCACTGTCTTTATCGCTCACAGCGCTAAGAAGCTTGATGATGCCGGCTACTATGTGCACGCCTTCTTCGGCGTACTGAAGCATGTCTTCTTCCGAGCGGATAAGGGCGCACACCGTGATGTCCAGCCACTGCTCGAGGATATAGCGGTCACCATCCCCCTCCGGCAGTAGGTCCAATGTTAGGTGTACGTATACCTTTCCGTTGGCAAATACGGTTTTCAACATGGGTGCGCCGATGCCGAAGCGCGCTTCATAGATGGCGAGTTGGTTGATTTTTGTGGCTATGAGGTGAAAGTACTTCGTTAACGAGCCTTGTATTCGGTCGTCTGTCTCGGTCGGCTCGAGCACCCACGCCGTTTCTTGAGTGTAACCGGGGCCACCGCTTACAGCGGGCGTTGTTGCGGCTTCTTTATGAAGGAACTGCTCTTTGAGCTCATCCGGCATCGTGGCTGCGGGGCGAACAAGGGCTGCGCTGCCGGTCAGCTCTTTGGCAAGTGCCTCGGAACCGTAAAATTGAGC
This sequence comes from uncultured Akkermansia sp., assembly GCA_904501955.1. Taxonomy (GTDB): domain Bacteria; phylum Verrucomicrobiota; class Verrucomicrobiia; order Verrucomicrobiales; family Akkermansiaceae; genus Akkermansia. The sequence goes on along the minus strand of CAJGCY010000013.1, from coordinate 28,323 downwards.
TTTTGCTAAGCGGCGGATTTCTTCTTCCTGCTGCTCACCGGTGATAAAAAGAATACTCATCACCTCATTCTGATCCATGCTACCCAGAATCGGGGTGATGTCAGTCAAGGTGTGGTTGCTCTTTTGGAGCAGGGCCACCGCTGCGTCTGCACTGGCACGGTCGGAAATGCTACGCAGTGCTAGCAGGCTTTGCTCGGAACAGGTTTTCAGCTTAGCCAAGGCATCCGCTTGCTGCTCAGGCGTGTAGATGATGTCCTCCTCCTCCTCCTCGTAATCGCCTTCTTCAGAGGCGTCAACAGCGGGTGCGGAGTCGCTGTTCGGCATGGGGCTGAGCTCTTCCGCTCCTACTATGGGCAGCCACAAGAACAGAGTTGCCGGAAAAAGTGAGTTTTTCATATCTGCCTGTATTCTAGCGTATTCCAATCTTTTACGCAAGCAGAATGCGGTTTCCATTATCTGAAATGCTTTGTTTATGTTTTTAGTTGATTACAAACTGCTCGATAATTCGGAATTTGAAGGGGGAATGCGAACCGAAGGTGAGCCTAAATTGGAGCCCCGTAAGGGGCGAAAGACAGTAGCCGGTGGTGGAGCGGCGTAGCCGCGCAACCACCGGTACAACACAAAAATAAAATGGAGCCCGGAGCGACGGAGCGAAGCGACGCAGCGTAGGGCGACAGACAATGGCGAGGACCGGAGCGAAGCGACGCTCCGAGCCGGGACGGGCGCGTGTTTTTTGTATTTGCGGCATTTTGAAACAATGCCGTATTTTGAGCCACGCTTTATGCCACCCCTCCGGGGTTCGCATTTACTTTTTGGGGGCGGTTCCCGGGGTTCCGCCCCTTGCGGGGCTTCACCGCCGGGCTATTCTATGGCGCCCCTCCGGGGCTCTGAATTCCGCTCGCTTGCGCTCGCAAAAATCCGATTTATCGCTCAGTGCAAATAGCGACATAAACCATATACTTTAACAGTGCCATCTGAAAAACAATATCTGAATGAGTTTTGTGAAAATCTATCGCTTTGAGGTGATTTGCCTTGCAGCGTGGGGATAATCTGATACAATGGGTGCGTGATAAGTTGGGATATAGTGTTGGGGCTCATGGTGCTGGCGTTTGCACTGCCATTTATTTTCCTGAGTCTGAAGATAAAAAGCACGCGTTATCGCAGCTTGGCTGTGCAGAATGAATCGAAGTGCCTGCGTATCATGTTGCGGGATTTGGAGGACCAGGTGCGGCAAGACCAGTCATTGTTTTTGGAATCCTTGGGGGTGCCGTTTTTATTGCTGCGCCCCTCCGGTCGCGTGGAGATGGCGAATGCAAATGCTGCTGAGCTGGTCGGTATGGAAACACCGGTGCATACCAATTTGTTGCGCTTATTGCCTGAGGGTGAGTTGCGGGCCTTTTTGCAGCAGGTTTGCACCGGCATGGAAACGGTGCGCAGGGACATCAACATCCCTCGTGGGGATGAGGTGAGAACCTACCGTGCCAAGGCTACGCCTTTGCAAAACCGGGGGCGCCACATCGGCGTCGTATTCTTGGATGTTACGGAAGAGCGCCGCACGCAGATTATCCGGCGTGATTTCGTGGCGAATGCCTCACATGAGCTCCGTACGCCATTGACCCTGATTATCGGGTATTTGGATGCCCTGTTAGATGACCCGGATGTTGCCGACGATGCCGCCATACGACAGCGCTCGCTGGGCATTATGAAACGCCATGCCGACCGAATGGTGCGCCTTATTTCCGACATGTTAATGCTGTCTCGTGTGGATGCTCCGGAGGCGGGGTACCTGAAGCATGAGCCGTTTGATTTTCGACAGCTTGCGGAAGATGTCATCCTGCGTTTGCAGCCCATGATTGACGAGAAAAAGGCAAGGGTGGAGCTTGCGCTGTCGCCTCAACCCTTTGCTATGTATGGTGACAGTTTTTATTGGTCGCAGGTTATCTTTAACCTGATGGAAAATGCCCTGAAAAACAACTCCGCTCCCGGGCTTGAAGTGTGCCTGAAGGCAAGGGTAGAGGCAGATGGCTCACGAGTTATCACGGTGGAGGATAATGGTGTGGGCATAGCGCCGGAATCGCTGCCGTACATCTTCAACCGCTTCTACCGCGCGGACACCACGGGGAAAATCAAGGGCACGGGCTTGGGGCTTGCCATCGTACGCCACGCGGTGGAGGCCCACGGCGGTAGCGTTGGCGCGGAAAGTACGCCCGGGCAACGCACCGTGTTCACGATAAAGCTGCCGCCGATTTATTCGGATTGCTCGGCAGGAGGTGAGAAGAAGTAGCCCACGCCGCGCTCTGTGGCAATGCAATCGGCATATTCTCCGAGTTTTTGGCGCAAGCGCTTAATATGCGAGTCCAGCGCGCGGGATTGCGTGGTGTCCGAATACCCGAGGATGTTTTGTTGCAGTTCGTAGCGGTCCTGTACCTTACCGGGATGCTCCATCAGGTACGCGAGGATTTTGAACTCCGCCAAGGTCAAATCCAAGGGCTCCCCGTCCAGTGTGGCAATTTGGGTAATCTTGTCCACGCAGATGGGACCTTGGCGAACAATCAGGCGGGGCGCTCCGGCCTGCGCGCGATGCAGCAGATTACGGACGCGCAGCTTGAGCTCTTTGCTGCTGAAGGGTTTGGTGATGTAGTCATCCGCGCCCAAGCTCAGGCATTCCAGCTTGTCATCCATCTGAGCACGGGCGGTGAGAAAGAGGGTGGGGATGTTGTTGGTGAACTCATGGGCTTTCATGAGCGTAAAAATCTCCACCCCTGACATGCCCGGCAGCATCATATCCAGAATAACGCAATCCGGTAATTGAGTGCGGATTTGTTCCCAAGCCTCTGTGCCGTTGTGAATCAGCGTGCAAGTCCAGCCCTCTCGCTCCAAATTAAAGGCAACAAGAGCGGCTATATCTTCATCGTCCTCTACAATAATGATGTGTGCAGCCATAGCTTTTCGTGCCACCAGTATACCCTAAAAAACACCTGCCGTGAAGCGCTTTTTTGTGGTGAAAAAGTCACACAAAACACACAAGAACGGCAGCAGTGGTGTAATCTGCTGCCGGTTGTGGGTATTGCCAGTGCTTACGCGCGCATGCGCGCCTGCTCAGAGAATATAAAGGTTGATGTAGTCCCAGAAGTAGTAGACGGCAAAACCAATGAGCGCCAACAGGTAGAGAAGGTACATAATAATGCCGCGATTATCTCCGCCATGTGTAACACAAAAACGGTGAGGCCAAATGAACAGTATGCCGAAAGTAAACAGGAATGCCCACTTGATGATGTAGTAGATGAGGAGAAATAAGGTGCGGAAAACTTTGAAGATGGCTCCGGAGGCGCCGCTGTTGCTATGTGCTGCCATAAGATGTTTTTGTGTTAGATGGGTTCTTGCGGGTATATTAACAAATTAAGGCCTGAGTGTACAGCAGTTTTTTTATAGATTTTTGATTTCGCTGCATTACCTCTCGGCTTTTTTTGTTGAAAGGAGGGGTGTATTTGTGGTATAGTATTGCTCGGTATATGAGTAAAGCAGAGCAGGATAGTTTTCTGAGTCTGGCGCGTCCGTTGTTGCGCAAGTATTTGCCGACGTATCGCGGAACCTTGGTGCTGGGGATTGTGTTCGGCATCATCGCGGCGGCGGCATCGGGTTGCGGTTTGCCGGTCATCGTGCAGAGTGTGGTGCCGGTGGTGTTCGGCACGGAGCCTGCGCCCGCGTGGCTGGTTTCGCTGGCGGAGGAGTATTTCAGCGGGTGGGATATCCCCACCGTTACCATGTGGGGCGCTGCCTTGTTCATCCCCTTGTTGATGTTTGTGCGCGGCATGAGTACCTACCTGAACTCATACCTGCTGAACCGCGTCGGGTTGGGAATACTGACGGATTTGCGCACGGATCTCTTTGCTCGTTTGCAGTGGCTTTCATTCTCCTTCCATGACCGCCACTCCCGCGGTAAGCTGATGACCACGGTTATCCAGTTTACGCAGAATGTGCAGTTGCACATGACCCAGGTACTGAATGACATTGTAGTGCAACCGCTGACGCTGTGCGCCGCACTGGGTTATTTGGTGTACACGGCGATAACGAATGAGGATGCCGCCGTGCTGTTGGGCAATTTGCTGATATCCTCACTGTGCATACCGTTGGTGCGCTTTGTGGGCAAGCGCATGGTGAAAAAGATGCGCCGGGTGATGTCCGGCATGCACTCCATCACGGCGGATGTGGAGGAATCACTGGCGGCGCAGCGTGAGGTGCGCGCGTTCAACTTGCAGGATAAACGTGAAAAGCTGTTGTATGCCCATATTGAAGAATACAACAAAGCCATTATCCGCATCGAGTCTTGGAAGGCCTCCGTCGCGCCTGCCATCGAGGTGGTGAGCGCGCTGGCCTTGGCTTACTCCCTGTACCGCGGTTGCGGTGTGGGGCTGAAGCTGGAGCAGTTCACGGCTATCGCGACGGCTTTTTACCTGTGCTATGACCCCATCAAGCGCTTGGGCGCTGTGATGAACTACTGCCAGGTGATGGTGTCGCTTATTCAGGGCATCAACGAGGTGTTGCATGCGGAAGATGAGACCCCCGAGCCGGCGGAGCCGAAACATTTGCCGCAACCCGTGGCGGGTGCGGTGGAGTTCCGCAACGTGACCTTTGCCTACAATGAGGAAAAGACGGTGCTCAAGAACATCAGCGTGCAGGTGCCTGCAGGGCAGAGCGTGGCTTTGGTGGGCCCCAGTGGCTCCGGCAAGACGACCTTCATTAACATGATTTGCCGTTTCTATGATCCCCTGCAGGGGCAGGTGCTCATTGACGGCGTGGATGTGCGCGAGCTCAGCCGTGAGGAGCGCACGCATACCATCGGCTTGGTGTCCCAGTTCGCCGCCTTGTTCCGTGATACCATCGGTGAGAACATTCGCATCGGCCACCCCGGGGCGACGGATGAAGAGGTGCGCCGTGCGGGTGAGCTGGCCTGTGTGTCCGAGTTTGCGGACCAAAAGGAGGGCGGGTATGATATGATGCTTTCAGAAGGTGGCGGCGGCTTGTCCGGTGGCCAGCGCCAGCGCGTCTCCATTGCCCGTGCCATTTTGAAGGATGCCCCCATACTCATCTTGGATGAGGCTACCTCCGCCCTGGATATGAAGAGCGAGGCCGTCATTCAAAAGGCGCTGGAGGACATGGCGAGCAACCGCACTACCTTCATCATTGCACACCGCTTCAGCACCATTCGCGCAGCAAACCGAATCTTGGTATTCCATGAGGGCGAGATTGTGGCGGATGGCACGCATGCCCAGTTGTATGAAACCTGCGCTCTTTACCGCTCGCTCTACGATGAGCAGGTGCGCAGCGCTAACGAAAACGGAAAGGAGACAGCCTGATGTTAAAACGAGTGTTAAGTTTCGCGCGTCGCTTTTTGTTCCCGCACATGTGGTGGCTGGTGGCTACCTTGCTGACGGGCTTGATAACGGCAGCCGCCAGTGGTTTGGGCGTACCGTTCCTGATAAAGTTCGTGTTCCCGGTGGTGTTCTACTCCGGCAGTGGCGAGGAGCCCGCACTGCTGGCGCAGATGCCTTCACTCAAAGAGCTTTCCCCGAACACGCTGTTGCTCATGGCTTGCGCCGTGATGCCGCTTATCTTTGCCGTGCGCGGTGTGGCTATGTGGGCAAACCACGTGGTGGTGAATATACTGGGTATTCGTATTCTTGAAGGCTTGCGCCGCACGGTGTTCCACCATGTGCAGCAACTCCCCATTGCGTATCTGGAAGGAAAGCGCAAGGGCGATATGGTCAGCCGCATTGTGGCGGATACCGGCAAGGTGCAGAATGTGCTCTCACACGTGGCGAATGACTTGGTGAAGCAGCCCATCACCTGCTTGTGCGCGTTCTTTGCTTTTGTGTACATGTTGTTCAGCAAAGGCAGCACGGAAATGGTTTTGGTGCTGCTCTTTGTGGTGCTGGCTGCGTGGCCTATCATTACCTTTGGTAAACGAATCTCCGCCCGTGCCAAAAACGCTCAAGAGGGCTTGGGTGAGCTTAATACTGTGGTGCAGCAAAACCTCGAAACCCAGCGTGAGGTGCGCGCCTACTCTTTGGAGGAGCGCCAGATAGCGGATTTCCGCGTTACTTCCGAGCACTACCGCCGCAACATGGATAAGCTGATGAAGTACCAGCGCTTGGTTATCCCCATTATGGAGACGGTGACGGCGCTGGCGCTGTCTCTGCTGCTGGTGTTCGGTTGCAACTGCGGCATGGGGATGGAGGATTTCATGGCTTTGGCCATTGCGATGTACTTTACCTTCGATTCCATGAAGCGCGCCGGGCAGGCGTTCAATCGCTTGAATGAGGCCCAGGGCTCGCTTGACCGTTTGGAAGAAGTGCTGGAAGAGCACAACCCCATTGATGACCCGGCGGAGCCCAAGACCTTCTCTCAACCGGTGCGCGGTGAGCTTGTCTTCAACAATGTGTCCTTTGCTTATGAAGAGGGCAAACCCGTGCTGAAGGATATCAATATCCGCATTCCCTCAGGGCAGATTGTGGGGCTTGTGGGACCCAGCGGTGCCGGTAAGACGACCTTTGCGAACCTCATCCCCAGATTCTACGAGGTGAGCGAGGGCTCGTTGTCGCTGGATGGTATCGATGTACGCGAGGTTACCCGCCACGACCTGCGCGAGCAGCTGTCCATCGTGGGGCAGCAGGCATTGCTTTTTGCCGGTACCATTCGCGAGAATATCGCCATGGGCCGCCCCGATGCAACGGATGCGCAAATTCAGGCTGCAGCGGATTCCGCCCGCGTCACCGCATTCACGGCAACCCAGCCGCAGGGGTTGGATACCAAGGTTGGGCAGGGGGGCAGCGGCCTTTCCGGTGGGCAGCGCCAGCGTGTTGCCATTGCCCGCGCCTTTGTGAAAGATGCGCCTGTGCTCATTTTGGATGAGGCTACGGCTTCACTGGATGCGGAAAGCGAGAAGGAGATTCAGCAGGAGTTGGATGCTCTGGCTGTAGGCCGCACCACCTTGATTGTGGCGCACCGCTTCAGCACCCTGCGCAATGCGCACCGCATACTCGTGTTCGAGCACGGCCGTATTGTGGGGGATGGCTCGCATGCGGAGCTGTATGAGCATTGCGCTTTGTACAAAGAGCTCTTCGACCGCCAAGGGGCGACATCTCATTGATTTATACACGGAAAGCAGAATACCATGCATAACCGGAAGTTTTCTACACGCATTTTAGCCCGCGCTACGGAGGCTGCGGATGTCTCAGAATTGTGTTCATGGCAGCTCAGTGATTTATTTGCCGCCGTCGAGGGTGAATTGGCGGAGGTGCTGAGCACTTGCGGGTTGAGCGCCGTGCGTTCGGATGTCATTGAATCGTTGCGCTTGGGGGATGGCTCCCCCCATTTCCGCGCGGAGGAAGATGGCGAGCCCGTGGCGGTGTATGTGCTGTGCGTCAGCTCTGTGAATGCGCAGGCCTGCCTCAACCATCAGCAATATGAATGGGTGGAGGCTCACCCGGGCGCGATTGTTTACATCATGCCCTGCGTGGTGCAGCGCGTGCGACCTGACTATGCTCGCTGCGTGGTGGACGCCTTGTATGCAGCGCGTGCACATGGCAAATGGGCGGCAGATGCCGCAACCTGCCAGTTTTTGCCGGAAAAACACGGCTGCTCTTCCTTTATGGGCGGTGGTGGCCTGCTGAAAATGCATACCTTGGTACGAGAAACGGCGAATTCCGGTACAAGAATTTACCCCTATGTGGAAGGCTTGGCTCACAATGGTGACATGGCACCGGATATGCGGCTCTTAGCCTCCGGCGTGGAATCTCCGCTGCTCTTGGTGCTGACTCAGGGCCGCAGGGAGGGGAGCGTGGTGTTGCGTTATGGTGATTTTTATTCCGATGCCAATCCGGTCAACGAGTTAGAGGTCTTCAACGTGGTGGAGAATGATTCTCTGAGCCTCATGGATGCCCGCGGCGCTTGTTACCGAGTCCACTGCGCGGAGGTGCACATGTTCGGCCATTGTTTCCGGCAGGGGATGCACCTGCGCTGCGCCGTGAGTTTGCTCGCAGCCTCCTTTACGTTCGGCGGGGATGGCTTGGTGGCCTTCGCCCAGCGCTCTGCGGAGCAAAGCGAGCTGCACAGCGTGGTGCAGCATGTGTCGCCCGTCAATTTCTGTGGTTTGTCCGGGTATTGCCTGCAATGCGGTGTCAATCCCCGCTTGCCGGAGCTGGTGTTCAACGTATACGTCTTTGAACCCCTCCTCGGCGGCAGAATCCCGCGTGTGGGGGGTTTCGTATGTGCCGGCGGGCGCTTGTATGCCGTGCCTGATTCGCTGGTGGAGTCCTCCGTGAGCTGGGCGGATTCCCCCATCACAGCCTCGGCCGTGGTGGAAGATGCGCGTGAGCTCGAGGCACGCCGCTTTGAGCAGCGCGTGCAGCCGCTCAGCCCGCCACTGGCGCTCATCGGCGCTGCGCTGCTGCGCGCCGGTTGCCGTTTTGAAGAACCCGTCGAGCTGCTGTATCGTTTCGGCCGCCCGGAGTTCCGCGTGTTGGATAACCGCGGGCAGCGCCTTTGTGTCATGGTGGATACCATCACCAATACCATGGAAGATGCCCGCGGTTACCGCCGCCGCTTCCACCCGGACCGCTACCCCTCGCGCATGAAAAAAATGCCCGGTGCGGACGGCTCCACGAATATCCTCTACCTCACCCTGCACGTGAATGCCATTGCCGGTTCCGCTACGGATTACAAGCTCAAGTGCGAGGCTCACGGTTTTGATTTCCCGCTGGGACTGCCGGAGCGCATATCACACCTGCGCGAGGGCAGAGCACCGCGTGCTCCCATTACTGAGGCGGATGCAGCGCGACTGTTTGCTCAGTGCATGAGCACGCAGCGCTTTGACGGCTTGTTACCGCATTTGCGGGAGGACGTGTACTACCACTCGGAAACCGCTGCGCTGGAGTTCTTCAGCAAGCCGGATATGCTGCGCCACCTGCGTAGTTGCTTCGATACCTGGGTGCAGCATCATGAGTTGCCTAATATCACCTTCAAGCCCGCAAGCATGGTGTACCAAGGTGCTCGCCGCCCTTGTACCGTTGCTCGGCAGAATGGCGAGCTCATTTCCGCCACCATCTTTACGGTGGAGGGCTTCTTGATTACCGGGGTGGAGCCCGTAGCCCCGGAGCAATGTGTTGATATTGAAGAATAAGTGCAGCTATGAAAATCCCTCCGTACTGGGTGCGCGAGAAGCGTGTTGTCCGTGGGCGCGAAGTGAAGCTGTTCGGCGCTTCCTTTGACTCCATGGTGGCGGCTCAGGCTTCATTGGCGGAGCGCGCGCGCCTGTGGGAGGCGTATTTGGCCCGGCCCTCCGTTTCGCCCGCTGTTTTTGCGGATTTTACTGCCGCTTTGCGTGCTTTGGCCGCCCTACCGGGGGAGGATACCTACAGTGCAGCCGTGTTGGAGCCCGTCATCGCTGCGCCCGATGAGCAAAACCTCGTGACGCGCAACAGGTATGGCGCGCTGGTGCTGAACTCGACCTCCCTTTGCTTTGTGGATGTGGATCACTTCCGTGGCGGTGGCTTGTTGCGCTTTTTGGGGCTGGGCAAAAAGCCGGAGCAGTTGCTGCTGGAGGCTGCGGAAAAGCTGTGCCGGCAGGATGAAACACTCTCCGCCCGCGTTTACCGTACGGCGCACGGTTGGCGCGTGGCGCTGCAAGGGCAGGGGCTCAGCCTCGGCTCCGCTCGCGAGGCGCAGTTGTTCCGCGCCCTGCAGGCAGACCCCCTGTACGTCAACTTGTGCCGCAAGCAAGCATGCTGGCGCGCGCGTTTATCCCCCAAGCCTTTCCACATGGGGCTCCCCCGCTTCCCCTACCTGACGGATTCCGCTCAGGCACCGCAGCAAATGGCTGAATGGGTGGCACAGTATGAAGCGCGCACGGCCCCGTACGCCGTATGCCGCTTGCTGGATGCCTTCGGCCCCGCGTGGCGTTCCCCCATTCTGGAGCTGCATGACTCCCACACCCGCGCCCTCACCCCGGATTTGCCTCTGGCGTAGTGTAACCGATTTTTCAGAGTTTTTTTCGCGAATCGGCTTGACTGTTTATTCTGAAAGTGCTAGATTTATGTTGTTCTCAGGATAACAAGCTATCTTCCCGCCATGAAATCAATCCCCCTTTTCGTTTTCCTACCGGCTATTTTCTCCCTCTGTTGGTCACAGACTCAAGAGGAGTCGGCATCAAGCCATGGTGCGGATGTAGCATCTTTGGAAAATGAGCAGCCCCGCGTTTATACTATAGAACTGGGGCATAATGATACCATGGATGTTTTAGAACGACGTATTCTGCAGTTAATAGAAGATGAAAATGACTTTTACTATTATAACCTAAAGGTCGGTGATACAATTATTGATTTATCCTCTAACGGTTGTGAGCATTTTCTTGTCCTTCCTTATTTGCGTTCGCTCGGAACTGTTTCCCCCGACGAAAAGAGAGAGTTTTCACCTTGTCATTATCTGGAGACCAAGTGTATAAAGAATGAGAAAATTGCGTGTTTCCGATTTAAAGTAGACTATAACAATATAGAAGAAGTCCAAAAACCTTTTTATGATATTCTGAATGAATTGGAGTATGATAAATTAGCGCTGCGCATCATTGTCAGTTCGGAGATAAAGATGGTGGATTTCATAAAATTCTATCATTCTATTACCTCGTTAAGCAAACCCATAGCCGGAATCTGTCTGGAAGTCTCATCTCCTGATCGTACTCCCCCCCCTGATGCTTTCTATCTTCCGGCGAACGTAGTTTCTATGTTTATGGATGACGAAACATCGGATATTGAGAATAAGGATGGAGCCGAAACAACTCCGAAGCCTCGTGAATGTGATGAAAAATAAGTCGGTATGCTTATATGCCGAGGTTTGAACCGTAAAGCGTTAAAAGAAAGTTATGAAAAAAACAAAGTCCTGTATTTGTGATAATCATGTGTGTTATAATAGCAATATAATCTCATTCAAGAATCTTTTATACTTGTGTATATTTTTATTATTTTGCAGTGTTCCTGTATATTCTCAAAATGCTAGTCAACTTTATACTGAACAATCTCCCTTTAAATTAGCGGAAAAGATACAAGGCGTTTATATATTCACTCCACATGTGAGTGCAAATAACAAAGCCGTGCTTGTTTTATCGCCTGTTATGACAAATGATTATATTATATATGTTGATGCTGTTTTAATCACTAGAGAGGATTTTTTTGGAGGAAACACAACTCATCAGTGGGATAAACTTATTCTTCGCGGTCTCTGCTTGTATACTGATAAAGGTGAAGAAATCGGTCATTTTGAGGATGATAGTTTCTCAAAAATACTGCTACATGATTTTTGTTTAAATACCGATAACAGCTCCTTCTGGGTTTCTTATTTTGAGAAAAAGTAAGACTTTTATCCAACATAACACATAACATAATCCCCCTTTTGTTACATACTGGGCTTAATGCACAAAAACACAACGCGTGTATGGTTGCATGTAGGGAGGGGAGAAATCCCCCTCCCATAGTTTTGAGGATATTTTTACCTAGTCTGTATTTCGGGTAACGGAGTAGGATTGGGGGGCGACTTGTTTGAGTTGAGAATACCCTCCAGAAATAGGAAATCTATATTCCATTACTTTTTTTCTATCATAACGTTCAATTTTAACTTTTGAACTTTGGTTGCCACCCAAGGCGTAGATTTCTTTTTTATCATTTGTAAATCCGACAATAAATGTAACATGGCTGAATTTCATTATTGCAATAGCTCCAAAAACAGGTTCATTCATTTTTTCCCAACACTGGATAAAAAGCTTGCATTGTGGCGGGGAATTGGTAGACTGGCAGCATGAGCAAGGCTATGATGAAAATGCTGGCTGCATGCAGTGTGTTGGGTGCAGGTGTTGCGATGGCAGAGGACGCCCCGGCGAATTTGGGTAATGTCATGTTCGTGGGCGATTCCATCACGCACGGTTATGGTGCGCCCTCGTACCGTTGGCCGTTGCATAAAGTTTTTGTGGACAACGGCGTGCAGTTTGTCGCCGTCGGTGTGACGCAGGGGAATCAAAACCCGCGTTTTTGCGTCGTGCCGGGTACGGCGTATGCCGGTGTGCCCTTCAATAACCGCCACTCTGCCATGAGCAGTGAGCGTGCGTATGAGATTGCCGGGCGCATCAATAAGTCCGGTCGCTTGGGGAACTCCAACATCCATGACTGGCTGGGGGTGGATGCCACGTACTCCGGAGATTTTAAGCTGGACCCCGCCACGCAGATGCCCGATGTGATGGTCATGATGATTGGTACCAATGACACGCTCTCAGACTACGGTAACAAAGGCGGCATCGGCGCCGGGCAGCACATGGCGGAGGTGCAGAAGAACCTCATCGGCACCCGCAAGGGGAAGAGCTGGAGCGGGGATGGTGATATGGATGTCATTGTGGACACCATGCGCAAGGCAAACCCCAAGGTGCGCATCCTCATCCTTGCCATCCCCACGTGGCACGATGTCCGCAACAATAACAACAAAGCGGAGGATTTTGCCGTGGTGATGGATTATAATGAAGCGCTCAAACACTGGGCGGCTTTCAAAAATGTCGAGTTTGTGGATGTGAATAAGGGGCTCATCGACCCCGCCCGCACGGATAAGCCCGGTGTGGGTGAGCCGCAATTCTTCAATGCCAATGACAAGCTGCACCCCACGGTGCAGGGGGATTTGCTCATTGCTGCTGAGGTGGCGGATGCCCTCGGCTACCCCGGGCGTACGGTCGGCTTGGAGCGCAAGCCCTCCGCAGCGTTTACGCCCTTGCCGCTGAAAGGCAAAGTGTTCAAGTCCACTCGTGCCGTTAAATTGCCCGTTGCGGATGCCACCGCCTTTACCGGTGCGGTGAAGTGCAGCGTGGGCGATGGCAAGAAGGGCGGCTGGCAGACTGAGGACGGCCTGCGCATCACCCTGGGGAATGGGCAGCAGACCGGCGTGCTCACGGTGACGGAATCCGCCATTATTTGGGGGGAGAAGAAGGACCGCGTGCTGTACTGCTCCGATATGTCCGCGAATGAGGATGAAATCCGCATCGCGCTGGTGCCCGGCAACACGGAGGAGGGGCGCGAGCCCGGATTCTACGTGTGGCTGGGGGATCGCCTCATCGGTGAGGCGCTGCCCGGCATGGATCCCGCCTGCAATGGGCATGTGCCGGGGCTGGTGCTTTCCCCCATCGGTAAGGTAGCGGTGAAGGTGAGCTCCGCCGGCGTGGCGGATGGCGCATACGCCCCTGCCTCCGCTCAATAAAAAGGAAAAAAATGGTGAATTCTTGAAAGACCGGTGTTGAAACGTCCGTACAACTATACAAGATGATGAAAACAACTTTCTTAATGAGCCTTATATGCGCTGCTCCGTTGTGGAGCAGTACCACTGCGCAAACTACGGCTGAGCAAGCACCGGTGCTCAGCCCGCAAGCTGCCACTTTGGTGAGCTGGAGCAAGAGCGGCGCGCCGGTCGTGTGCGTGCAAGCGGTGAAAAATCCGCCCGTGCAGCTCTATTCCGCCAAAAATACCCCCTTGCTCATGGTGGAGGTGTTGGATTCGTCGTATACCAGCCTTGATAGGGGCGTGGTGCTCCTGCTGGAGACCACCGCGGTGGCGGATGCCGGATTTGATGCGCCTGGTTGGGTGCTTAACCTTGGTTTGTTGCAGAATTTGCGTTCCTTGCACGGGGATGACAAGGTGCTGACCGCACTTGCTCCGGCGGAGGCGATGATTCCCCTGCCGTACCTGCGCGAAGCACGCCCGCATATAAGCAGCTGGGCAGGTCTCTCCCCTCAGTTGCAGTTCATTACGCCGCAGGAGGCGCAGCGCGCGACCGTTGCTTGCCGCTTGGGCTCTGCTTCCACCGCCAAACGCTTCGAAAAGGATGGCCGTTGGTATGAGGATTTTTACGTTTACACCGAGATGGCGTTGCCGGAAAGCTGGTGGAAAGGCTGCGATGCCGGTGGCGTTATTGAGCTGCATTGGCCTTTGCAAGAGGTAAGCGGCCCGTCAACAACGGAGGCTGAACGCGCAGAGCACGAACGCCGCCGCAAACAATGCAGCACGGCCATTTTCATGTCGGACACCTGCGAGCGCGAGGGCGACAAGCTCATCTTGTTTGCGGACAAAGGGCGTTTTATCCCGGCCAACGGGAACAACGTGGAGGTATTCGAGCAACTGGCTTTGGGGCAACAGGTGGAGGACCCCTACGCCGTACAAGTGCGCCATGATGAGAGTAGCCCGTATTTGCCGATTGCCGACAACGGTGCAAACGTGACGCGTGAACTGCTTGATTGTCACTTTGTGTACAGAACGGTGCGCGATGCAGATATTGTTGTACGCGTCAAGCAGGTGCAAAAACAGACTATCCGCTTTAATGAGTACCACTACCGCGCTTATTACACCGTGGAAGTGCTGGAGCAATTGAAAGGCTCAGGCTTCGGCAAGGGAAGGCGCCTCAGCTACCACCTGGAGCGCGAGGGCAAGGCCCCGCAGGATGGCATTTACCCTGCTGATGAAGAGCTGTACCTCTGCTTCGGCGAGCGCGAGGGTGTCATCGTTGCCTCGGAGAAGGTTCTTTGCCTGGGGGATTTTTCGTTCCGCCCGCTCCCGGTGAATGCGCAGCACGCACAGGCCATGCAACGCGTGCTGCAAGAGCACCCCGCCATCTTCGGGCGCAAAATACCTGCCCAGCGCGAGAAAATCAGCCATGAGCGCGCGCGTGAATTAGCTCTGGATGCCGTAAAGGCACAGTACGGTGAGATTCCGTTCTATTATCAATCGTGTGGCGTGGGGGATGGTTACCTCTTGCTGAGCCCGCCTGATGCTTACGCCGGAACCTGGCCTCGCGTGTTGGTGAACTGCTACACCGGCAAAATCGCCCGCATGTTTCCCGCCGGAAAATGATGGGGACTCCCCCTCTGCGCACCGCGTGCGATAAAGCGGAGGGTAAACAAAATGCTCGGAGCAGGGGCTAATCTCTATGCGGGACAACAGCCCCTCGCTCCGATAGAATGAATGTTACAAACGCCCCTTCAACTTCCGATTTGTCGCTCAGGGCAAAAGCGGCATCAACCATAATTAACAGAGCTATAAAAAATATTGATAAGTTCTGTATTTTTAATTCCGTGTAAAAATATAAATTATGCCGAATTGTGGTCTTGACTCGGGGGGTGGTATGTGGTAACATTGCCCCACGGACTCGAGTGCCGTTGAAAATGCTCCCTCCTACTTGTTTTCAACGGCCTAATTATTATTCATACATCATATCTGAGAGCTCATGAAATTACATCTTCCGCATGTGGTATGGAAATCACTGATGGCAGTGATGAGTGTGCCGGGCATAACGATGGCCGCTGTTGATGGTGGTGGTAATGTTTATTCTCAAAGTGATACGTATCTTTACGTAAGTGCTGCAGAGCCGACGGCTGAGCTCAGCTGGGATTCTGTGGCAGGTGAGCCGGCTGTGTGGGATACGGATACTACCGCGGCGTGGGTGGATGCCGATGGCGGCGAGTCGACATATACCGAGGGCTCTCACGTGTTGTTCGATGAAGGAGTTGAAGGGGCATCGTTGAATAAGTCTGTACAAATTGCACCGGAGGGCGTAACTGCTGGCACGGTGGATATTACCGGCAGTAACTATCGTTTCAGCGGTGGCGCTTTAACAGTCACGGAGCGTGTGAGCGCTTCCGCATCCGCCGTGGTAGACACGTCCTTGGTAATCGGCGGTAATACAACGGTTATCAATGTGGAGCAAGATAGTACGCTGACGCTTAAATGCCTTGAAACCAATTCTGCAGTGGTAAATGGGCATGTTGTATATGAATCCGGGGCGTTCATCAAAGAGGGAAGCGGCAGATTGCTCATTACGGATGACGTGCGCGGTTCCATTTCCGGCGCCACGGTGAGCGAGGGTGAGCTTGTGCTTGCCTCCGGCGTATCGATGGACGTGGGTGCCAATGCCGTAAGCGGAGGCACGCTGGAGAACGTGGCCATGCTGGTTACGGGTGAAATATACCGTGCTGTTTCCGGCGGGCTCGCGACGGCGCATAATATCATCAAATCCGCGGATGGGGAGAATGCCGCCGTGCTGACGAATGTGACGCTCCATGCCGGTACTTCTTCAGAATATGCCACCCTGCAGAATGTTGACTTCGCCGGGGAAAGCACCCTGCGTGGCTATATCACCTTTGAGGAGACACAGCGC
This sequence comes from uncultured Akkermansia sp., assembly GCA_904501955.1. Classification (GTDB taxonomy): domain Bacteria; phylum Verrucomicrobiota; class Verrucomicrobiia; order Verrucomicrobiales; family Akkermansiaceae; genus Akkermansia. The sequence goes on along the minus strand of CAJGCY010000013.1, from coordinate 12,096 downwards.
CAGCGCGACATGCGCGTGGCTGCCGGAGGAACCCTGACGGTGGACAATGTATGCTTTGACTTGCACGGCCTTGCAAGTGGTGATAAGGTGCTCATAGAGAATGCTGCCGTGAGCGACGCCGCCGGTACCTTGACCGGTTGGGAAACGGCGCATTTCGTTTACAGCGGTATCACGGTGAACAGCGCTGCTGTGAATACCTCTGTGGCCGGTGTGGTGACCATCAAAGACTTGCACGACGGTAACCTGTACTGGACCGGCGCTGCGGATGATAAGTGGAACCCCGGTTCTGCCAACTGGTGCGCGCAACCCGATGGCACAGATAGCGAAGTCTTTACCGCTCTTTCCAACGTTTACTTCGGGGCGGACGCCGCGAACCGTGACATCACCGTCACTCAGGATTTGGTGGTGATGAATTTCGGTATCACAGACGGTGGCTACAGCTTCCGTGGCGGTCGTATTGCGACTCTGGGTGATGCTGCCATCAACACGGGTGCCGGTGATGTGACGTTCCATAACCTGCTCGTTGTTCAGGGGAATATGACGACCTCCGGCACTGGCTCTCTTGAGCTGCGCAGCGCAACCACGGTAGCGAAGGACATGACGTTGGGGACTGACCACATCGTGATTGATGGCGATGTGACGGTAGTCGGCAATTTCACCGTGAATTCCGGTTCGGACACGAATGCCGGCAGTCTGGACATCTATGGCAATGTGACGGCTAAGGAGATGAACATTGCCGTGAGTGCCGGTGAAGATGTCGGCAACGCCTACGATAATGCTCTGGTCAATGTAACCGGCAACCTCTCCGTCGGCGAATCCGGCAACATCACCATTGCCGGTACGGCGGAGCAGCACTACCTCGGCGTAGTAACGGCCGGTCATTTGAAGGTGAACACGCAGGAGCATGATGTGTATTTTGACAACCTGCAAGTGAAAAGCCTGACGGTGGGGTCGGGGGCGCATGTGCACGTGCAGACTTCATCTGCCGCCTCCTCTCTTTCCACATCTTCCCTCCCCATCATCAACCTGTTCGGTACGCTGGCTCTCGATGCCCACGGCGTAACCTATGACAGTGGCTACAGGGTGAATGTGCAGAGTGATGCTGCTTCCCTCTTCTTCGGTTCCGGCTGCACCATTGACAACGTGAGCATCATCGGCGAGAAGGATGATTCCGGCTACACCAATGTGGCTATCGAGGTGCAATCCCGCTCCGCCACGGTGACGGAGATGCACGACCTGGGCAACCTGACAGTAGAGCTCGGCTCAGTGACGGTGAAGAACGCCCAGGGTGCCGTACACGGCGAGTTGATTCTGGATAACGGCAAGCTGAAACTCGGTGAGGGTTCGGATGAGCTCATGGCTGACGATTCCGGTGCGCTGCGTCTGATGAATGGCGGTCATCTTGATATCGGCATGACCACCCAAACATTGTATACCGATAATAAAGTGTACCTTTCCGGCGCATCCTCCATCACGGGTGAGTCTGATGGGGGTGGCTTGCAGCTTGCAAACGGCGCTTACATAAGCTATGCGGATGCCGGCAATAGCATTGCTGCCAAGATGACGGTGGATCAGGCGGTAACCCTTAACTCCTCCTCCGCCGGCAGTTCATTGGAGATATCCGGCATCCTCTCCGGTAGCGGAACTATGCAGCTTACCGGACCGGGAACCGTGGAGATTTCCGGCGCTAATACCGACTTTGATGGTTCTGTGATGGTGCAGCAAGGGTCTACGCTGACCTTGCGGAGCACGGATGCCCTGGTGAATGCCGGCGTAACTCTGAATACCGGTGCAACGCTGGCTCTGGATGCTCCCGGGGCGGTCAACATCAACGCCCTTACGCTCCACAACGGCTCGTCTCTTGCCATTTCCTCCATTACCGGTACGGATGAGTTCTCCGCCTTGCATGCCGTGCTGAACACCAATCAGGGGGTTACTTTCGGTGATGAAAATGTGGAACTGAATGTTATCTTCTCTGATAAGCTGGTGACGATGACCACCTACAACCTCATGACCGGGGTGACGTCCATCGACAATCTCAGCTTGAATGTGACACATGATGGTGTCGCGCTGGATGCTTCTCAGTACAAGATTGGCTTGGATGCCGACACCGGCTTGCTTTACATTTATACCCTCATGGGTAACGTATGGGAGTCTCAGTACGGTGGTGTTTGGTCTACTGTGCAGGATGACTACAGCAAATGCTGGAGCGGTGGTAGCTATTATGATGAAACCGGCGAATACACGGCAGCCATTTTCGGAGATTTATCAGGAGGTGATGTCGCATGCCGAATTGATGTGGATGGAAAAGTCAGTCCCGGCGATGTCTACTTTGTAGCAGATTCAACCGAATATATTTTCGAAGACCCGAAATATTACCCGGAAGGACAGTTGGCAGCCGGCACGAACATTCACAAGGATGGCACCGGAAATGTCACCTTGGGATTGCGAGGTAATCAGACCTCTTCCGCTGCTTTGGGGGATATGGATATTCAGGCAGGTACGCTGAGGTTGGTGAAGAACCTTGCCGTTCAGGGGGCGATTACGGTTGAATCTGATGCCCGGCTTGCAGTTGCTTATTCGGTGGACGGCGACTTGTATTCTGAAAGAGTGAGATTGCTGATGGGGGCAGAGACTACTTACACCATAGGTGGTATGCGTGGCTTGGATGCACAGGATAATATTATCCCCAAAGATGCAGTACTCAGTGGCGTGACCGTAGATGCCAATGGCATCCGCGGCGAGAAAGGATTGCCCGGACGTATGGAATGGGCTCAGATTGAAGGTTCTGCCATCTTGTCAAATCTGAACCTTATCAACTCAAGAATTAACACAGAAAATGGTCAAGGTAACATCGAACTGACAAATGTGACATTATCTACTACGGATGATGGCAAGTCTCAGCAAAACGGTTACTACCAGTTATACAATGTAACAATAGGTAAAGAAGTAGAGGTAGAGGCGACCGGTCGCTACTATTTGAGTGGAAATGTTACCTTTAAGGATACGCTGATTAACGAGGGTATTGTATATCTTTCGAATGTTAAAACTGTTGAAATCGGTCAGATTAGCTATACGTTCGAAATTGATGACGACGGTAGGTCTACATATACCTACCGATTCATTGATTCACAGGGAGAAGGGCGATATGATGGTTACAGCAGACCGGGTATAGATGCCGACCGTATCTGTATTAACGGTATCAGACTTAAAGACGGACCCTATGGAGATTGTGGTCTTGCGGAGGGAATCGATTATACCTACACGGACAACAAGGATGGCTCCGTCACGCTGAGTATCGGCAATGGTACGGTTGGTATGCCGCAGTGGGATGAGCGCTGGGGCAAGATGGAAAATGCTCCCGGCATCTCCCGCCGTTATGCCGAAACAGACCCTGATACCAACTTGGTGATAGCCGAAGGCAACAACGATGATGCTGACTATTATCTGTACAGCTCCATTGTGAATGAAGAAAATGCCGACAAGGTTAATGAAGGTAAAGCCATTTCAATAACTCTTTCCTCTGCCGCTAACGGTAATATTGCTGCCGCCGGTTGCATCGAAAAAGGTGAAGCAGCCTTTGCCGACCACGAGGTGTGGATATACGACCGCTCCGGCTTCAAGACCGTTATCGGCGGTTTGGCCAATTGGTCTGAAACTCCGCAGTCTGCCGCGACTCACATCCTGATTAACACAGATGCTCGCTGGATGAATCAGCAAAAGGAGCTGGTTGTCGGTGGTTCCCGCTGGGGTTGGCAGTATGGTGAGAGTTATGTGACCGTGAAGGATGGTAATATCAAAAAACTTATCGGCGGTTCATACGAATGGGTGGAGCAAACCGGTACTGCACATGTTTTTGTAGATGGAGGTGAAATCGGTGAAATCTTTGCAGCCGGTTATCTGGCTGTCCTTCACGGAACACAAGTAGTGGACGGTAGAAAGCGAGCCGTAGAAATGCTTCTTACCGGTGGTACGCTCGGTTGGGAGAATGGTCGTGTTTTCGGTGGCGGAGACAAGGGTACCGTCAACGGTGATATTTACATCCGCATGGAGCAAAGCGAAAACTCGATTTTAGAGATTCGCTCTCAGCTGGTTGGCGGCGCTAATGCCGGCACGGTGAACGGTGATATCGTGCTTGACCTTGTCAGCGGCAAAGCTAACAGAGTGGATGCCGCCGGTCTGGGTTGGGAAGGCTCGAATCTCCAAGCCTACACAAACGGTAACGTACTGGTAAATCTGTACAGCGATTTCCAACTGAGTAAAGGCGCAGGCAAAGGACTCTATGGTGGTAAGGAGTTGTCAAACCACGTCACCTTCGGCGAGGGCTATGCCAGCACGCTGAACTTCGCAGAATCAGGCGTGTATGAGTTGGGATTCATTGCTAATGATGGCTATAGCGGCTCGGCGGATTCTGTTACGGTAACCGGGTTCGACCGCATCACCATGGCTGATGGTGCCCACGCTATTGTGGCACTGAGCATGTTCGATACCAACATGGTGAATGATGGCAACAAAGACAGCATCTCGCCCCTCAGCATCAGCGGTAAGGGTGTAGTGGAGGTCATTGGTCATGGCGCAAACTTCGGCCGCGATATTCTGCTGACGGATGGCGCCACGCTGAAGGTTTCCACCAGTGTTATCGGGCTGACCGGGGCTGAGGATGACCGCACCATCACGGTGACGGAAGGCTCGAGCATCGACTTCTCCGGCTTCCCGGTAGAAACTCAGTATCAGGGAGATTCTGACTACGCCGGCTTGGGCTTCAACGTGGTTATCAGCGGTCATGGCGCAAATGGCATGGGGGCTCTCTACAAGGGTAAGTATGAAAGCACACTTTACCCGAATGATAAAGATGCCACTTCCACCATTGTCAACCGAATTGTCCTTCCGAATGTAGTGCTCACCGGCAGTGCCTCTGTGGGGGTTGAGGCGCAGGAGTACCTCTTCATGAATGCCGATGGGCTGGGGCAGACTCAGCTGGATTTGGCGAGACATACCTTCACCAAGCTGGGCGCCGGTGATTTCATTGCCCGCTCGGTGGAAATGAAAGCCGGCACGGTATTGGTACAGCAGGGCGCATTCGGTTCTGATTTGGAGGGACATGGAGCACAGACGGATATGGTGCTGGCAGCCGGTACGGAATTGAAACTGGACTCCACACGATTGGTAGTAGCAGGTAATACCGGTTTGGAACTTCGTTCCCTGAGCGGCTCCGGCAAGGTAACGCTGAACGGTAGCACCCTCACACTGCACACGGACGCAGGCTCTACCTATTATGCCGAATACATGGATGAGACCCAGGCCTATGACCAGTTCTCCGGGACGACCGGGTTCGGTTATGCGGTATTCAGCGGCTTAATCAGCGACGGTAGCAACAGAGGCAAGCTTGCCAAGACGGGCTATGGGGTGCACTATATCTCCGGCAGCAGCAACACCTACACCGGTGGTACCCAGTTGCAGGAAGGGCGCCTCTACCTGTTGGGTACAGGGGTGGCGTCTGAGTTCAGCAAGGGTGTTTCCAAAGTAGCCTCCGGCGTGGCAGGTACCGGAGCGATTGTGTGGGGCAGTGCGAATGCCGAGCTTTACTTGGGGCATGATGCTCATATCTACAACGAAGGTACAACCAATGTGGCGGGTGGCAAGATGACCATCGGCGTGGAAGGTGCGCCCAACGGCGTGCTGGCGGATTTTGTCGGTATTCACAGCAAGGACGGAGCCTCTGTGATAATGGGCGGGGTGGAATATGTGGAAATTGAGACCCATAACCTGAAGTCCATTGCCGTGAATGCATATTATGCAGACGGTACGGAATATGTGGCCGGTACAGACATTGACCGCAACAAGATGTTGCTGGTGAAGAAGAGTGATTGGGATCTCGTGAAGAATACGGCAGTGACCGGTTTCTCTGATACCGGTTATAATGAGGCCATTTACTCCGGTGTTCTCTATGATTCTAACAATGTGGCAGCCAAGCTGCACAAGGTGGGCGTGGGTACGCTGGTGCTGGACCAGAGCAACTCATACTCCGGTGGCACGGAAATTGATGCCGGTACGCTCCGCGTGCGTGGCTGGGGTTCCTTGGGTAAGAATGTGAAGGAGAACACCGTCACCGTGCAGGACGGCGCCACCCTTATGTTCACGCATAACGGCGGCTACGGTGGTGATGAGCCTAGGGAGGCTGCCAACGATATTACCATTGACGGCCGCGGTGATAATCGCTGGGTGGGGAATTCGGCAACGGATGGCGATACCGCCGCCCTTATCTCTGCCGTGGGCCCCGCGGTGACTTTCACGCTCAGTGGTGATATTTCCGGCACCGGCAATGTGCTCCACTCCGGTGAGGGCGTGCTGGTGCTCAGCGGTGATTCCTCCTACTCGGGTGGTACCTATGTTTCCCGCGGCACGGTGGAGGTGCAGAGCGCGACCGGTCTCGGCGATACGGCAAGTGGGCAGGGGGCTGTGACCATCGAGCGCGATGCTGACCTGCGCGTCACCGTGGAAACCGGCTATACGGGCGAGCGCATGGTAACGAAGCTGGCCTCCGAGTCGAACGATATTCAGGGTGATGTTACCATTACCGGTACGGCGGATACGGAGCGCGTGCTGCATATGGACGGCAACGGCTACAAGGCGCTTTCCACCACGCTGAATGAAAATGGCACGCTGCTGGTCAACGGTGCTGCCACGGATGGCGTGGCGGTGACGGCGGAATCCGCCTTGCTTACCGGCAAGGGCACGGTAGTGGTGTCAGATGCCGCGGCCTCCGGCGCTTCCGCTACCTTTGATTCGATGATTGATTACAACGGCGACTTCCGCGTGGAGGGTGATAAAGCCTCCATCAAGGTGAATACCGGTACATTCATCGAGGGTAGCATTCATGTGGCTGGTCAGCAGGCCTCCGTCAGCACCGGTAGTGATATTTACATCGTCGATGGTGAATCCCTGCACCTGCGCTCCACGGGCTCGGCTTCCGTTCCTCCCGCCGGTGGGGATGCTGCCCCGCAGCAGGATAGCAGTGCCGCTGTCATCACAGGCGGTGCTCTCAGCGTGGCTGCCGGTGCTGTATTGTCCGTGAGCAATCAAAGCACGGAATATGAGTACAACCTCAGCACCCTCCAGGAAACCGCTGCGGTGCAGTTGTCGAATGTCACCCTCAGCCCCGCTGCGGATATGCCGGCGGATGTTGCCTACAACGCGGTCGGTATTGAGGAGGGGGTGTATAAAGGCTTCTTCGATACGAGTATTGCCCTCAACCAGCAAGCTGCCGGTTCCGTGCAGGCTGCCGACGGGCTTAAACTCTCCGGCGGTGCCACTTACGATACGGTGCAGTCGAACATCTGCCTGATGGGTGGCACACTGACCCTCGATACCATGGAGCACAGCTTGCTGAACTTCACCTCCACGTTCGATGGCGCTTCTGAGTTCGGCCTCGGGGACTCTCAGCTGGTGCTCTTCAGCGGAGTGGGTGGTGTCTATTTCGGGACGGATGGCATTGATGCCAAGGCGGATTCCGGTATTTACTACACCCGTGCGGATCGCTACATCTCCAACTCGGATTTCATTGATGAGAACACCCTGCTGGTGTATGATTCATACGCGGAGGTTGTTTACCTGCACAACGGGATGATTCCGGAGCCTGCCACGGCCACTCTCAGCCTGCTGGCACTGGCTGCCCTCGCGGCTCGCCGCCGTCGCAGAGCATAAGAAGCCGCAGAGGGCGTTCGTGGCATCCCGCTCGGAGAATCCCCATTCGTCGGGTCAGCCTAATCAACAGTAACAAGAATAAAGGAGCCATCCGCAGGAATGCGCGGATGGCTCCTTGGGTTAAGGCAGTGATAAGAAATTACTTCTTACCCTTTTTCGGATTGAAAGCCGGGGCGTAGGGGACTGCGGGCAATTTGTCGCCATTGACCAAGTTCGGCTCCATGTAGGTGAACCATGCATAGCGCATGAACTTGGGCTTCTTCACCTTGTCGCAGGTCAGGGTAATGCTTTCGCCGTTGATGACGGCGTCCGCAGCGTAGAAGTCGTCACCATTGGCGGAGAGCTCGAAGCCGACGGGGGCTTGACCATCCGTTGTGGTCAGGCCGGTGGCGTGTTTGTAGGTAACAACCATGCTGTTGCCTTGCGTTTTGACGGAATCCACCACGGGACCGGAGTACGCTACGTCCTTTCCGTACACTTGGGCGGCAGCCAGGTGAGCGAGGCGGGTACCGACCTCCAGCTTGCGGGGCGGGTGCACATCCGAGTTGGTGGAACCGAGGTCGATGGTGGTGAGGGTATGCACGGCGGGCAGGCGCTTGGCGGCACTGCGCTGCACGTGGCGGAACTCCGGCCAGTAGGCGCGGAGGGCGGATTTGTCGTTAATGCGGGGCAGCTCCACCATGAGGAAGGGCAGCTCTTTGTTGTCGAACTCAGCACGCCAGCCGTTAATGAGGTCCACCAGCAGCTCGTAGTTCTGCTTGCGGTCTTCAATCTCGGCATCACTCTCGCCCTGGTACCAAATCACACCAGCCACGGGGAAATCCACCCAGGGCTCAATGCCGGTCTCGAACAGGTAGGCGGGCTTGTACGGGTGGGGGGCATTCAGGTCTTTGCCGATGTTCTGGCGAGCGCGGCCACGCACCCAAGCGGACATGTACTTGCTCTCCAGCCACTTCTCCGTCAGGCAGTCCTTGTATTTTTTCTTGAGGACGGTGGGGGGCATCCACGCCATCATTTCCGAGCCACCGAGGGAGGCGTGCACCACCGCCACCGGCACACCGAGCTGCTGCTGCAGCTCACGACCGAAGTAGTAGCCCACAGCACTCATGTTGGCGCGGGTTTGTGGGGTGTTTGTGTTCCAGCCACCCTTGTACATCTGCTTGTCGCGCAGAATTTGCTGTAAACTTTCGTTATATGCCTGAGCATTGGTATGAACCTGCGGCTGCGAGTGGTAAAAACGGAAGGTTGCCGTGCCTTCTTCCTGCAAAGAAATGCGATCGCCCGTTTGGTTAAGGCGCCACAGCATGTTGGATTGCCCGGAGGCTACCCAAACCTCACCCACCAGCACATCGCTGATAACCAGCGTATCATCACCCTGGGTGATGGTCATTTCCTGTCCCTCAGCGTTGGCTTGCATGGGTTGTAGCTCAGCCCGCCATTTGCCGTTTTTGACTTTGGCTTGCACGGTCTGACCGTTAAAGCTCAGCGTTACCTTGCCCTTGCCATCGCAGGTGCCACTTACGGGTACTGTTTTACCCTGCTGCAGCACCATGTGGTCTGCGTAAATCGGGTCTACGGTAATGTCTGCTTGGGCACTCAGCGGTGCCAGCAAACCCAACGCGAGTAGGATGCGTGTTTTCATGGTTAAACTATAGCGTAATACTGGGGATATGGCGAGCAAAAAGTGAACTCGCCGAGGTGATTTTTATTCGGCTGCTTGCCTGAAGATTTCTTTGAGGAGGCGGGAGCCGTAGAAGTCCGCTTGGCGGATTCGCTTCATGTGGGTGGCGTTGTCCGCGGAGGAGGCTCTGCCCGCTTGCATTTCTTGCAGGAATTCATAGCGGAGCACACCGGCAGACCACGCGAGCTCCGCAAGGTGTTGAATGGAAATGAGGCGCAGGGCGGCTTCATCCGCGGATTGTCTGTCGGTAATGCCTTGGAGCTGGTTTTCCACCAATTCGTACTGCTCGCGCACGTAAGCCGTGCCTTTGTTGATTTGCTCCTCCGTGGGTTCGGGCAGCTCCGTGAGTTTCATGCTGTCATAGGCTGCCAGCATGAGGCGGGAACCATAAAAGCCGAGTTTTTTAAGCTCTTGAGCTTTCAGTACCACGGCGTTGACGCAGCTGAGGAGCTGCTGTTGCTGCTCCGTGCTGAGCTTGCTCATGGGCTCGCTGGAGTAGAGCCCGATGATGGCGGCTCCCAGAGCCTTGAGTTCTGCCGCGGCGAGGTCGCCGGAGGCTTCGTCGTGCACACTTTCTATCAAGCGTTGCTGGCGCTGTGCCAATTGCAGGCAGAGTTGGAATACGTCTTCCTGAGAGGGGGCTTGCTGTGCGCACACGATGGCCGGTATGCTGCTCAGCGCAAGGATGCAGATGCTCTTCATGCTTATTATTATGCCTGATTTTCAGGCGGAGACAAGCAAATAATGGGGCAGAGCTCCTGTTATTTGAGGCAGCCGGGGCAGTTGCGGACAAAGTGCCCCGGCGTGGACTCTATGAGCTCGGGGATGCGGTCTGTGAGGCACAATGCGGGGTCGCCGATGGTGTTGCGGGGGCGGAAGGTGCAGGCGCTGACCGGCTCGCGCAGGGTGGGGGGCAGCCCCGGTATGGTTTGCAAGCGAGTGCCTTTGGCGTGCGTGGAGGGAATGGACGCCATGAGTGCGCGCGTGTAGGCATGCAGCGGGTGCTTGAGCAGCTCTTCCGCGGGGGCGCTTTCCAGAATGCTGCCCGCGTACATCACCTGAATGCGGTGGGCGTATTGCCGCACCACGCCGAGGTCGTGCGTGATGAGGATGATGGCCGTGCCGAGCTCTTCTTGGCGGGCGCGGAGGAGGTCCAGCACCTGTTTCTGCACGGTGACATCCAAGGCGGTGGTGGGTTCATCCGCAATGAGCAGTTGTGGGCGGGTGATGAGCGCCATGGCAATCATGACGCGCTGGCGCATGCCGCCGGAAAACTCGTGCGGGTAGGCCTTGGCGCGTTTTTCCGGGTCGGGGATGCCGACGCGTGCCAGCTCCTCAATGGCGAGGGCTCTCGCCTCTTTCCACTTCATGTTGCGGTGAATGACGAGCGGCTCCGCCACTTGGTCACCGATGGTCATGCAGGGGTTCAGGCTGGTCATCGGGTCCTGAAAAATCATGGAAATCTTGCTGCCACGCCATTTGCTGAGCTGCTTTTCCGGCATTTTCAGCAGGTCTTCCCCCTCAAATAACGCTTGCGCGCATCCCGGAATGTAGGCCGGAGGTTTGGGGAGCAGCCCCATCAATGCAGAGCAGGTAACGGATTTGCCGGAGCCGGATTCGCCCACTATGCCCAGCGTCTCGCCTTGCTTGACGTCGAAACTGACATCCGTCACGGCATAACTGACCCCGGCGCGGCTGCGGAACTCCACGCTCAGATTGCGAACCTCTAACATTGCCTTGCTCATCCGTGGGCATCCTACCATGACGAAGGCGCTTTGGCAAGCCTCGATTTCCCGCCTACGTGTCAGCTGTTTGGAGATGCCTCGCTTGAAGGTAAGTTGTTAATGCCTTTCGTGGTACTCCGTCATAACATTTGCAACCTTTTTTGTGTATCTTATTCTTAAGACGCCGAAAATTAGTGCCTCGTCTGCAAGAAATGCTGATTTTTTTGTAAGAGGGGACGGTCTCATTTCCGTCCTTCCCCACACCCCTTCTGGGCTAGGGGGGGTGGGCTTCCGTGGGAGACTATATTCTGCAAATGTTATGACGGAGTGGCCATTTCATTGGCTTGTTCTTATTGTCCTACATTAAGAAGCAGATGCAGGAACATGGTATGTTTGGCAAATACACCATGACTTCTCTGCTGAATGAACTTGACGTGATAGAGCTGATACATATCCCCGGCAAAAATCCTATCGTGAGAGAGGTGATCACCAAGCAGATTCTGATTTGCGAGAAAATGGCGGTACCTCCGCCCACCATGGCGCTCTCATAGTGAGGCCTTTCGGGAATCTACGCTGTAAGGATATGAGCGTTGGACCGCCTGTTGGCATCCTTTCATCGTGCTGCGTTCTAGGCAATCACGTTATATTATGCTTTAGCTTCTCTATCGCGGGCGATTCGTTTGCTGTCTTGCCAAATCGGGCATGAAACAGCAACGTCACTCTTCATGGAAAGGTGGATAATCGGCTCCCAAGTTCCATCTCTGAGAATTTGAAAGCTTTTTGTTCCTTTTTACCGCTGATGGTACAGGCCGTCCATTGATGGTACACACAACCTCAAACATTGATTCTGCGTCGAAAGTAGAGTCGTAACCTTCTAATCCGTCATCATCATCTTCTTCTGTATTGTAGTCCTCTAAATCATCGTAATCCTCTAAATCATCGTAATCCTCTAAATCATCGTAATCCTCTAAATCATCGTAATCCTCT
>CAJGCY010000012.1 GCA_904501955.1 uncultured Akkermansia sp. | reverse complement strand
GGGACGGTCGATTTGTCTATTTCTTCAGACATGGTTTTGTTGTGTTTTATGGTTAAGAAGAGGGCTGAGTGCGCGCTCTTCGTATATCAACACTCACGCAAATCGGAGTTTTCTCAAAAAAGTTGATTTTTTTCAGAAAAAACGGGTATGTTTTTGGAAGGAAAGATATGAGAGAGCGATGGAGCATAGAAGAAATGAATCGGTGTTAACATGACGTTCAACGCTCAGCCTATCGACATCGCGGAAAAAAATCAAATAGTTTGCAGCAGCGCACGCACTTTTCATATACGGTGCGCGAATAAAAAGAGTAGCAAGGAAATTTTGTCAAACTGGGAAACCTCTCCGATAAATCGGAAATTGAAAAATCAATGGCCGGAGGCCATTGGTGAAATCAACAGCTACGCCGTTGGTGAAATCTAGCACGCAAGCGAGCTAGGTGAAATCGCCCTTCGGGCGGTGAAATCACGTGCTGCGCACGTGGTAGAATGCTCGCAACATCAAAGCCGTTGGGAATTTTGCACCACGAGGAACGCGCGATTTCACCTTCGTCGGCAGACGATGATAATTTCCGATTTTCCGCGCGGTCTGCCGAACGAACGATTGACTTACCGCCCCCCCTAATGCAATAAGCCCCGAGCATCATACGACACTCGAGGCTCGCAAATGTGCTACGCAGCAGAATCTTTATTCGTCGTCGGAGGCGTCGAACTCCTCAGACTCCGCATCGAAGTCAGCTTCTTCGTACTTCTTGAACTTCTTGACACGCTGACCGTTGGGAAGCGGGGTAAGCACCATGGTAACGGTATTACCTGCCAACTTGGCGGGTTGGTCCACCTTGCCCATGGTCTTCATATCCTCAACCACCTTAGCCATCACCTCCAAGCCAAGCTGCTGGTGGGCATTCTCACGACCGCGGAAACGCAATTGGAAGCGCACCTTGTGACCGTGATCCAAGAACTGCTCCGTACGAGCCATCTTGACGTTGTAGTCATTGACATCCGTACCGATGCGCAGCTTGATTTCCTTCATGCGCACAGCCTTGGTCTTGTTGCTCTTCTGCAACTTAGCCTGCATGTACTTATATTTGCCGTAGTCGATCAGGCGGCAAACAGGCGGATCCGCATTGGGCGCTACCTCTACAAGGTCAAGACCGATTTCCTTGGCCTTGGCGAGAGCGTCGCGAGTGGACATCACGCCGAGCTGGTCACCGGTGGCGGTAACGACTCGGACTCTGGGAGCGCGGATGCGGTCGTTGACTCGCGTCTGCGGAGTTTTGGCATTCTGATCGCGACGGTTGCCGCGATTGCCGGGGTTATTGTTTTTAGGTGGGGTGGGCACGTGTGTGTGTTCTTTGTTTTATTCTGTGTGTTTTTTCAATGAGCGGAGCTCCACGTGTGGGAGCTCCGCCCGAAAAATCTTACTGTTTGTTTTCCTCCTTCTGCTGGGGCTCAAGAGCGGGGCGAATGAGACGCTGGTCAATTTCAGCCGTAACAGCGGCGACAAAGTCCTCAACGCTCATCGTACCGACAACATCCAACTCACGGTGACGGATGGATACCAAGCCCTGCTCCGCCTCGCGCTGACCGACCACTACCATGTAGGGCACGCGATCCAAGCGGGCGTTACGAATCTTCGCGCCAATCTTATCCGGAGCGTCATCCAGCGTTACGCGCACGCACTTGGCTGCAAGAGCCTTGCGCACGTTCTCCGCGAAATCGGCCACCTTATCGGAGATGGGCAGCACGCGCACCTGCTCCGGGGCAAGCCAAGTCGGGAACTTACCGGCAAAGTGCTCGATAAGCAAGCCGGTGAAGCGCTCCATGGAGCCGAAGGGCGCACGGTGAATCATAATCGGGCGGTGCGGCTTGTTGTCCGTACCGGTGTAGGAGAGATCGAAACGCTCCGGCAGGTTGTAGTCCACCTGCACGGTGCCGAGCTGCCAATCGCGGCCGATAACGTCGCGTACGATGAAGTCAATCTTCGGGCCGTAGAAAGCAGCCTCGTTCTCAGCCTCGATGTAATCGAAACCATTCTCCGTGAGCACCTCGCGCAGAGCCTGCTCGGCCAGTTTCCAGTTCTCCACGGTACCGACGTACTTCTCATCCGTGTAATCCTTGTCACGGAGGGAGAGGCGCACGCGGTAGTCATTCATCTGCAAGGTACCGAGGATGTGCTTCACAATGCCGATGCACTGCTGCACCTCCGCCTTAATCTGGTCCGGACGGCAGAAGATGTGTGCATCATCCTGCGTGAAACCACGCACGCGGGTCATGCCGCCCAGCTCACCACTCTGCTCCCAGCGGTACACGGTACCGAACTCAGCCAAGCGAACAGGCAGGTCGCGGTAGGAGTGCGGCTCACTGTCGTAAATACGGATGTGGTGGGGGCAGTTCATCGGCTTGAGCATGAAGCCGGTGATGGTCTTCGTGTCCAAAGCGTTGAAGAGGTCTGCGCAGCTTGCGTTCTCATCACGCAGCTTCTTGAAATCGTCCGGATCCGGGATGGGCGGGAACTGGCTTTCCTTGTAGTGAGCCCAGTGACCGGAGGTCATGTACAAATCCAGCTTACCGATGTGGGGAGTATACACCTGGGAGTAGCCGATGCGGTCGAGCTCCTCCGTGATGAAGTCCTGCAGCTCACGGCGCACGATAGCGCCCTTGGGCTTCCAGAGAATCAGGCCCTGCCCCACCATCTCATCAATGGTGAACAAGCCCATCTCACGGCCGAGCTTGCGGTGGTCGCGCTTGCGAGCCTCCTCCAAACGAGCCAAGTGTTCATCCAACTGCGTGCGGTTCGGGAAGCAGGTGCCGTACACACGCTGCAAGCGGGGGCCATTGGCATCGCCCTGGTAGTAGGCGGAAGCCACGCTCATCACCTTGAACGCCTTGCAGTTACCCGTACGCCCTACGTGCGGGCCGGCACAAAGGTCCGTAAAGTCGCCGTTGCGGTAAATGGAAATCTCTTCATCCTCCGGAATACGGTTGAGCAAATCAACCTTGAACTTGGAGGGGACAGAGCGCGGGCCGATGGAGCCCAGCTCACCGGACTGAGCCATCTGCATAGCCTCGGCACGTGTCACGGTAGTTCGCTCAAATGTCTGATTCTCCTTAACAATTTTCTTCATTTCAGCCTCAATGAGCTCGAACTCCGCAGAGGAGATGTTGTGATCGAGCTCAATATCGTAATAAAAGCCATTCTCCACAGCAGGACCGGCAGCAAGCTGAGCCTGCGGCCAGATGCGGCAGATGGCAGCGGCCAACACGTGTGCGCAGGAGTGGCGCAGACGCTCCAAGTCGCTGGCTTGATTACGTTCTTCCAGTGTCTTTCGTTCTTTTTGTTCAGACATAATGTTGTTGTGAGCCTTTAATATGCCTCTAATCAGCCCAGAAATCAAGTCTAATCCATGTTTGAAGGCTGATTTTTGAGCATTTCTTCTTATTTATGACTCTTTCTGAAGCCGGGGAAGCCTCCTTTTCGGGCACGCAGCCATGTTCTGATTGAGTTCAGGCGCCGCTTACAATTCCTAATCGGGCGACTCAGGACACGCATTATCCCTTTGAAAGAAGCATAACTCAAAGGCTCAAGGTCGCGATTATGCTCCGGCGAGATGGAGGTATTTCCGGCAATTTCAGACGGGCCATCCTCATGGATAATCAAATCCGGCATGACAACGTATGTTTTGACGGAACGCATGGTCGAAATGACATCCCTGTAGAATGAATCGACTGCTCTGTGCTTAGAAATCCACTCCCATGCCGTATCCTCCGTCGGCAGTTTATCGAGCAAAATTTGATAAAGCTCTTGAGAAACAATGTAAGAAAACGTAGATAATACACCTTCCACCAACCACAGAGAAGCCTCCCCCTCTTTGGCAACACACCTTCCAAATGGAGTGGGGCGACTGAATCCGGGATAAAGCAAGAAGCGGCCTTTCAGCGTATGCAATGCACGTCGCAGCATGTTCGAGGCATCATCCGTAGCATGCAACACTGCATCATCTTCCATAATCAACACTTTTTTCCACCCGTGCGCGGCGGCGTACTCAATGGCGCGGCGGTGAGAAACGGCACAACCCGCAGTACCTGCCCAAAACGCGGCGCGATCTCCCGTGCGCTCGGTAAACCAAGGTTTCTCCCCATAACCGGGGAAATCTTTTCCATACGCTGCGCTGATTCGCACCAGTTTTTCCGCAGGGAAAAGCTGCCCGTTTTTTTGCAGGAAACGCTCCATTCGCTCCGGGCTTTTATCCAAATTCAACACAAGGATACCATCAACAGCATCCCATACAGAACTGTCGGAAAGGTGTTTTTTGGACATAAAACAAATAGTTATCAGTCTTCGCGACCGTAATCGTCATCGAAGCGCTCAATATCATCCTCCGAAAGGAAATCACCGAGCTGAATTTCAATGAGCGCCAGCGGGCCTTCCCCCTCATTGCTGAGGCGGTGCATGCTCTGGCGCGGAATCCAAATGGACTCACCCACGTGCAGTTGAGTAATACGCCCGTCACAATAAGCCGTAGCAACACCTTCCGTCACAATCCAGCGCTCCGTACGGTGCTGATGGCGCTGTAACGAAAGGCGACAGCCCGGATACACAAGGATTTTTTTCACGACAACGTGGGATTGTTTATCAAGCACTTGCCACTCACCCCACGGGCGATCCCCCTGCTCTCCCACCTCGTATTTAATACCGGTTGTATTCATTTTTTAAGAGTTTCACGTATACTGGTAGTAGACCGCACCGGCAAATCCGCATGCGGTACACGGGAACTTGTCACGTAGCGAATTCCCTTAGATTCAACAAAAGCTTTTTTCTCATCGCTGGTGCCATCCGCATTCACGAAGAAGATATCCGGCTGCACCTCATCCAGCAGAGGCGCAAAGTCCAAAATCTTGCCCGTATCCGGCCCGATGTACACTTTTTTCACAAAACGAATGGCCTCCAGCATGTATTTACGCTCCTGCTCCGTGTACATCGTCTTGCGATTTTTCAACTGCCACACCGTTTCATCCGAACCGAGGGATACGTACACATCACCGTAGCTCGCAGCCTCTTCCAAAAAGGCAATGTGGCCACTGTGTAACACATCAAAGCAACCTGAAACAAAAACCTTAGGCATATCAGAATCAGAAGTTATCTTTACGCACATTTTGGCGGAAAATGCGCTCACGGTATTTTTCCTCCCACTGCACCGGCTCGTCTTTACCGAACGTACGGCAATACGGCTCAATGGGGTAGAGGTATTCGCAGGATTCCAGAGCAGCCTCGCGAGCCTCAGTCGTTTCATACAGATACAGAGCGTAGCCACCATGGCCACCACCACAATACTTATGAGCAACGGAATCGCCGATGCGCTCCAACGGAAGCATCCCCTCCTCTAACTGAACTTGATAGCTGAGCTGCACACCGACGGCGAGCACGGACACGTCTTTCTCATGCACGCCCAAGCGCGCCACACGCGCGGCCTTCGCAATTTTGGCATAATTGCGCTCCAGCGCAGCCAGCCCGGGCGTATCATGCTTCACGCGGGTATCGTAAATGGCCATCTTACCGCGCAAAAACTCGCCCGTATTCTTGAAGTCGAGCACCGGGCGCGGGCCGGAGCACCACACGCAAGCGCCGGTCTCAGCAATAACGGCGGGGTCTTGCCAGCCTACACCGAGCCCCAGCTCGGAACCAACGGGGTCCCAGCCGTTGAGCACGCTCCAACCACCACTGCCTCCCATACCGGCGCCTTGGCGGTAGCACCACTCTTTCAATGACACCGTGGGAGAAACGGAGCAGTTCACCACGTACTCCCCGGGAATGGCTTTGGCCGGGACATCCAACCAACCACCTGCAAAATCCACACGCAAGGGCACATGCAGCGGTGCTTTGATGCGGTCTACAACTGAGGTACTACTGGTCGTGCGGCCTTCGGGTTGCGTTTTTTCCAACACCACCAGCTGAGCCCCGGTTTCCTCGCACAGGCGGCGCTTGGCATCCAGATACAAATCATCCGTGGTGACAACCAACAAATCCGGTGCGGTCTGCAAGAAGGCGGAGCGGAAAGAAAGCGCTACATCCTCATCGGTGGAGAGCACAACCTCATCAATCATCGAGAGGGATTTCAGCACGGCCATTTTATCCGCATCATCCAACACGGACTTTTTCTCGTACAGCTTCCACAACAAATCCGCAGGGGGGAACGACACTATCAGATAGTCGCCCAATGCCCGAGCATCATTAAAAAACTGCACATGCCCGGCATGCAACACATTAAACGCACCTGATACAAAAATCTTCTTCATCTCCGGCAATCTACTCAACCAAGCCGCTCCTTAACGACGGCAGAACAAGCGTTTTGCGAAACCAAAAATCCCGCCGCTCTTCTTTTTCTCCTCCTCGGGAGGAGCCCCGACAAAAACTTTTTGCAACCAGGGAATCAACACCATGGTTACCAGATTAGCTGCCACAAACCGCCCTGCCCCTACGTGGGGAGAGAGTGCAGCAGCCGCCACATTCGCCTTCTTACTGCGGCAAAGCAAGGCCGCGCCGATACCGAACACGCCCACTGCGGCAGAGGTAAGCACCTTCACAAGTTTATTGCCCGTGTGCAATGCCTCAGAGCACGCTGCGACACGGCTTTGGGTGGAGCAGATAGAATCCACCAACTCCACGCGCTCCGTGGCAATGCGCATCAGGAGTTCTTGTTTTCTTCGCTGAACAGAATCTTGAGACATTTCACATCATTCTTGAGTTCTTCACGCGTGGCGGCGGCAAAAGGACCGGGCTTACACGAGCGCCCGCACAGCAGAGCGATGACGCCCACCATGAAATTAAACAGAAATACAATTCCCGTTGCCCACAGCCAGGATTCCAACCACTGCGCCAACCAAACGCAGGCAAAGGCGCACAAACACAGATATGCCACCAGCAACAGCACTCCCGCCACGGCATAATAGGCCGCCCGCCGTCTCTGCTGTGCAAAATACTCCTCGAGCTCCAGTCGCAACAGCTCGGCAAGCGACTTCAGGTGAGTCGATGCCTGGCGAGCAACAGTGCGAACATCATCCACCAAGCGACCGCTCTGCTCTTGCAGAGTTATCACCACCTGCGGTTTCTTAAAGGAAAAGAATGACATTCTACCTGTGCAGTATGAGTGAAAGGCACCCTATCCTTCCTTGCAAGAACAGGGCGCCTATCGAGCAAAAATCATCAGCGGCGAGTGCAGCCAAGCAGCAAGCCTATCAACACACCCACGCCCAGAGCGCCCAGCACGGATGTCGTCGGGTTTGCCTTCACGTACTCCTCACCGGCCTTGTGCAACTCCTTGGCTTTAGAGCACGTTACATCCCAGCCATCATTAATCTTGGCACGAGCTTCCTTCGTGTACTTGCGCACATTCTCAAGCTGTGCTGCAGCAGCACGACGAATCTTCTCATACTGCTCCACCGCGAACTCGCGAGCAGCTTCCAAGCGATTTTTCGTATCAGGCGAGGGCACAGCGAGGGGCACTTCGACTTGTATTTCTTCGTTTTCCATAATTGTCCGTCGTTATGAGTTACGTCCTTTACGCATGACAACCTGCGGTCAGGCAGCCTGCTTCATGGCTTATTATAACCACATTTTTTCAGGCAATGCAAGCATTCTTCCGCAAAAATGACAAATTTTGTAAAGAAGACTGATACATGTTATAGATTTTTGCGTATTCGGAGCAATATAGTCTTGCTATCTGAGCGCAAATTTAGTATCATGGCACGGCTTAAAAAGAAAAACGCATGAAAGCTATTCTCGCACTCGAAGACGGAACAGTATTTGAAGGTAGCTCCATCGGTGCTACCGGCACAGCAACGGGCGAAGTTTGCTTCAACACCGCAGTAGCAGGTTATCAAGAACTTATCACGGACCCCGCATGCCGCGGTTTGATTCCGGTGATGACTTACCCTCTCATCGGCAACTACGGCATCAGTGAAGGCGACAACGAAAGCCGTCGCCCGCAGGCAAATGCTCTCGTGGTTACCGAGCTGGCTCGTCTGCACAGCAACTGGAACGCCAATGAGGACATGGGTAGCTGGATGCAGCGCTTCGGCATGGTCGGCATTGCTGAGGTAGACTGCCGCGCCATCGCCACCCACATCCGCGACAACGGCTCCATGCGTGGCTGCGTCACCACGGAGCTGAGTGCTGAGGAAGCCATCGCCGCCGCCAAGGCTGCCCCCACGCTGGAGGGCGCTGACCTCGTCACCCCGCTGAGCGAGGAGGACGTTTTCTGGCCGGGTGAGGGCGAGGAGCGTGAGTGGAAGCTGCCGAACAAGACTGCCGGCGACATGACCAATTACAAAGAGCTCCCCCCCGTGATTGCAAACATCGGCGTACTTGACTTCGGCGTGAAGCAGAGCACCCTTGCCACCCTGCGTCAGCATGGGCTTGCGTGCACGCTGCTGCCCCCCACCGTTGATGCAGCTGACGTGTTGGACTCCTGCAACTGCCAAGCCATTTTCCTTTCCGACGGCCCCGGCGACCCCGCCGCCGTCAACGTGGATGAGCTGCAGAACATCAAGCAGCTGATGACGGAGCACAAACTCCCCACCTTCGGCACCGGTTTGGGGCATCAGGTTATTGCCCGACTCTTCGGCGCGACCACAAGCAAGCTCAAGTTCGGCCACCACGGCGCCAACCAGCCCGTGAAGGACGAGCGCGTCGGCCACGTACTCATCACCACGCAGAATGAGAGCTTCACCGTGGATGCCGCCTCCCTGCCCGCTGAGCTCGAGGTCGTGCAAACCAACATGAACGACAACACGGTGGCAGCCCTGCGCCACACCGCCCTGCCCATCTTCACCGTGCAGTACCAGCCCTCCGCCATCCCCGGCCCGAAGGGGGCAGACTCTTACTTCGCTGAGATTTCCAAAATGATTCAGGCCGCCAAGGCATAAGCCCCACACGGCAACTTACCTACACCAGAACATGAACACACTAGTCATAGGCTCCCAGTGGGGAGATGAAGGCAAGGGCAAGGTCATTGACTTCCTTACCGAAACCGCAGATTACGTAGCCCGCAGCCAGGGTGGCAGCAACGCCGGCCACACCGTGATTGCCAAAGGCAAGAAATACGTACTGCACCTCATTCCCTCCGGCATTCTGTGGCCGGGCAAGGTAAACGTCATCGGCAACGGTGTTGTGATTAACCCCACTTCTCTGGTGGAGGAGATTGAGTACCTGCGCAAGGAGGGCGTGGAGATTACCCCGGACAATCTGCTCATCTCCGACCGCGCGCACGTTGTGCTGCCCATCCACCGCGATATTGACGCCGCTCAGGAGGAAGCCCTCGGCGACCAGAAAATCGGCACCACCAAGCAGGGCATCGGCCCCACCTATGCGGACAAAGCCCGTCGCGTCGGCATTCGCATGGTGGACTTCATCGACCCCGTTCGTTTGGAGTCCGTGCTCAAGGCTCGCATCAAGACCGCCAATGAGGAGCTGGTGCGCCTCGGCTGGCCCGCTGCGGATCCCGCCGTCACGCTCGATGCCGTCATGGCTGCAGCAGAGGTCCTCCGCCCCCACATCTGCAACACCATCCCCGTGCTCAACAAGGCAGTCAAGGAGGGCAAGACCGTTCTCTTCGAGGGTGCTCAGGGCGCCATGCTCGACATCGACTTCGGCACCTACCCCTTCGTCACCAGCTCCAACACCAGCGCCGGTGGCTGCTGCACGGGTTCCGGCGTAGCCCCCACCCGCATCGACCGCGTTATCGGCGTGTGCAAGGCTTACACCACCCGCGTGGGTGCAGGCCCCTTCGCTACAGAGGATGACGAAATCGGCGATTACCTGCACGGCCTCGGTCGTGAGTTCGGTGCTACCACCGGGCGTCCCCGTCGCTGTGGCTGGGCGGACGGCGTCGTGCTACGCTATTCCTCCATGTTCAACGGCTTTGACGAGATGGCCATGACCAACCTCGACGGCTTGGATGAGATGAAGACCATCAAGATTTGCACGGCCTACCGCTTGGGCGACCAAATCTTGGAGTTCCCCCCTGCCCTCATCGAGGATTGGGAGGCCTGCGAGCCCATTTACGAGGAGCTCCCCGGCTGGATGCAGGACACCACCCGGTGCACCACCTACGACCAGCTGCCGGAGAACTGCAAGGCCTACATCAAGCGCTTCGGTGAGATTATCGGCTGCCCCGTAGGCACGGTAGGCGTGGGCCCGGACCGCGAGCAAACCATTGCGGTGCCCCACTGATTACACGCACACTTTGCAAGCCCTGCGGCACAGCCATGCTGCAGGGCTTTTCTTTTTATCGCCACCCCTCATCATCCCCCCCCGGACACCATGGAAGCGAGCACCCCGCCCCGGTTCACGCACCACAAGCTTCTGCGCACGGAAGCCCCGTGGTTTGCATTATACTTCTGCCTGTTTTTGCTGATATACGGCTACAGCATTCTGCGCTTGGGCATGCATGTGGATGACGTGTACGACTTCAGCGGGGAGGAAACCGGCCTGTATGCCGCAGCAGGGCGCTGGGGTGTGGTGCTGTGGCGCGGCATTTTCGGGTTGGGGGCTTGCGTGTGGGCGGCAGGTATCATCAGCGGGGTGTTGATATCGCTCTGCATCTGCCTCCAAACACACCTACTGCGCCTGAGCACATGGGGGCAGCGGCTGATTTTCGGCGGTTTTTACCTGGGCTGCATCCAATTCAGCCACATGCTGCAATTCAGCTTTTTGTGTGATGCCGTGGCAGCGGCATTTCTCGCCGTAACAGGCGCCGTCATGCTCCTGCAGCGCCCCGGCGTACCGGCGCGCTTGGGGAGCATTGCCCTGCTTACTCTAGCCTTCGGCACTTACCAAGCGACGGCATTTTACTTTGCCACCCTCTTCTTACTCACGGAGCTGCGCCGGCACCAGCTGCAGCAGACCGCCGGCCAACTCCGTCGTGTGGGGGTATTCATCCTCACCGGCATGGCTGCTGCTGCCCTTTGGCTGCTCATCAAAACCGCCACCGTTCACCTGCCCTTTGTCACCCAAGCTCAGCTCACCTATGTGCAGGGTTACCAAAGCAGCCTCACGTGCTGGCCGGAGTTCTTGCAGGCCGACCCGGCGGAAAAAGGCCGCCTGTTCCTGCAATCGCTCATGGTGGGCTATCCCGGCCAGTGGGTATGCCTCTCTGCCCTTATCCCCTTCGTTATTCTCTTCCGCAGGCTCACTCGCACCGCCATGTGGCGCGAGCGCGTGACCGTTGCGCTCTTGCTGGTACTGCTGTGCCTCACGCCCTATGCGCTCGGCCCCCTCATGCTCCGAGGGCAAACACCGTGGACCCTCATTGCGGAGCCCCTCATGTTCGCCGGGCTTTGGGGGCTGCTCGCTGCATCCGGTGTGAGCTTTACCCCCGCACTCCGCAAAGCAGCGTTTGTCATCCTGGGCTTCACCCTCATCAAGGGCCTCTACCATGTTTCCGAGCAAGCCAAGCTCCAAGCGCATGAATATGACATCTGCGTGGCGGAGCTCCGCGCCATGCGCAGTGCAGCCCTGGCGGAGTCTGCCCGCTCCGGCAGCACAGCTCAGCACATCATCCTCATCGGCGAGCCCATGAACCGCCCCGCCACCGACCACACGTGCGCAGAACACACCCTCACCTGGTCGAACATGCTCTATTACTACCTCCGCCACCTCAAACTCGCAGATCGCATGCGCATCGGCACCAACGCTTTCTATAAAAAACACAAAGAGGAGTTCGACACCATGCCCCTCTGGCCAGCCCCCGGCAGCGTGCGCTCCTTGGGCAATGATATAATCATCAAAATCGGCCCGCAGTAAATTGCAGGTGGCAACTTCTAATAAGTCATCTGTGTCCGATAAATCGGAAGTTGGCGAGGATTAACAAATCTATCGGAGCGTGGGACTTTAGTCCCACAAATACGTGCGGGGCCAATCCATAAGAGGGACTAAAGTCCCTCGCTCCGAGTGAATGAATGTTACAAATCCCCCTCTTCAACTTCCGATTTATCGGGCGGGAAAGACACTTTTCGTTTATGGAGCGGGGCGGGAAATAAGCTTGGCATTGGGAGAGAGGCCGTAGGTTTGGGGCTCATACATGAGCTGAGCGTGAGCCGGGGGAGCCGTACAGCTACCGGCGCGTTTGACGCGGGCATAATAGCGCATGTTGAGCAAATCACGGTGAGCCCAGCGCGTGCAGAAAGCCCGTACGCGGTCAGGCAGATACTCCTTGTGGTCAAAGCTCATGCTCCACTCGCAAGGCTCAAGGTCCACCGCCTGAGAGGGGACATTCGGGTTGATGGCTTCCATGCAAGCGGGGAGGTAGTCCTCCACGACAAGATACTCCAGCTCATCCGCCATCTTGGCACAGGTGAGGGTGACACGCACCACATCCCCCACGCGCAGTTCCTGCGGTGCGGGGTACCACTTACCATCAGCCCCCTGCACTTCATACAAGCGGGTGACCTGCAAGCCTTTTTCCGTTACACCGGGGAACTCTATCTGCTCCGGGTAGGCAGCCATGCGCACCGTGGCATACACGGTGGAGTCCACCGCGGCAAGCGTGGTCGGCAAACCCGCAGGGCGAGCCACAGCAGGCAGCGCTAATGCGAGGGGCTTGCGCTGCAACTCATGGCGAGCATCATTCACCTGCACCACGGCAGCACCCTGTGCACCGGCACCCTTGCGGAGGTAATCATGCAGGAGCAGCATCACCCACGCGGAGTCGCAGCTGTCACGATGGCGCCTATCTCTCGCGACGGTGCGCAGCCATGTGCGGAAGGCCGCATGGGAATCATCACCACCCGCCAGCGCCAGCATGAATTCCACATGAGCACCACGCACGGATTGGCGGAAACCATGGGGGCGGGCAGCTTCCTTCAGCATAGCCTCGCGCTCGCGCTGCAATTCTTTGCGCAAGGCCGACTTATGCCCGAGAGCACGCAAGGACATCAGGCGCGGAGAGGCAGCCAGGGAATCCTCATTCTTTTCCAAGTAGCGCAAAAGGCGTTTCATTTTATCCTTAGGCACCTCATACCCGCGCTCCGCAGCCACGGTGAGCGCCATCGCCACATAAGCACTTGCCCATGGTGAGGGGGCTGCGTCTTTTGACCAAAAGCCAATGCCACCATCCGTACATTGCCGCGCCAGAATAGCGGCAATTTCTCGCTGCACGTAAGCTTTCACCTCTTCACGGGGTTTGGAAGTCAAGCGCGGGCAGAACGGCGCCAGCTCATCATACAGCAGCCAAGGCATCAGCGCCACCGCGCGCTGATCCGAGCAAGCGTAGGTGGAATCCATCAGGAAATCCACACACCCGCGCAAATGCAACATGGGGGAAGCGGAAAGCTCCACCTGCACGCGAGCACGGGTGGACTGAGCCGTCTCCGGCGCAAAAAGAGCAGCCAGCGCCACAGGCTCCTGCCCCGGCAGCAGCTCCAAGTGGTGCACCTCCTTCAACAAAGGTGCGGGATAACGCACCCGGCAGGAATCCTGCACAGCATCCGTGCCGGCAGCGCCCTCAGCCGTCCATTGCAAGCTGAGCTCGCCCTCCTCCTGAGCTTGCACGTCGAAGTAAAGGGTTGCAGAGCCGGCGGCAGGCAGCTCCACGGGTTGCGGGGTGGAATCCCCCTGGCGCGTGACCACCCAGCTACCATCTGCCCCGGTATTATTGGCAATGCTGAGCGGGAGGGTAAGCGAATCCCCCACACTCATGAACAAGGGCATTCCCGGCGTAATCATCACCGGAAGATTCACGGTAAAATCCTCCTCCGCCACACCGAAACGCTTGCCGCTCTTGTCAATGGCCACGGCAAACACGCGGTAGGTGGTGAGGGTATCCGGCAACTGAGCTTCCGCGCTGAAATTGCCCTCGGCATCCGTCTTCAACGCAGCTTGCCACACCGCCACGGGTGCAAAATGACGGCGAACGGGCGGCGGTGTATCATCCGCCATACAGTATGCCACCACGGAAGGCGACACTGACTTCGCACCGGATCTGAGGCCTCCGGTTAAGACACCCGAGGAATCATCATCCAGCAACCACGGAGGTATTTCACCATCCGCCACCTGATACGCGATACCGTCAACGGAGTTTCTGAACGCGAGGGACATAGAACCTTCCGGAGAAAGGCTGCGCGCCTCCCCCTGCACCATATCCCCCTGCCACAAGGCGTGCATGGTAGAACAAGACAAGGTAGAGTACGCTATGCGCTCATGAAAACTGCTCGGGGCAAAGCAACTTGCCGCAGCGGAGGCAAAAACAGCCTCCGGATTAGGCGCCTTATACTCCGCCACGGAGAGCATGCCAGCATCCACCGCGTACAGAGTTACCGCCGCCTCCGCCGGATTTCCCTGCGCCAGCACACGCCCGGAGATGCTCACTTTTTGGCCGGGGCGCACCGGTTCACTTGGGGGTGTAATGCTGACATCCAAGTGCTGGCTCGGCACTGGGACAAAGCAAAATTCCGACACTTCCGGACAAGAGCCGGCAGTAGCATGGCGCCCGGAAGGAGGCAACAATACGGAGAGCGCCACCTTGCCATCTTCCCCCTCCCGCAGGTCCAACTCAAACGCATTCTCCCCCTGCGCCAAACGGCGCTCGATACGGCGCATGCCCAAGCGGCTGCTCACCACCAGCTGAGCCGTGCCACTGCGGGGGGAGCTCACTGTGGCGTGCAATTTACCCGCCTTTTCCGCCAGCTCCAGACTCAGCTCCTCGGCTTCCATCAAGTTTTCAAACGCATCTCTACCCTGCACCTGCAAACGGCACTCACGACCGGCGGCATCCGTGCCACTGATGGAGAGAGCCAAATCATCCGACAAATAGAGACCGCGCAGCGATTTCAACACAGCAGGAGGCAGCACCACGCCCCGAGCACAATCGGCAGGCACCACGGTTTCGGATTCATTTACGACACGCACACAGGGCGTAACCATACCGAACGAGGTCCGCTTGCCGAGCTTGGTATAGCCGGCTTCCTCCAGGCGAATGCGGAGTTTACACTCGCGCGACAAGGGCTTTCCGCTCACGGCATCCAGCACGCGGATGCGACCACCGGCACAGACAATACGGAAATCGGCAGCGGAGAACTCATGACTTTGGTCCGGCAACTCCACAAACTCCTCGCGGTCATTATTGACGGAGGCGCTCACCGTCACCTTACCTTCGCTCAACTCTTGCGCCGAGATGGGGAGCTCCATACTCGCCGCGCCTGAGGCATCCGTCACCAGCGTATGGAACTGCTCCTGCCGCTCACCGTACTTCACCTTCAGTTTCACGCGCGCATTGCTGAGCGGAATGCCGCTGTAATCATCCGCCTGCACCTGTACGGACACCACCTTCGGCGCCACCTTATCCACATGCACCTTCAGCGAGGCCGCAAAAGCATCGCGGCGGAACACCTCACAACGCACGGATTTGGAGACTTCGAAATCATCACCTTTCAATTCGAAATCGTACTCCCCCGTTACATCCTCATCCCCCACCGGCAGGGTTACCTCCGCCTCAAAGGCGCCGAAAGCATCCAAGCTCAGCTCACGGGACAGCATCTGCTCGTAATCGGGTTTCTGCACCTGCAAGGTCACCTTGGAGCAAGAGCTCATACCGGCACGCCCGGCATGCATACGGCGCACCACGCCACGCACATGCACCGTATCACCGGGGCGATACAGAGGGCGGTCCACAAACACATAGCAAACATCGCCCTCTTCATCGGCGGAGAGATTCCCGTCGTAGTTAGAGCAAGTCCCGAAAGCCATGTGCTCCCCTCGGCGGGCAATGACATGGCTTTTTCCGCTCGCCAAGGGCGAGAATGAGACGCCGCTCTCAGTAAGCACCTGTTGCGCCGACGGAGAATCCTCGCTGCTATATGTTGCAATGGAAGCATTCCCGACCAATGAGCCATCGGCAAGAGAAGTCACCATAGCACCGTCATCCGCAACAATCAGGTTCAAGTCCGTCACCAACACGGGAATATCGATTTCATCATTCAAGAAGCCCGCATTTTGCTTGTGCAGAGAAAGCGCATAGCGCACATGGTGATTCGCGCGCATGCCCAAGGTGAGCACATACAAGCCCGGCTTGAGATCGCCGCCGGATAAAGCATCCAAATCCACCGGCAAGGTGGATGGGTGGCACATCCCGCTTGAGCTGACGACAAAACGCTGCGAGTGGAGAAGTGTAGCCGTTTTCATCCAGCGCTGGCGCAAGGCACAGGCCTCCTCATGGGTCTTTTTTTCTTGTTGCAGCCGTTTCCATAACTCATCTATATCCCCCGCTGAAGACAAATCACGGCGCTTGCGCAGCAAGCCCATGTTATACTGATAACTAAGGTAAGACAGAGAGCGGGTATCATACTTTTGCCCGAAAACAAGTTCCGGCGCCATACCGGGCTCCACCCGGCGAAGTGTCGCGGACACTTCCTCCATGTTATTCACGGGCAAAACCAGCGTGTGCGCCCCGCTCCACGGCATGATGTGCACACCATTTTCAGACACACCCAACTCCGGGTAGGCAGGCAGCATTGAAACGCGGTGCACGTGCGCCTCCCGTACCGTGGCGCCATTCGCAGCGCGCAACCCGGCGGGAATCTCCACATCCACCACCGCCGGCAACACACCACTGACGCAAACGCGCATACCGGCAGCCATACCGGCCGGGCAATACGCCAAGCATGCTTCTTCCCCCTCTGCCGGAGTCGCCTTTGCAAGAGAGCATTCGAGCGCCCCGACGTAGCGGAAATTCAGCCACACGTCCTTACTGACAGTCAACTTGCGGTTACGGCCATCCGGCGCGGTGGTAAGCTCGCCATCACCATCCACACTGAACCCGAGGCGAGCGAACAAAGGCAGCAGCTCAGCCTCCGGCACGGGGGAATTGAAATAGATGACGAGCTCCATCTCCCCGTTATCTTTTGCCGGGCGCTTTACATTTACCCCGGTCAGCAGCTCATTAACAGGCGTCATCGTCCCCATCGCACCGCTGCCGAAGCCGGACTTCTCAGCACCGGCATACACCAGCTCCCACTCCTCATCCGTATCAAGCTCTTCCGCCGGGCGCACCAACACCGCTCCGGGCAGAATGGAATCTTCCTTCAAGTTGCCCCAAACGCTTTTTCCCAATGCATGCAAGCGGTTCAATTGCTGCGAACCCACACCATCCCGCACACGCGCAGGTGATACCACGGCTGCCACCCTACGGCTGTAATAACGCTCACCACTCCAAAAACGTTTTTTGACACGGCAGAACTCATAACGCACGGGCGTGTTCGGCGAAAAGTTGCGAGCTTGCACAGTATCAAAATCCTGAGGAATCACCATCACCGCCCAGCCATCCGAGGTCACTACGGACTTCCCCATCAGCATGTTCGGCGGGCACCGGAAGCTCACCGTGCGTTTTTTGGGCTTCTCGCCACTCAAATAGCCGGCGTCTTCATGAAAAGTCAGCTTGTATTCCGTGTTGCAATCCGTACCGGCCGGGAAAAACAGTTTCAATTCATCTTGGTCCGTCCATTCAGCCGTGGGACAATGAGCAGCATCCCCGCTGATGGTGAACAAATGCAGCCCACGCTGCTCAGGAGTTGCATCCTCTTCCGCCTGCACCACAGTGGTGCTCACCATGGGTTCCGGCAATTTAATATCCACCGTTTGCGAGCGCGAGCACTCCGTCACTTGCGGATTAGCCCACAGGGACAGGGAGCTCACCACCCAAAGTAATGCACTGATTGAAAAACTGAAAAACTTACCATTCATAGAAATTCTGAACATCTGTTACCCTTATTCAAGCAAACGTAAACCTTTATGTCAACTTTTTTTTCGGCAGCATTCACTATTTCGGGGACTCCTGCGACTTTTATTGTTGCAATTCGGATTACTTGTGGCATACTGTAGCAACAGGCATCATGGCATCTCTCATCATCACAACAGACGAAGAAAAGCACGGATTCGAGCTCCCCGCCATCCTCGGCAGAGAGGTTATAGTGGGTAGCGATGAGTCCTGTGATATCAGCTTAAGCGGGGCGGAGGGCGTATCTCACCGCCACTGCAGCATCTTGTGCACGGAAGAGGGATTCCTGATTGAGGATTTGGACTCCCGCAACGGCACCTTTGCCAATGTAGATGAAGTGACGGAGCCCACGCTGATGCGCGAGGGCGTGGTGTACACCATGGGCAAGGCCTCCATGCTGATTGCCGAGCTCACGCCCTACAAGCCCATTGACCCGGATGCAGCCCCGAACGCGGAACAAGAAGAGGAAGAACCGGAGAAGAAAGAAGAGCCGAAACCCACCAAAACGCAGGCCGCCACAGCCCCGCTGGAAGAGGAACCGAAAGCCCCCGCAGCCCCTGCCCCCATACCGCTCACTCGTGAGGTGCCCACCCCCGGTCCCCGCAAATTGATTACCGGCAAACAAAAACGCCGCGCACTCAGCGCGCAGGAGCTGCAGAACAAGGCCACCTTGCTGGCGCAATCCTTCAAAAACAACGGTGTAAGCACCCTCTACGTTGTTGTCATCATCATAGCGGCATTCTACGCCGGCATGTCCCTGTACAGCTGGAAGAGTGAGGGTACCCCCGTGCCGAGCCTCTTCCGCTGAGCTCTTGTTACGCATACAATGCAGCGCCATTAAAATAAGGCTTGCATAAAAAATGAAAATGGTGTATGGTGACGCCACCGCCGGTGGCGGTGACGAACATCAATTCAAGACGTAACATGGAAACGATGAAAATACAGCGCGCTCTGCTCTCCGTATCGGACAAGACGGGGCTTGACAAGTTTGCCAAAGGGCTGGTAGCCCAGAACGTACAGCTCATCTCCACGGGTGGCACCTGCAAGTACCTGCAGGAGCTCGGTTTGCCCGTGACGGAGATTTCCGACTACACCGGTGCACCGGAGCTGTTCGACGGCCGCGTAAAGACCCTGCACCCGAAGGTGCACGGTGGTTTGCTGCAGCGCCGCGACCTTGCTGAGCACCAGCAGCAGGCAGCCGACAACAACATCCCCACCATTGACTTGGTGTGCGTGAACCTGTACCCCTTTGAGGAGACCATCGCTAAGGAGGGCGTGACTCTGGCCGAGGCTATTGAGAAGATTGACATCGGCGGCCCCTCCATGCTGCGCTCCGCTGCTAAGAACTACGCTTCCGTCACGGTGGTATCCGACCCCGCGGACTATGACACCATCCTTGAGGAGATGGAGAACCACAACGGCAACACCACGCTCAAGACCCGTGAGAAGTTGGCCGTCAAGGTATTCATGCGCACCTCCGCGTATGACAACGCCATCTCCAACTACCTCGGCCACCGTGCAGAGGAAAGCACGAAGAACAACTTCAGCCTCTCCCTGCCCTTCAACCAGACGCTGCGCTACGGTGATAACCCCCACCAGCCCAGCGTGCTGTACGGAAACTTTGATTCCATCTTCACCCAGCTGCAGGGCAAGGAGCTCTCCTACACCAACGTGCTCGACTTGGACGCTGCTGCTTCTCTCATCATGAACTTCCGCCGCCCGACGGTCGGTATCCTCAAGCACACCAACCCCTGCGGTGTCGGTCAGGATGATGAGGACTTGGTAGAGGCTTGGAAGCGCGCCTACCAGACGGATACGCAGGCTCCCTTCGGCGGCGTTATCGTGATGAACCGCCCGATGACGGAGGCGCTTGCCCGCATCGTGGGTGCCATCTTCACGGACGTCATCATCGCCCCGGACTACGAGCCGGAGGCACGCGCCATCCTGCAGAAGAAGAAGAACTGCCGCATCATGCGCATCGATATGGATGCCTGGCGCGAGTTCTGCAAGCTGCCGATGGTTCGCACCGCTCCCGGTGGTCTCATGACGGTGAAGCGCGACGACGAGGTCATGGGCTTGGACAACTTGGAGGCCAAGGTAGTGACCAAGCGCGTGCCCACGGCGGAAGAGCTTGACGCCATGCGCTTCGCTTGGCGCGTGTGCAAGCAGGTGCACTCCAACGCCATCGTCTTCACGGACAAGAACGGCACCCTCGGCATCGGCGCCGGCCAGATGAGCCGCGTAGACTCCGCCAAGATTGCCGTGTGGAAGGCAGGCCAGGCCGGTTTGGACCTCAAGGGCAGCGTCATCGCTTCCGATGGTCTGTTCCCCTTCGCGGACGGTCTGCAGACCGCTATCGATGCCGGTGTAACGGCCTGCATCCAGCCCGGTGGCTCCATCCGTGACCAGGAGGTGATTGACGCAGCGGATGCTGCCGGCATCGCCATGGTGTTCACGGGCGCTCGCCACTTCCTGCACTAAACCGATACCATTCACCACATCCCTGCGGGAGCAATCCCGCGGGGATTCTTCACTTAATATCCTACCATGCACCTCGGAGTAAATATAGATCACGTAGCAACCCTGCGCCAAGCACGCTATGCCACCATGCTAGAGGCACACAACACGGAGCCTTCCGTGCTGGATGCAGCGCGCGCAGCAATGGCAGGCGGGGCGGATTCCATCACCCTGCACGTGCGCGAAGACCGCCGCCACATGCAAGATGCGGATGCGCGCGCGGTACGCGCAGAGATACCCTTGCCGCTGAACTTGGAGATGGGAGCGACGGCCTCCATGCTGGAGTTTGCGCTGAGCCTGAAGCCTGACTTCGTGTGCTTGGTACCGGAGCGCCGCGAGGAGATTACCACGGAAGGCGGCTTGGATGTAGCGGGCAAGATGGAGGAATTGCGCCCCATCGTCACCGCCCTGCAGGCCAACGGCAGCAAGGTGAGCATGTTCATTGACCCCGAGCCGGCGCAAGTGGAAGCCTCCGCCGCCATCGGCGCGCTGATGGTGGAGCTGCACACCGGCAAGTTTGCCAACTCTCTGGGAGCAGAGCGCGCGGAAGAGACGGCCCGCTTGGCAGCAGCTGCAGAGCTTGCCCACAGCCTCGGGCTGGAGGTGCACGCCGGCCATGGCATCCAAATCAGCAACCTGCCGGAGCTCAACGCCGTGCCGCACCTCACGGAGCTCAACATCGGCCACACCCTCATCGCCCGCGCCATCTTTACCGGCCTTACGCCCGCCGTGCGAGAGATGAAGGAGGCCATTGCCTCATACAAGTGGTAAACCACTGCACAGTAACGCTATATTTTCCGCCCGCCGCACCTCCCTGCGGCGGGATTTTTCTTTACATGACGGAGCAGATGCGGTAGACTGAGATAACATAACACTCATACGAACGCTATGAAAGCAACACATTATCTCACAACAACTCTTTTAGGTGCCATCTGCTGGGGTAACCCCTTGGTGCAGCCCTGCATGGCGCAAGAAGCAACGGCAGCGCTTTCCCCTGCCACTCAGACAGCCGCCATGGAAGCCGCAGCCCTGATACCTGCAGAAGCTGATAACATACTGGTGCTCGACGTACAAGCTTGGATGAAACTGCACAACGCCGGTGCAGAAGCAGCAGACATGGCCCCTTGGGACGGCATAAAAAGCCTCGCCATCGGGGTGCCGAATGGCAATGTAGAGGCGTTGAACAATCTTATTGATTTCAGCGGACATTTGGCGGATGGGCTCTCCGCAAGTCTTGCGTTCATGGGTTGGCAACTATTGGCGTCTGAGCAAGTATGCGCCTTGCAGCTTGAGCAATTGGAGAAGTTGGATATTGAAGGCAAGACAGAAGACTATCAAAAGATTATTGACAATGTTTTGTCGCAGCTCAAATTTTATGTTGCGATAAAGACCCTGCCGGGCAGAGAAGATGTACTCGCGGAACTGAGGAAGCTGATGGCTGAGCCATCGGATAACGGAACGGAGGAGGCCTACGAGAAAAACGGCTGGAAAGGTATTTGCAAACGCGATAATGCTGCGCAGGGGCAGCCGCATGCCACCCTATACTGGCTCTACAAGGTGAAGGGGGACAGCATCCTACTGGCTTGCGGCAGCAACCCGGATGAGATAACCGCAGCGGATAGCCCCGAAGAATCCGCCTTGAAACACGTGCCGGCGGATTTTGCCACGCCGATGGTTTATCCGGAATGCACACCGCTTTTGCTCGGGAGGGTGGATGCCCCCATAATGAACTGCATGCAGCACCTCCTCAAACGCACATGCCGAGCATTGGCCGCCCCCTTGCACCTCACGTTTACAGCCGTAGCAGCATCAGACTTTCACGCAGCGGAGCAAATCAAGAAAGGCGTAAGCGCTCTGGAGACCTTGTCCACGGAGTTGAGCAAGCTCACCCCCGCCATGCAAAAGCCCCTGAACCTGGCCGTGTGGCACAAGACAGGCACTCCTGACTGCATTCAGATAGAGGCGGAGTGGGATGCCTGCGGCGCCGAGTTTGAGGAAGGCACCCTGCACCACGCACGGACAATCGGCACCCCCATATTCTCCATCAGCAGCTCCCCGCTGCGCATGCCCGACGCGCCGGACATGCGCACCGTCCTCGAAGCAGGCGGAGAAATAGTAAACAGCATCCTGTATACTATATCGGTCCCGGATGAGAACGGGAAAACGCCGGATGCCGTGTTCGGCGCAGAGTATAAGCGCTTGCTTACGGCATTTTTCCAATTCACGGACACCTTGAGCGGCACGTGGCACTTTTGCGCAGAAGAGGTAAGTGACACGCCGATAACGGAAACGGCGGAGGGACCCACCGGAACGTCCTCTACCCGCACCACCTTCAACATCAAGCTCAACAATCGCGCGGAATTTCTCCCTGCGGGGAAGAATGTACTCACCACAATGGAGGAGATCGTGAATAATGATGAATTCGGCGCCTCTTTAGAGGTAGACTTCAACAAGGTGACGGAGCGAACGGAAGGCAACATCACGTACTTCACGACGGATGGTGAAACAGGCATCACCGCGCTCACGGAAGATGAACTGATTATCAGCTCTTGCGCACCATACGGTGAAGCACTGGCAAAACAACGCACGCCGCTGACCATTCGCGGGATTTCCGGCAGAATCCTCCTGGAACCCACGCTTCAGCAAGCCCCCGGTGGGGAAGCGGGCGAGCCCGTTCTTCAATTCGTCAACGGTTGTGATTTCCATCTTACCACGGAGGGTGGCTGCTTTAAGCTCAGCATCGACCTCTTCCTCCCGAACAAGGCAACGAGCAACAATCAAACAAAATAAATGAACATTTCGGGGCTTTGTTCCGTCTGACATAGTAGCATAAATAATCGCGTACAGACCATGAACGTCACACCACTCATCACGCTTGCCTTGCTGCCACTGAGCAGTACTCCGATATTGGCGACAGATGCCCCGCTCATCACCACAAGCTCCGCCACCGGGGTACAGAAAACCGTCAGGGACCGCGCCTTTAAGTTCCCGGCACTGGCACATATACCGGCGGATGCGCAGATGTGGCTGGCCATTAACTTCACCAATACCACGGTAAGCGTAGATAAGGCATGCGGCACCCTCGGCACAGATTTCCCCTTCCCGGAGGAACTGGAATTGGTGGACAGCGTGGCCATCGGCAGTATGGGAGACAGCCCCCAATTTATCCACCATGCTGCAAATATACTCGCTTGCTTGGGGGCAAAAGCTACGACGGAGTTCCTGCAGAAAGAGTGGACGCCACACGTCCAATCGCCGGAGGTGCGAGAGACCTTGAGCAACACCTTGTATACGATAGGTGGTCGCCACATGGAGCAATTCGCCCGTGATGTTTTTCAGGCGCCCATCCCGCATCTGCGTGTGGTGGTAACAGCCAAACCCGGTTACGCGGCCATGCTGGAAGAAGCGGGGCGCCGCTTGGGTGAGTTCATCCGCGAATGCCTCCATGCCGAATTTGTAAGCACAGATAGGAAAACCATTCACACCACTCGCCACCGGCTCTTGCAAAAAATGGGCATTCCGGCCATGTTGTTACAGGGTACTGAGGACAGCGATATATACCTCAGCTACCGCATGGAGGGCAATAGCTTAATTTTCACCCTTGCGGATAATGTAGAGAAGCTTACCCCTGTGCAACAGGAAGAAGATTCCGTACTCTCCACGGACAAATGCGCATGCATTGACGGCATGGGCACCGGATTCTCACTGGCAGCCATGCATATAACACCTGCCACCCTGCAAGCCTTGGGGCAAGCCATCAACACCACAGTGCAATCCCCGCTGGGCGCAACGGCTGAGGTGCTGCATGAGCTGGCAGCCCGCCACCCGCAACTGGCAAGCCCCTTGCAGCAAGCCGGCAATGGCCTACAGGTACTCGGAGAACAGTTGTCGGCTCTCAGCCCGCAGCCTACCCGCCCCCTGAACATCACCTTGTGGCAAGATGGAGATGTGCACATGCTCGCGGAATGCGATGCCTGTGGCGCGGAGTTTACCACGGCTCAGGTACGCGCAGCTGCCCCGGCCAACGCGCTCTTCCATGCATACGGCTCATCGCTCCGCCTCAACTCCTCCACGGCTTCCGCAAAAGCACTTTACAGCGCAGCGCGCGACATAGCTCTGGGCATAGCCCCTACCCTGAGCACGCGCCATGCCATGAGCATGCGCGGCGTCTGCCACATCATCGGCGCGGATGCCGAGCTGCCGATGCACCTCACCGAGCCACTGTGCCGCTGGCACGAGGGATTGGGCGATGGCTGGGTGCTCACCATGGACTTTGCTGCGCTCGGCATAGAAGATTTCGCCTTTGCAACGCTTGACTGTCCGCCGGAGGCGTGGACAAGCGTGCCGGCCATTCGAGCAAACTTCAACGTAAGCAACCGAGCCCTGTTAGAGGAAAGCCGAGAAACCGCGACAGGACTGCTCGTTACCTTAGCCGGACTGTTTGACAGCTCTGCTGCGGACGATGTGGTCAACATGCTGCACTACACCCCGGAAAAGCAAACGGACGGCAGCACCCTGTACACACGTGTGGATAAAAGCCGCGCCAAGGAGGGGCTGCTCCCGTCTTGCACGGTGACGGATACCGAGCTGACCTTTGCTACCTCCCCCTACGTACGGCATGCCTACACCGGCACGCCCCGCAGCAGCATCAGCGGCTGGCACTTTATCGTGAACCTCTCTCCCTTTGTGGAGTACGCTCATAACATTAAAGAGCTGAGCAAAGCCCATTGGGAATGGGCAAGGCAACACGGCATCAACGATGATATTTTTGAGTGGAACATGCAAAACTTGACTGAGGAACACCATTTACTGTGCCTTTTCCGCAGCCTGATTTCTACAGCCAAACTCTCACTGACCACGGAGGAAGGCATGCTGCGACTGCGCCTGCACCTCACCACGCCTTTCCTTCAATAAAAGACACGCACAAGTGCTGATTTTCCCCGTATTTCAGCCAAATACGGGGATTTTTGCTTTCTTTTGATGCCTAGAATCTCGAAAAATGCATTTTTTGTCACAAAATTGAGCAAGAGCAACCATTTTTAACTTGCAAAGGCGTATGTACGTGCTATCATAAAGACCTATGAATAAGACACAACTTGTTGACTCCATTCAGGCAAAACTCGGTGAAGGCGCAACCAAAAAATGCGCTGAGGCCGCTCTCTCCGCTGTACTCGGCGCCATTTCCGACGCTGTAAAAGCCAATGAGAAGGTTCAGCTCGTAGGCTTCGGCACCTTTGAGATGAAGGTTCGCGCAGCTCGCACCGGCCGCAACCCGCAGACCGGCGATGAGATTAAGATTGAGGCTTCCCAGACTCTGGCATTCAAGCCCTCCTCCACCTTCAAGACCGTTATCGCCCCCAAGAAGTCCTGCAAGAAGGGTGGCTGCAAGAAGAAGAAATAAGCAGTCGCTTGCTCCATTCATTTTCAAGCCGTGTCTGGGTAACAGACACGGCTTCTTTTTTCACCTGTCTATCAATTTTCAGTTAATTGCAAGCTGCACGATAAATCGGTAGTTGAAGGGGAGTTTGCGAGCCGTAGGCGAGCGGAATTCAAAGCCCCGTGGTAACGGGGCGGCAGCCCTTAGGCAGGCGGTGGAGTGAGCGTCAGAGAACGGAACCCCTGCTAGGATTAAAAAATTAAATAGAACCCAGGGAACCTGTGGTGACAGCACGTTCCTTTCGCGTGGATTGCCCTTGATTTATGGGTGATGAACAGGGCAACGGTGCTGTCGCCCTACGCTGCGTCGCTAACGCTCCGTCGCACCGGGCTCTATTTTCTTTTTTTCGCTAGCAGGGGTTCCGCGGCTTCGCCGCTCCACCACCTGCCTCTAAGGGCTGGCGCCCCTTACGGGGCTCAAATTTAGGCTCGCCTACGGCTCGCAAACTGCCCGCCAAATTCTGATTTGACGCTCGGTTGAAATCAACTAAAAATTCAAACAGAGCGAAAGAAAACAGCCGCAGCCCATTTGCTCAGGCTGCGGCTGTTTATAGGGAAAGCTGTTTTATCTTTTCCTGCTTCAGCGGCGGCGACGGCGCGCTGCCAACCCTGCCAATGCCAGCAGAGAAAGCGTGGCGGTTGCCGGCTCGGGGACGGTGGGTGAAGGTGCCGGTGCAGGCGTGGGGTTTGCCATATCTTCTGCCGTGACTTTGCCTTGCCAAGTAGACATGCTAACATCCTCAACTTGAGCAATAGACCCGCCACCGTTATTAGTTAATCTTACTTCACTTGATGTAATCTTGTCAAAGGGAGCGGATTGAAGTGAACCTGACCAAATTTCTGCTAAAGGCGAACCTTCGTTATAAGCAGAGAGCGTTACAGAAGGAGATTCAGCTAAAAGGTTGTTTACTTGAAAAATCAGAACGTCTGCGGTTATAGGAGCCATGAGAAGTTGGTGCGTTCCTCCAAGCGTTGAACCGGGAAATAAGAAGGTCATACCGTTCGCTTCCATGTATGCAAAGGATATAACATAACTTGATGATCCGCCGATTAATGTTAATTTGAAATCCAAATCACCTCCGGTAGCCTCGAGAGTTGCGGCCCAATCAAATGATATGGCAAAAGAGCCATTCTCAGCATTAAACGTTGTGGCGACATCGTCAAGGCTAATTGTGCCATCTGACGACTGAGTGAAATCGTCGTCCTTAGTCAAATAAGCGGGTGTCTCGTCAGCATGCACTATACCGGCGAGTGCTACAAGTGCGAAAAGAGTCTTTTTCATATTACTGTTAGTTAGTGTTTAGGAGAGGTGGCCGAGCGAGGTAGCCACGGTGCTCTATGGGCGGTCGATGGAATCGGCTGTAGCCGCAGGGCGGCGCATTCTACACGCTGTCATACTCAATAGCAAGCGAAATGTCAGTTATTTTGTAAAAAAACGATAAAAATGAGCGATTTTGCATCTCATTTGCGCAAAAATAGCTCGTTTTCTCTTCCGGAAAGTGTCAAAAGACGCTCGCATCGCGCTCATTGCTGCGTCTACCTATTTTGAGGGGGCAGGGGAGAGCCTGCTTAGCGGAGCTTTTTTTTTGTTTACACCCCTATCCACCCAGTACCCAATCCAAACCGGGAGCACGATGAACCCCGCTATGACATAAGCATAAGGGCTTGTCACATTAACCGTGTTGTAGCAGTGCAGTATCTGCATGTTCAATACCAACAGGCATGCAGCGCTTCTCCATATTCTACCCTTCGGTAGGCAAAGGATGAATAATAGCACCGCGTGCACCGCAAATAAAAGCCAAGCGCCAATGAACAGAATCGGGAAAAGCAAACTGTCCATGGCAAAGACGCTTATATAGGGTAAGAGCCTCCTGAATGTCATATGGCGATTAGTGATAAGTGTTGCATCCTGCTATATGTAAATGCCTTAATTATCTATTGCTCCTGCTTCCAGCAGCTCAGCTATCAAGCGTTTATGCCCATGCTGTTTCGCAATGCTGAGCGCTGTTTGCCCCGACTTGTTGCGAATGTTGACATCGATTCCCCGCCAGATTAAAGCAAGATGTGTCTCGTCTCCTTCAATCTCTTTATCTGCAATAGCAAGCAAGGCCGTATTTCCTTCGTTGTCTACTGCGTTGATGTCAGCTCCGTATTCCTGCAGGTAATCAATGCTTTCATCATAACATACGATGTGATAACTCGTCGCGTAAAATAAGGCAGTTCGCCCATCCTTGTCCTTAATGGAGGGATTCGCGCCGTATTCCAACATCAATTGTACGCCGTGCGGCCAATCGAGCCCGGCACAGTACATAAGCAAGGTGGTTCCCGGCGCGTTTTGGTAGTTTACATCATACCCGCAATCCAAAAACTTTTTTAATTGCTCAAGGTCTTCTTGTTCTGCTGCCATCATGGCTGCGGTATATGGTTGCTCCCATTCCGTTGTATATGTTTCCACGTACATGTCTGCCCCGGCTTGTACGAGAATCTCAATCACCGCAGCATCGTCATACCCGTAATGAAGTGCTGTCTCGCCTCTTCTGTCTTGGGCGTTAATATCTAACCCCTGTTGTTGCAGCTGACGGATTTTCGCGAGATTCCCGCTTTTCGCGGCCCGGTAAAAGCGATAGGGAGTCAAATCTTTTGAAGATTCCTCATTCCACGCCTTTTTAATCAGCTTGTTATTTATAATGTCGCAGTGGTAACGAGTACACATCTCCCGGACTGTTTCATTGTACTTGCTACCTTTTGCATATCGGTCCGCAGCATTTGCCAGTAAACATTCCGCTGCCGCGTAACGGCGATAACGTACCGTTAGCATCAAGGGCGTAAGGTTGTCATTATTGCGCGCTTCGATATCCGCCCCGGCTGCAATCAAATCGCGCACAAAATAAGCGCGGTTTGAGCGTGCTGCGTAGTGCAGGGGGGTATTGCCCCGTTCATCCGCCACGTTGACATCTGCCCCGGTTTTCAGAAGCGCGGCAAAAAGCTCCCGCATTCCTTTCTTTACGGCGTGGGTAAGGAGCGAGGCATCCACCGCCGCTCCGTGCAGAATCAGCCGTGCCGCGCAGCCTTGCGGGTGGCGCGGGTGCTCCAGAGCCCACGCCAAGGCGCTCTTGCCCGTAGCATCCGCAGCATTCGGGTTTGCCCCATCCTCCAGCGCTTTCCGCAGCAGGTAAGAACAAGCATGCTTGGCATAAAGCACCACAGCCTCATCATCCGTGCGCAGCGCGATGCCGTTATCCTTCATGTTATAGAACAGCGTGTGACCATGGATGCGCTCCAGTACCTCATCTGTGTAGTAATCTTCGGCTGTCGGAAACATGGCACCATGCCTAATCAACTCCCCTTCAGCCGGCATGCGGCGGACGGTCTCTGTATCATTCTCTTGAGCGGCTTGTTGAATGTCGGCATTCATAAGGGTAATATGGGTTTCTGTCTACCTGTTGCGGGCATTATATCATGCTGTTGTTAACTTACAAGCAGAAAAATATGGAGAAAGCGCAAAGAACGCCCAAAAACCGCTATTCTTGCGCCGTCCTTTTGGTGAAGGGGGAGCGTCCGCCATTCTTTTTGCTTGAATAGGCTCCTCCTATATATATAATGCTTGCATGGATAAGCTTGCACGTGGGCAGAATCTCTGTTATGGAAGGGGCTCGCGCTTGGTCGCGGTGTTGGGGCAATTGTTGTTATGTGTCGCTGGCTTCTTGACGTTCCTCGGAGCAGGGGCTCAGGCCGGGAATCCTAACCCGGATTGGGTTCTCGTATTCCAAGATGACTTTTCCTCCTCTTCCTTTGAGGGCAAAAAATTAAAATGGGGGCACAAATGGAATAAAATCGAATATATGTCGCGCCCCGCTCCGGATTGGCGCAAGCACCAATCGCGTGAGAATGCGCTTGTCGTGCCGGGCAAGGAAAAGAAGACAAGCTTTGTGCGCTTGAAAGGTGTATACGGAAAGTATGAAAGCCAGAGCAACCAAACCGGCAAGCAAGAGAGCTTTGCCTGTGGCGGTATCTTTACCGACAAAACCTTTTCATTCCGATACGGCTATGTTGAGGTGCGGGCTCGCTTCGATTGCGCGAAGGGTGTATGGCCGGCCATTTGGTTGTTGCCCAGGAGTGGCGGTTGGCCCAATGGGGGTGAAATCGACATCATGGAGCACATCAACCACCAAAAACAAGTGTGGCAAACCATTCATTTGCTGCGCAATTCCGGCAGTGGGGACGCCTCCACCACGGTTAACCCGCAGCCCGCTATCAATGATGTCACCGGTTGGCACACCTATGGGGTAGAATGGGCGCCCGGTCGAATCACCTTTTATGTGGACGGAAAAAAGACGGGCTCCTTTACCCCGGAGGGCTTTACACACTGGCCATTTGATAGGGATGTGGAGTTCTACCTGTTGATTGACCAACAAATAGGTGGTAATTGGCCCGGACAG
>CAJGCY010000011.1 GCA_904501955.1 uncultured Akkermansia sp. | reverse complement strand
GTCGCTTCGCGACTCCACCACCGGCTACTGTCTTTCGCCCCTATCGGGGCTTCAAATTCCGCTCGCTTCGCTCGCCAACTTCCGATTTATCGGACACAGTTGACTTATTAGAAGTTTCCATAAGTTCAACTGCTGAATGAAGGGGGCGGGAAGTGGGCGGCGGGGCGGTGGCTCAGGTGTGCGGGTTGCGGATGGAGTTGAGGTGGTAGGAGAGGCGGCGGACTTCGGAGCGGAGGTAGTAGCTTTTGATGCACTTGAACTCCCCGGTGCGGAACATCACGCGCACAGGCTTGAGTTTGCCGAGTTTCTCGTAGCGGGCAAGCGAGCTGCGGGAAAGCTGCAGCAGGTGCGCCGTGGCAGTGGCGGAGAGGTAGCAGGAGGGCATGGCCTCCACATCTTTATTGCGCTTGCCGATGATGTTGCGCACTTGTTCCCTGCGCCAATATGAGCAGATAGCGCCCCCGGTAATGCGCACCATGACCCGCTGCACCCCGTGGCGCTGCATGCGCATGCGAGCCGCACCGATGCTGCAGCCCATTTGGCGGGCAACCTCGGCGGTGGGCATGCCCCATATGGGCGGGCGGGGCAGGATTTCGCAATCCGCGTCTATTACCTCCTCTTCGGGCTCGACTTGCGCCCGTGCATTCGGCTCACGGCGAAGCATCTCGCGCGGGTAAATGACACCCGGTATATCATACAACCTAACACCGCCTGCGCCGATGAGGGAGCGCGGGATACCATTTCTTCTCACAGCCATATTTATTTACGAGAAATCGAAGATGAATGTTGCTTTGCGCTAGCCCGCGCGCCGAAAATGCCCCGGGCGGGCGCCTTGATGATTCCGTACGGGCTGGGGTGGTAGCACAGTGCCGGCTCCGCATGCAAGCCCCTTTTGCCAATGTGCCGTGAATGAGTCGATTGTGAGCCTGCTACATGCTCCGTGCTGCATGGCTTGCGCGATGCGAGTCTGCCGTGTGGTAAAACGCGTAAGCGCCATAGGCTCAGTAGCACTTGCCGGGGAAATATGGTGAAGCGGCATGCGGCGAGGGGCTACTGCAAGGGCGGGGAAAGCGTGTGGTGGCAGCTGCTGCCACACGGGGGCGGGCAAGTTTTAGCGGGGGGGATGGCGAGGCTTATTCCGCACGCATGCCGAGCCCTCATCGGCCACCTTAACGCCCCTGAAAAACGCTGTTTGAGCGCATGGACGCAACGCAAGGGGATAGAAGCTGTAAAAAAAGTGAAAAAAAGAATTTTTTCTGAGAATTTGGCTTGACGTTCTGAAAAATTCGCGTATCATTAGCGCGCCCTCATACGAGAGGGTAAGAAGCACACCAAAAACGGAAAGAACAAACGCAATGATCAAGACAATCGCCATCATTCTCGGTCTCACTGCTGTTACTGCTGCTGCCAACACGCTGCCGCCGACCCCGGAGGCACCCGTAGCCGTTCAGCGCTGATATACCGTGCCGCGTCAGGCCAACTGCCCCGGCTGAGTCAGAGCGCACCTGCGCCGAAGCAGGAAGCTTTTCAAATCCTTCCACCCTGAAAAGGGGCGGAGGTTTTTTTTACCCCGAATTTTGCGTTTCGGTAATTTGTTATGTCTCCGGTTCACTCTGAGCGAGGGACTTCAGTCCCTCTTATGGATTAGGCCCGCGCGTATTGATGGGGCTAAAGAGCCATGTTCCGATAAATTTTGCACAGAGCTGTTTTTATGGCTCTGCCGGCTCCGAATTACTGCGGAGGCTCAGCGTCTGCGTTTGCGGGAGGCCGGTTTTTTGGAGGAGGATTTTTTGGAAGAATTACCCTTGTTGCTGCCGGAGTTGCGGCGGGAGGATGAGCCCTTGGCGGAGCTACCCTTGGCGGGGGTGGTTTTCTTGGTGTCAGGTTTAGCAGGCTTGGCCGGAGCGGCGGGGGGAGCCG
The DNA here is from genome assembly GCA_904501955.1 of uncultured Akkermansia sp. Lineage (GTDB taxonomy): Bacteria > Verrucomicrobiota > Verrucomicrobiia > Verrucomicrobiales > Akkermansiaceae > Akkermansia. The sequence goes on along the minus strand of CAJGCY010000011.1, from coordinate 28,641 downwards.
GTGGCGGGGGAAGCTCCTCTGCGTGGGCGGGTTTGAGCTGAGCCTTGGGGGAGATGGCAGCGCAGAAGGAAGCAATGCCGTTTGCCAGGCCGCTGACGAGCTCTGCACGGTAATCCTCACCGGCAAGGGCTGCTGCCTCCTGCTTATGGGTACCGTAGCCCACCAGCACCATGGCAGCGGGGCAGTTCACCGTGTTGAGCAGGGAGTAGTGCACGCGGCGGCAGGCGCCATCCGCCGCTTTGGTGGCCGTAAGCAGGTGGGAGTGCAGGGCGAAAGCGAGCGCGATGTTGGCGGCGTCGTGCCTGTTGGCCTCCATCTGGCGGCTGTTGGGCAGGGCGGGTGCTGCGGTGTAGGTCTCAATGCCACGGATGTCGGAGCGGCCGCTGTTGACATGCAGGCTGATGAAGATGGCGGCGGGGGCTTCGCGCGCCGTGCGCACGCGCTCAGCATCCGCCAAGTCGCGGTCCATATTGCGCGTAAGGATGACGTGGAGGCCGCGTTTCTCCAGCTCGCGTGCAAGCTCGAGTGCGAGCGCGAGCGTGCAGTCCGCCTCTGTGAGCCACTCCGTCTTATTGCCGGGGTCAGAGCCACCGTGGCCGGGGTCAATTACCACGGTGCGCACCTCGCGGCGCTCTGCAATGTAGGTGGGGCGCAAGATGGGGTCAATGAGCTTCACAAAGTCCGTTTTGGAGATCATGAGCTCGCCCTCCGAGTTTTTGCAGATGGGGTGCGAGAGGCGGCAGCGGTAGCCGGCAGCTTGCAGCTCCATGGCGGCGGTGTTGAAGGTGAGGCGGAAGGCGGAGTTGCCGATGGTGTGCAGGTGGGGGGAGCCACCGTCAATGGGGCGCAGTTTGTAGAAGCTGCGCAGGTGCTCCAGTGAGTAATACTCCACCCCGTTTACCATGGTAGCGCTCCAGGCGGAGGGGGCGGCGGACTCTTGCGCGTGTAGTGCTGCCGGGGTAGCCGAGAACATGGCCGCCAAGGAGCAAGCGCAGGTGAGGTAAAGTTGCCGGAGCGTCATGATAAGCAGGTGTGAGTGGGGGAAGGGGGTGGTGTTTAGCGGAGGCGGGTGGTGCCCCGGTACTTGTTGCTGCCACCCTGTATGCTACCGGCGCCGGAGCGCGTATTGCGCGTTTTGAGCGGCTTGCTCTTAATGGTGGCAATGTAGTTGACGATGCCGTGGCTGATGCTGTCCGCCAGTTTGTCTTGATACGCCGGCGAGGTGATGAGCCGCCCCTCTTCCGGGTTGGAGACAAAGCCACCCTCAAATAAGACTGCCGGGCGTGTGATGGTGCAGAGCACGGAGAAGCGCGCGCGCTGAATGCCACGGTCAACGGCGCCGGTGTTGCGGATGGCGCGGCTGTGTATGGCTGTGGCCAAGGCGATGTTGGCGCTGTCCTGATTATTGCCTGCCAAGGCCTCGCGGCGGCGGGTGCGGGCAAAGGGGGAGGTGGTGCCGTGCGGCGCGAGGGTGAAGGTCTCTATCCCCTTGGCCGCGCGGCGACCGGAGTTGTGGTGGATGCTCACAAAGAGGCAGTCCGGAGTTTCATTCGCAATCTTCACGCGCTGCCCGAGGGTGAGGAACACATCCGAGTTGCGGGTCATGACTACCTTGAGCCCCGCCTTCTCCAAGCGGGCTTTCACGCGGCGGGCAAGGGCGAGGTTGCAGTCCTTCTCTCGCGCCCAGGGGCTGACGGCGCCGGCATCATGCCCGCCGTGGCCGGCATCCAGCACAACGGTGGTGATGTTGCCCTTCTGCTTGTTGTGCACGGGGCGCAGCACGGGGTCCACCAGCTTTTTCATGTCCACGGCGGAGATGAGCAACTCACCGTCATGCTCGCGGATGGGGTAAGAGAGGATGTAGCGGAAGTTATTGACGTAAAAGTCTTGTTTGCCGGCTTTGATGGAGATGGTGAAGGTTTTCGACCCGTAGTTGTAGAAGCCCTTGCGCCCCTCTTTGGGCACGAAATTGTAAAACTGACAGGCGGCATTGATGCTCACATATTCCACACCTTCAATGGTCCATACCGTCCAGTCCTGTTTGGCTGCATGAGCATAAGGCGCCTGTGCCAAGCCCAGCATCAGGGCAAGCACCAGTACCAAGTGTCTCAACAAATTCCGCATGCGTCCATGCTAACATGCTTTTGCCGTGTTTGACAAGGCAAAACTATGACAACAGCAAAAGAAAGCAGCCACGGTAGCGAGTACCGCGGCTGCTGCTCATGAAAAACACCCTTGTGGGCTCAGCGCACCCAGGTGGCGGAAATCTCACAAATGTACACCTTGTGCAGCGGGTTGGTGGGGTCATACCACTGCGGGGATACCTCCGCAAAGTCCACAAAATCCGCCTCTTGCATGGTAGCAACGGCCATTTTGCGGCACTCGAGCACCAAGTCGGCATCCGCCATGGCTACCAAGCCGTTCTCCGTGGTGATGGGGCTCAGGCCGGTAGCTGCCATTTTGTCCACATCCTTGCCGGAGTTGCGCCCGCAGAAGAGGAGGTCGCTGCGGTATTGCTCCGGCATGAAGGAGAGGGTGAAGGAGGGTTGCTCCTCCATGAAAACGGCGGTGTGGCGGTTCGGGCGCACAAAGACGAAGGCTACGGGGCGGTTCCAGAGGAAGCCGAGGCCACCCCAGCTGGCGGTCATGCAGTTGAAGCTCTCCGGCGTGCCGGCGGTGATGAGCATCCACTGCTTGCCGATGAGCACAGCCGGGTTTTTCTGCAGGGCGGTGAATTCTATCTGTTGCATGCGGTGATTCGGTTTGGGTTAGCAGTAACGGGTGAGCACGTATTGCAAGATGCCACCGGCGCGGAAGTACTCCTTCTCGATGGGCGTATCGATACGCACGATGAGCGGCAGCTCGAAAGCGGGCTGCCCGGCAGGCTTCACCACTAGGGTGGCAGCACTGCGCGGCTGGGTGTCATTGCTCAAGCCGGTGATAGAGAAGGTGACATCCTTGAGGCCCTTCACGCGGTCATAGTCCGCCGGGTTGGCAAAGTTGAGCGGCAATACGCCCATGCCGATGAGGTTGCTGCGGTGAATGCGCTCAAAGCTCTTGGTCACCACGGCGCGCACGCCCAGCAGGTTGGTACCCTTGGCAGCCCAGTCACGGCTGGAGCCCATGCCGTAGTCCTCACCGCCGATGATGATGGTGGGCACGCCGTCCGCCTTGTATGCCATGCCGGCATCATAGATGAAGGTGGGGGTGCCGCAGGGGGCGGTAATTTCCGTATCCGGGGCGGAGACGGAGCTCTGCCCGAAGTAGAGCGTGTAGCCGCCCTCTACGCCCTCGGTGAGGAGGTTCTTGATGCGCACGTTGGCAAAGGTGCCGCGAGCCATCACGAGGTCATTACCGCGGCGGGAGCCGAAGGTGTTGAAATCACGGCGCTCCACCCCGGCGGCAGCCAAGAACTGCCCGGCGGGACCGGTGGGCTTGATGGCGCCTGCGGGGGAGATGTGATCCGTGGTGACGCAATCACCGAAGATGCCCAGCGGGCGGGCGTCCGTGATGTCGCAGATGTCACCCTTCGTGCCGTTGAAGCCATCAAAGAAGGGCGGGCGGTGAATGTAGGTGGAATCCGCATTCCAAGCGAAGGTGGCACCGGTGGGGGCGCTTACCTTGCCCCACTCCGGCACGGTGTTGGAGTAGCAGGTGGCGTAGTCCTCCGGAGTGGAAGCCTTTGCCTGAGCGACGGCAATCTCCTCACTGCTCGGCCAAATGTCGCGCAGGTACACAGCGGAGCCATCTGCAGCGGTGCCGAGCGGCTCGGTAGCCATGTCGATGTTCACCTTACCTGCCAGCGCAAAGGCGATGACGAGCGGGGGAGACATGAGGAAGTTCGCCTTCACGTGGGAGTGGATGCGCGCCTCGAAATTGCGGTTGCCGGAGAGCACGGAGCAGGATACGAGGTTGTGCTCCGTCACGGCTTGCTCCAGCGCGGGGTTGAGCGGGCCGGAGTTGCCGATGCAGGTGGTGCAGCCATAGCCGACGATGGAGAAGCCGATGGCGTTCAGCGCGTCCGTAAGCCCGTTGTTGTCGAAGTAGCGGGCGGCAATGCGGCTGCCGGGGGCAATGCTGGTCTTCACGTAGGCGGGCACCTTCATGCCGAGGGCGGCTGCCTTCTTGGCAAGCAGACCGGCGGCAAGCATGAGGCTGTCGTTGCTGGTGTTGGTGCAGCTGGTGATGGCTGCCACCAGAATGGAGCCGTCCGCAATGGCTACCTCGTGCGTGGTGGGGGCATCCGGGTTGCCGGCATCACCCTGCATGGTGACGGGCACCGGCGTGGTGATTTGCGGGTGACCGTAGGTGCCCTCACAAATGCCGGCGAACTGCTGCTTGAGCTCTGCCAGGGCAATGTGGTCCTGCGGGCGCTTGGGTCCTGCCACGGCGGGCACGATGGTGCTCAGGTCGAGCTCCAGCTCCACGCTGTAGTCGATGTCGCCCTTGCGGGGCATGCCGAACATGCCCTGAGCCTTGTAGTACGCCTCATAAGTGGCTACCTGAGCCTCCGGGCGACCGGTGGCGCGCAGGTAAGCGGCGGAGGTGGCATCGATGGGGAAGAAGCCCATGGTAGCGCCGTATTCCGGTGCCATGTTGGCCACGGTGGCGCGGTCCGGCAGGGAAAGGGCGGCAGCGCCCTCGCCGAAGAACTCCACAAACTTGCCCACCACGCCGTGAGCGCGCAGCATCTTGGTGACGTGCAGCGCCAAATCCGTAGCGGTGACACCCTCCTGCAGCTTGCCGGTCAGGTGCACGCCCACTACCTCCGGCACCAAGAAGGTGACGGGCTGGCCGAGCATGCCTGCCTCTGCCTCGATACCGCCTACACCCCAAGCCACAACGCCGAGGCCATTGATCATGGTGGTGTGGGAGTCCGTGCCTACGAGTGTATCCGGGTAGTACACGCCGTCTTGCTCCATCACGCCCTTGGCGAGGTACTCCAGATTCACCTGGTGCACAATGCCGGTGCTGGGCGGCACGACGGAGAATGTTTTGAACGCCTGCTGACCCCACTTGAGGAACTCATAGCGCTCTGCATTGCGCTCGAACTCGCGGGTGAGGTTCTTTTGGTACGCCTCCGGGAAACCCGCCCAGTCTACCTGCACGGAGTGATCCACCACCAAATCCACCGGTACCAGGGGTTCCATGTTGGCGGGGTCTGCGCCCAGGTCTTGCACGGCTGCGCGCATGGCGGCCAAATCCACCAGCAGCGGTACGCCGGTGAGGTCTTGCAGAATGATGCGGGCTACGGTGAAGGGAATCTCGTAATTGCCGGGAGTCGTGGCGCTCCAGGTTGCGAGGTTGCGGACGTCTTGCTCCGTTACCTTCAGCCCGTCGCAATTGCGCAACAAGCTCTCCAGCACAATGCGGAGGGAAACCGGCATGCGCGAGATGCCCTCATACCCGAGCTCAGCCAAGGCGGGCAGGGAATAGTATTTGCCCTCATTGCCCTCACCTGTTGTAAATGTGCGTACTGTATCCATTTGCGTTCTGTTCGAGTTAAAAAAATGATAATACGCGCAGCATTATACTCTTTTGTTTTCAGATTGCAAGCAAACATTTTGCGATTTATTGCCATGTGTGCAAAAACACCGGCATCCGCAGTGAGGGATGCCGGTGTTCGGGAAAGGGGGCTTGGTAATCTGAGCTTAGCCCAGCATATCCGCCGTTACCTTGTACTTGGCGCCACAGCGCGGGCATGAGGCCTCTAAGTAGCCTTGCTCGGAGAGGAGGTCCGCAAAGTCCTGCTTCATGGCACGCAGCGTGGGCAAAATCTTCTCCACCGTGCAACCACAGCGGAAACGGAACTTGCGCGTTTCCAACAACTTGGTCTCTTCCTTTTCTGCAATTTCCAGGATGTCCTGAGCGGTCAGCTCGCTGAGCCAATCGTGGTCCGCTCCGGGCTGCGCCGTCAGCAGGGCGTAGGTGTCGCCCTCCAGCTCAAAGGCGCGAGCTTGGCGCTGCTCACTCTGGCGGTAGAACTCCTCCACCCAGCCGATGACATCCTCACCCGCGATGTTGATGACAGAGGTTTGCGGCTCTTTGCCGGTGCGCAGGTTCTGCGCAAAGAGCATATTCTTCTCCGGCTCGCGCACGCCCTCCGTGAAGACTCGCCCCACCACATCCTCCGTGAGGGAGGAGCCGGACACGAAGTAGTTTGCCAGCATGGGGGATTTGATGTTGAATGTCCACGCGTGGTACTCCTGCCAAGGGCGGGAGACCAAGTGCAGGGTAAAGAATGCCAGAATGCGCTTGAACATGGTATCCTCCGCCTCAGCGTTGCGGTTGTTGTGCTGCATGAGGTTGAGGTAATAGTCCACGAAAATGGGGCTGAAATCCGCGCGCAGCAGCAAGCAGTTGCGGTGGCGTACGAATATGGCCTGCACGGTGGCGAACTCTTCGACGGGTTGTCCGTTTTGTTCTGTCATGATGTAGGTTTGCTTGCGCTTATAATACCCTTTGCTCGCTGGCTGTGCAAGCCAAAAATTCGCCACCGGTGCTGCCCCTTGCTTCCCGGAGCTGTTGCGTGCTGCGCTAACTGTGTCTGCTGAGTAATTTGAGCTTGCCAGCCGTGGTAAAATATGCTATAATCCTGCGCGTACGAGATGTCTGCTTCATCACCATATATCAACCCTGATTGGCCGGATGCCGTGTGGGACGTATCGGGCGCGTTTGTCAACGACCGCGAACTGATAGCGTTCTTCGATTTTTGTCGATTGCTGCTCAAGTTTGAGCCTTTTCACATTGTGCACGGAGCGCCTCTCTGCATTTGGAACAGTGGGCGAGTGCTCAAGCACCTCATGTGCGAGGCGGAGGAGATTCGCGCCGCCGGGTTGGAGTATGAGAAGCGCAACATCTCCCTGTACTACACCTTCACGAACTTGAACCTGAAGGAGGAGCACATGAAGGACCCCTTCGGTAATGCACTGCTCACCTTCGCTCAAAACCACAACCCCACCAAGCGTAATTCCGTCATCATGGCGAGTGATGCGCTGTATGACCACGTGCGCCGTGAGTACCCCGGGCTGCGCACCGTCTCCAGCATCCTCAAAATCACCAACGGTGGCGGTAAGGGGAAGCTGGATGTGTACAAACGCTTAGCAGACCAATACGATGAGGTGATGGTGCACCCGGATGATGTGCTCAACTACGACCTGCTGGAGCAGATAGAGGACAAGGAGCGTCACATTTTGCTGGTGAATGAGTACTGCATTCGCCACTGCCCGCTGCGCCCCTACCACTACAGCTCGCTGTCCGAGATGGCGCTCAACTACTTCGGCTATGATGGTTCGGACTTCGACAAACGACAGAATACGAATGGTTGCCGAGATATGGGCACACTGCTCACCCATGAGAAACACAGCGTGCTTGCCCTGACCACGTCGGAGATTAAGCGCCTGCGTGACATGGGCTTCCGCCACTTCAAGATGCAGGGGCGTGGGCATGCGAATGCCTCCTCCATCCTCTTTGACCTGTTGCGTTTGGTGCTCCGCAATGATGCCGCGGATGAGAACGCCATGCATGCCATCAGCCAGCGCTTCTGGGAATCCATTTTGCCGTATCAACAGTCATGAGCTCCATTATCAAACCCATTACTGCTGAGCAGTTAAACTTTATGGTGGAAAACCACCTGCCGAAGACTAATTGGACATTCGGCGGGGCGTTCCGCTATGATGCCTCGTTGGAGGTAGTTATTACCAACTTGTCCAAAAGCTTTCCGCTGCGCAAGCCCTTCAATGTGGCAGGATGCCCGGCATGCAAATGGTCCTTGGATTGGTACACGGAGCGCCGCCCCATGGGGTTGAATGCGTTCAGCGCCCTGCTGGAGCGCTATGCCACACTGAATGTGGGGGTGATGCTCACCTTCGACAACCCCTTTGTAACGGAAGAGGATTTGAATGACAGCTATGCAGCCGCTTTGGTGACGGAGCTGTACCGCTGTGACCGTGTACGCAAGAACAGCGTGTGTGTGGCAAGTGACCGTTTGGCTGCCCGCGTGCGTGAGATTTGCCCCAAGATGATGATTTGCTGCCACCCCAACCGTTTGATTGTGGAGCAGAACAAACGCACCCCGGCTCTGTACAACAAGCTGGCGGAAACCTACACCAACGTGTGCCTGCACCCGGTGGACGCTACACGCCCCGCCATTTTCACGCAGCTGGAGCACCCGGAGTATTTCTCCGTGCTGGTGAATGACCCCTTGCCGCGCAACAGCGCGTTGCGCCGCGAGCACTTGCGCTTGCTGGCGGATATTCGCCGCGACCCCTACAATGCGGATTTGTGTATGCGCCGCGCCAAGCTGGTGGAGCGCGACGGCTGGCACGTGGTGGATGCCGATTCCCTGCGCCAGAAGGCCACATGCAACCTCACCCGCAATGAAACGGCTGCGTTGCATGCTGCCGGGTTCCGCCACTTTATCGTGCAGGGCAACCAGTTCCGCAATGAGATGACGCTGCTGTGGGACATCTTCCGCTGCACCCTCGATTATGGCCCTGAGCTGAGCAACAAGTCCGCCCTGATTGCCAGCTCTGTGATGGCGGCGTTCGGGCAGCCCAAACAACAGATGCCCAGTGGCTTGAAGGGATACAAATTTACAAACTACGAATAAAATATGAAGAACAATCGCATTTTTTCCTCGGAATCCGTGGGTGAGGGGCATCCTGACAAGGTGGCTGACCTCATTTCTGACACCATTGTGGATGCCTGCCTGGCTCAGGACCCCGCCAGTCGCGTGGCTTGCGAGACCTTGGTGAAGGATGGACACGTGATTCTTGCAGGTGAGATTACGACCAAGGCCGTGCTGGATTACGAGACGCTGGTGCGCGATGTTGTGCGCTCCATCGGCTATGCTACGCCGGCGGATGATGAGGTGTTTAACGCTGAGACGCTGGACGTGACGAACTACCTGTCCACCCAGAGCCCGGATATTGCGCAGGGTGTAGATGCTTGCGCTGCAGAGGGTAAGGATGGTGCAGAGCAGGGGGCCGGTGACCAGGGTATCATGTTCGGCTATGCCTCTAACGAGACCCCGGAGCTGATGCCTGCTCCCATCATGTTTGCGCACCGCATCATGATTGAGCTGGCTCGCGTGCGCCACGGCGGTGAGGTTGCTTGGCTTCGCCCGGACAGCAAGAGCCAGGTGGCTGTGGAGTATGGTGCAGATGGCAAGCCTGCTCGCATTCTCAATGTGGTGCTCAGTACGCAGCATACGGAGGATGTCTCTATTGAGGAGATTCGCTCTTTCTGCGAGGCTTTGGCTCGCCGCGTGTTGCCCGCAGAGCTCATTACTGAGCAGACGGAGTTCTTCATCAACCCGACGGGGCGCTTTGTTATCGGTGGCCCGCACGGTGATTCCGGTTTGACCGGTCGCAAGATTATTGTGGACACCTACGGCGGTATGGGTCGCCACGGTGGTGGTGCGTTCTCCGGTAAGGACTGCAGCAAGGTGGACCGCTCCGGTGCTTACATGTGCCGCTGGGTTGCCAAGCACATCATTGCCGCCGGGTTGGCTGACCGCTGTGAGCTGCAGGTGGCTTATGCCATCGGCAAGGCGTCTCCGGTGTCTATCATGGTGGATGTAGAGACCTTCGGCTCCGCTCATGTGGATGAGGCCGTGATTATTGAGCGCGTGCTCAAGGCATTCTCCTTCAAGCCGGCGGATATGGAGCGCGTGCTGGGGCTGCGCCGTCCGATTTTCACCCGCTCCACGAATTATGGGCACTTCACGAAGGCTGATTTGCCGTGGGAGCAGCTGGACCCCGCCCGTCTGGCGATTCTGAAGGGTGAGTAAAGTCTGATTTTTAACGCAACCAAAGCGCCCCGCCTGCTGTATGTGCCAGGCGGGGCGCTTTGTTTGGAAAATACAGTCAGAATCAATTACCGTAGCGCTGTAGCCATGCGGCGTAGCGTACGGGGTCGATTTCGCTGGGGTTGATGATGGCTTTCTCGCTGCGGAAGATGGCTGTGTGCAGCACGGGGATGCCGCAGGCGGCCAAATGGCTGTCGATGGCGGCCTTGTGCTCCAGCACGCCCTCCCAAGTGGGGGAGTGTACTACGCCCATGATTTGCGCGCCGCCGAATTTTTCGCCCCCGCTGCGCCAGTAGCAATGGGTCATGCAGATGTGACGGCCGCATTCCGCACCTGCGCGGTCTTCCATACCCTGCGGCACCGCCCAGTGGAAGAGCCCCGCTGCGCCTGTACCGCTGTGTTTGTTGCTGCCGCCGGTATGGTTGAGGAAGGTGGCGAACCTGCCGATAACGCGGCGGGTGTCGAGGTCTTTGGCAATGGCGCAAAACTCCTCATGCGTGAGGCCGATGCTCTTGGCTCGCCCTACCCAAGGCTCGCGCACGAGCTCTTGAGGCTGCAGGCTTTCTTTGAGCACCATGAGTACTTGCCAATCTTGCTCACTGAGCTGTGGGCGCGTGGGGCATTGCATGCGGGGCTGGGTGTCCGTCTTATCGCCGGGGCGCAGCTTGGCGCGGCGTACGTGGCCTACACCCAGTGCAAACATGCCTACCACGGGCAGCGGTGCAAAGTCCGTAGCGCCTATGTGCTGCATCAGGAGGCGGCAGTGCCCCTCTACGCTGTTGCTGCCGACGGGCACTTTGAGGGTGGTCCACAGGCGGTAGTCAGCCCCGGGGGCTTGGGGATTATCGCAGCTGCGCAGCACAACGTGCCCGGTGAAGGGGTCGTTCTCTTTCAGCCAGCTCCAGGCGCTTTCCAGCTTGTTTTCCGGTACTTGCCAAGCAACGAGCGCGCCGTCTGCCAAGCTGGTGGAGAGCAGGGTTTGGCGTATGCGCCGCACGCTGCCGTTTGCAAGCAGAGTGCGTAAGCGGTCCAGCACCGTTTCCACCGGCAGCTCACAGCGCCGGGCTATTTCATCGAAAGGTCGCGCATGAAAACCACTGAGTCGGTCTTCAGCTATTGCCAGTATCTGCAGGTCTACCGGAGTGAGTGTCATAGCGTTCCGTTTTAGCGGCGGCGCTTTTTGGGACCTGCGGGACGCGGTTTGCGCAGGGGGCGGGCGCCTTCATCCAGCAGAGCGGTGTAGGCGTAGTTGAAGCCCTCCAGCTTGCGGCGCTCTACCTTGCGGTTGATGAAGCATTCCACGCTCTTGGCGAAGTCCACTTCATCCGCCGTGAGCAGGGTGAAGGCATCTCCCTGTGCTTCGGCGCGTCCCGTGCGGCCGATGCGGTGCACGTAGTCTTCCGGGTTCTCCGGTACGCGGTAGTTGATAACGTGCGTTACGCCACTGACATCAATACCACGCGCAGCTACGTCCGTTGCGACAAGGATGCGGTATTTGTCCTCTTTGAAGCCCTTGAGTGCTGCCATGCGGTCTTTTTGCGCGATGTCGGAGTGCATGACGGTTACCTCATTCCCCCAGCCGGCGTTGCTGAGCATGTTGGCCACGCTGTCGGCCTCTTTGCGGGTGCGGGTGAATACCATGAGGTTACGGAAGTCTGTTGCCTTGACCAGGGCGAGCAGCAGTTCGTCGCGCTGATCCATGCCGACGGGATAGAAGGCGTGCGAGATGGTCTCGGCGACTTCTCGGCGGGCGATGGCGACCTCTACGGGGTCGGTCAGGCACCATTTGGCGAAGCCTTGCAGGATTTGCGGCATGGTGGCGGAGAAGAAGAGGGTTTGGCGGCCTTCCCACGGGCAAAGGTTGATGATTTTGCGGACGATGGGCAGGAATCCCATGTCGGTCATGCGGTCTACCTCATCGAGTACGAGGTGTCGCACGGTTTTGAATTTCATGTTGCCACGGTAGAAGTGGTCTACCAAGCGTCCGGGGGTTGCAACGACGACTTCCGCGCCTTTTTTGAGCTCTTCTGTCTGTTTGCCGTAGCCGATTCCGCCGTAAAGCAGTGCTACTTTGATGTCTGTGTGTTTGGCGTAGGCTCGGAAGGATTCTGCGAGCTGATCCGCGAGCTCGCGGGTGGGCTCCAGTACGAGCACTTGGGGTTGTCCGTTGGCTTCTATCTTGCTGAGCAGGGGCAGTGCGAATGCTGCGGATTTGCCGGTGCCTGTTTGGGAGGCTCCGATGACGTCCTTGCCCTCCAGAACAACGGGGATGGCTTGTTGTTGGATGGGGGTCGGTGTTTCATACCCGCAATCTTTTACGGCTTGCAAGATGGGTTCGGTCAGTCCGAGTTCGTCGAATGTCATTTTGGGAGCTTTGTCTTTGTTTGTTTTAAGATGTTGTCTACCTTTGTTTGTGGTCTTTGTTTGTTTTGTTAAAGGTAGGGGTTGTTCAGTACTTCTTCTTCGATGGAGGTGGCGGGGCCGTGTCCGCTGTAGATGCAGGTGGTGTGCGGGAGGGGCAGCAGTTTTTCGCGTATGCCGTTGACGAGTTTGCTGAGGCTGCCCCCGGGGAAGTCTGTGCGCCCGATGGCGCCGGCGAAGAGGATATCTCCGCAGAAGACGCTCCCGTGGCCGAGCAGTTCGTAGGCGGTGCCGTCCGGGGAGTGTCCGGGGATGTGGTGGATGCGCCAGTTCAGGCCGCCCCATGTGGCGCCGGTGCATGCGCTACCGAAGGCGTTGTCGACGCTGTATGGCTCTACGTCGAATCCTCCACCCCAAGCGTTGCGCGCTAGGTCTTCGAGTGTGAGGGCGGTGCTGTATGGCATGCATGCGTGGATTTTGCAGCCTGTGTCTGCTGCCAGTTCTGCTGCTCCTTGCACGTGGTCGAAGTGCTGGTGGGTGATGAGCAGGTCTGTTACGGTGCTGCCTTCCGGGAGTTTTTTCTTTACCCATGCGGCGAATCCTGCCGGGGCATCTATGGCCACGTAGCCTTGTGGGCCTTTCACTAAGTAGCCGTTGCATGCGCAGGAACCACCTGTGTATACCTGAATATCAGCGCTCATGCGTCTATTTTACACTAGTTTATTTGTGTTGGCAAGGCTGTTTTCTGTTCTGCTTTTGCGGATGACGTGTTGTGTCAGCTGTGTTTGCCGGTGGCGATGTAGCGTTGTTTGGGGCTGTTAGGTTTGCCGGGGATGAGCGGGCGTATGGCTCCGCGCTCTATCAGCTCGCCGATGTACAGGTTGACTGTTCTCGTTTGTCGGGTTACTCCAATGTGTTGCATGATTTCCATGCTGCTGCGTGGCTCGCAGCAAAAGTCAATAACGGCTTGTTGTTTTTTTTGTACGCTTGTGTTCTTTGTTTGTTTGGTTGGTTTGGCGAATAAAGTTTTTTGTGCCTTTGTTCGCTTTTGCTGTTCGAGCCAGTGATGTTCGAGGTCGTAGACTGCCTCGCCTGCTTCTAGCACGGGTTCTTCCGGCTCGCCGTAGGTTGCTCTCCACAAGATGACTCGGAAGCTTTCGTCTTGTATGAATTTCGGTTCATCCAATCCCCAGTCGAGGCATTTTTCAATCATGTCGGAGGTACCGGTGCCTAGTTCTTCGATGTAGCCTGCTAAGTATACGGGGTAGGCGAGCACGGGGTTGACGGGGATGGAGGGGTGTAGGTTGTGCAGTTTTTCTACGCTGAGTCCGTATGGGAGTCCGCCGGGGTTCCAGATTTCGAGTCGATCGCTGAAGAGCATGACTTGCACGCTGCCATTGCTGTTGTAGTCACGGTGTACGACTGCGTTGACGATGGCTTCTGTGACGGCTTCTCTGGGGAGTTCGCTGATGACGGGCACGGCATTGCTGTAGGCGCGTGTGCCTACGTAGTTGTTGATGCGTGACATGACGAAGTCTACGGCTTTGTCTACGATTTCAAAGATGCTTCCGCGGAAGATGTGGTGCGTCGGTACGGGTTTGCAGACTCTGGGGCCGTAAAAGTGGGCGCATTTGATGCTGGCCTGTGGGAAGTAGTCTTCGGGGTGTTTGGCGAATAAGAGCAGGGCTGAGTTGTTCAGGGTGCCGAGCTCGCTCATGAGTTTCAGGTGGGTTAAGATGCGAGGTATGGCGTCTCGGCTGTATGGTATGGGAAAGCCTCTGCGGGTATGTGCCAAAAAGCAAAAGTCTTCTATCTTTTTTTCATCCAGCGCTTCTAATCCTATTTGCGGGCGATAGGTGCTGTCGAAGGGCAAGCTGCTGATGTAGCCTTTTTCTTCCAGGTAGTGCAGCAGTGAGTTGTAGACGGCTTCTTGCAGTTCTTCGTAGTTGCTGAAGCTTTTGCGGACGACGCTTTGTTCGGCTTTTGCGATGAGTGCTGCTTGTTTGGGGTGTCGTTTTTTGCGTCCTGTCAGCTGGGTGATGTAGATGAGGCGGTGTTTGTGTTGTGCGGTGGCGGTATCGTATTCTCGCTCGGTGGGGGATATACCTTGTTCGTCTTCGTAGCCGTATCGGCTGCCGAACAAACCTATGTAGATGTGGCATTCTGCTACCTCGGTGAGGTATGCTTTTTGGGCGCTGATGTTTTGTGCCGGCTGTGCCTCAAAGAGATAGGGAGAAAAGAACTTGCCAAGCAGGGCATCTGTTCGGATGTATTCGAACAGTTTCCATCGTTCATCACGGAATTCTGCTTGTACGCTGCTGATGAAGACTTTGATTTGCATGCTTTGTTCTCCTTTCTTTGTTTGTTTGTATTGTATCACGAATAAAGACTGAGTCAAGCTTTATTTGTATTCTTTTTGAAAAAAATAAACAAAGAGCGCAACCGGTTGCCCGATTGCGCTGATTGTAGGAAACTGTCTGTTAACTTATGCTTTAGCGGAACTCAACCCAGAGGGCACCGGTGTGACCCTGATTGTCCGTCCAGATGTTGTTTGCGAAGTCGAGCATGATTTCCAGCACCATGGCATCAGCACCCTCTTCGTCGTCATCGTCGTCGCCACCGGCACCTGCGTTGCCACCGGCGTTACCATTGTTATTCTCATCATTGGGGTCGCCCTCAAAGCCGAAGAACTGAACGATGTCGTCGTTATCAGCTGCGTTATCGAAGGACATCAGGAGCGTACCGGCGATAACTTTGTCGGAATCGGCATCGCGAATAACGGTGTAATTTGTGGTGCCTCGCTCGGTCATGTCACCGCGGCCACCTACACCGGCCTTGAAAATAACGTTTGTAGCGGTGTCGCCCTCTACCTTAGTGTTAGTGCCGGTGTTTACGCCGGTCATGTACAGCGTGGACTGGCCGTTCAAGCCGCCCATCTTAAGGATTTTGTTGCCGTTAACGAAATCGTAAACGCCCATAACGCCTGCTCCCTCGTCATCGCCGCCGCCACCGCAGCAGGGAAGGAGAACAAGAGTCGTTACGACGGCCAGCAGGATTCCAAAAAACTTTTTCATGATATGATGAGAAGGTTGATGTGAAGTATGTATACTGAGTTTAGCAACATTGCCTGTGAAGTCAAGCTAAAAGTTAAGAAGCGATTCAATTTTTTCTTCTTTTTGTATCATCACAGTTTGTGGCGGAAATCATCGCAGACGTCCAGTTTGGCAATGAAGGCAACCAGCAGGTCGATAATGTGCTGAACATCACCCATATCCGCAGTTTCTACCGGGCTGTGCATGTAGCGCAGGGGGAGGGAGAGGTTTGTGGCGGGTACACCGCTGCGTGAGCGGAAAATTTGGTCCGTGTTGGTGCCGGTGGTGCGACCGCTGGTTTCTCTCTGTAAGGGGATATCTGCCTCGTCTGCAATGAGTTCGATGCGCGCGTTGAGGTTGGGGTGGCATGCGGGGCCGAAGCAGAGGCAACCGCCCTTACCGAGCTTCACCTCACCATAGCGAGCTGTGTTGAGCCCGGGGGTATCGGTTGCGTGTGTTACATCTAAGCAGATGGCGGCATCCGGCTGAATGCGGTAGGTAAGCATCGCTGCGCCGATGCAGCCTACTTCTTCTTGCACGGTGTTAGCAAACACGATGTTCCAAGCGGGTGTAATGCCTTGCTCCTTGAGCGCTTTAGCCGTCTCTGCCAGAATGAAGCCACACAGGCGGTCATCCAGTGCGCGGCATACCAAGCGCTTGCCGTTGTTGAGCATCAGCGGGCCGTCGCAGTATACGCCGCGGTCTCCCACACGCAGGCCGAGTTCTTCCACTTCTTCACGGCTGTCGCAGCCGAAGTCTACGTACAGCTCCCACAGTTTGGGGGCTTTGTCTTGGTCATCGCGAATGTGGATGGCGGTGTTGCCGATGACGCCGGTTACCTCGCCATCCGTGCCGAAGAAGCGCAGTCTGCGCCCGCGGGCAATGGCGACATCGGAGCCACCCAGTCGCTCTACGTACACGAAGCCATTCTCGGCGATGTGGCGGATGGAGAAGCCAATCTCGTCCGCGTGGGCATCGAGCATGAGCGTGGGGGCGTTTTCATGCTTGCTGCGCAGTACTGCCCAAGTAGAGCCGTAAGCATCACATTGTTGCTCATCGGTGTAGGGGGCAATGTATTCTGCCCAAATGCGCTGGGCATCCATCTCCATGCCGGTGGGGGAGGGGGTGTCGAGCAGGGTGGAAAGGAAATCTAAGGCGTCGTCGGTAATCATGGTGTGTTAAGGGAATTGTGGTCGGGGTGCGTTTCCACCCCGACCTATGGTTAAAGGTTTGGTTACATGTTTTTGTAAGCGATGTCGCTGCGGCGCTGTGAGCCGTCGAAGTCGACCTTGGCGCTTTCTGCGTGGGCGGCAGTGCGGGCTTCATCAAGCGTGGCGCCCTGTGCCACAATGGCGAGAACACGTCCGCCGTTGGTCACCCAGCCGGCTTCCGTCTTCTTGGTGCCGCAGTGGAATACGCGGGCTGCGCAGTCCTCCAAGCCGCGGATGATGTCGCCGCTGTGGGAGGAGGCAGGGTAGCCGGCGCTGGCAAGAATGCAGCATACGCTCCACCCTTCGTCGAAGCTGATGAGCTCCGGCGTGAACTCGCCCTTGGCGCCGTTCAGGCAGAAGCCGGCGAGGTCGCCACGCAGCAGGGGCATCACTGCCTCGCATTCCGGGTCACCGAAGCGGCAGTTGTATTCAATTACCTTCGGACCTTGCGGGGTGAGCATCAGGCCGAAGTACAGGAAACCGCGGTAGGGCAGGCCGTCTTTCTGCAGTCCTTGTACGGTGGGGGCTACGATGGTCTCCTCAATGACGCGGATGAGCTCGGCATCCGCCAGTTGGCGGGAGGCAACGGCACCCATGCCACCGGTGTTGGGGCCTTCATCGCCATCTTGCAGGCGCTTGTAGTCGCGAGCAGGGCAAAGTATCATGTATTTGTCATCACAAATGGCGCCGAAGATGGAAATCTCCGGGCCGGTGAGGAACTCTTCCACCAGCAGGCGTCCCTCGCCGAAGCGTTTCTCGATGAACACCTCCTGCAAGAACTCTTCAGCAGCAGCTGCATCCATGCAAACAGCTACACCTTTGCCGGCGGCCAAGCCGTCAAACTTGAGTACCGTGGGGTATTGCCCGCCGATGGCTGCCACGGCGGCATCATAATCTGCCACGGCTGTGGCTTTGCCGGTCGGGATGTTGTGGCGCACCAAGAAATCTTTGGCGAACTCTTTGCTGGCTTCCAGCTGGGCGCTCTGCTTAGTCGGTCCCCAGCAGGGAATGCCTGCAGCGTGGCAGCAGTTTGCCAAGCCTTCACCCTTAACGAGGTAGCTTTCTTCGCCTGCTACGCAGAGGTCGATGCCCAGTGCCTTCATTTGCTCAATGAGGGAGTCGAGGCCATCTGCCTGTATAGCGGTAGCCGTCTGTAAAATGGCATCACTGCCCGGGAATGTATAAATCTCCGGCTTGCCGGGGCTGGCAGCCAATGTTTCAACCAGCGCTTGTTCGCGCCCACCTTTACCGATTACTGCGATTTTCATGCTAAGGGCAGTTTACCACGCTCTATCTTGCTTGGCAAGCAGAAACGCTCGGCTTTATTCTTCAAACCAGCTGAGTATGACTTCCCAGATAGAGGTGAAGAAGCGAATGAGGGAGTGCCACCAACCGGAGGCCGCTTCAATGTGTTCTTGCAACTCAGGCGTGTCTATTTTGTCCAGTAATTTGCGGGTTTCGATAAAAGCGCCTTGTGTGAGATCCAAATTGTCGGTGCTTGCTGTTTCCGGGCTGCCGGCGTTGCTGAAGATGAAGTGTATGACACCGTCTTTGCTTGGTGGTCCTTCCCACGCCGTGATGCTCTGTAGCTGTGGGTGGTGGTATGTGGCGGCCTGTAATCGCCTGCGGAAGTCGGCGTCACTGCCGTACCCTTGCATGTAAACTTCTAAGCTGCCTTGCCCTTTTTGTATGGCTTGGCTCAGTTTTGTCCATAATTCTGAGTCGTTGGTGATGTGTAGTTTGCGGCTTCGGTAAAAGTTTTCGTTAGGCTCACACGCTTGGGGCAGGTGTTCTTTATCCCAGCTGTGGTCACTTGCCATTTGCGTGTCGCTGAGCAAAAAATAGCGGTGCGAGAGGATGGCTCGCTCGGGGTTCCGGGTGTCGACGGGGTCGTCCCAAGTGGCGTCTATGTGGTGCCATTGGCGGTTGATTCGCACCAGGTTCCAAGCATGGTGTTCCGTCGTATAGCCGTAGACGATGTGGCAAGGTATGCCGGCCATACGGCAAAGTAGCCATAAGGTGCGGCTGTAGGCGTCACAGGTACCGCGCCCATCCAGCAGTATGTCGGTGCAGGTTCCTTTGGGTTCTCGGCTGTAGGTGGCTCGGTGCACCAAATCATCATGCAGGGCTTGTATTTTTTGCTCATCCGTCATTCCGCTGTGGATGAGGGCTGCCAGTCGGTTTTGTGCCTCCTGCAGGGCTTTTTTTTCGCGTGGGCTCAGTTTGTGGATTAACTGCGGGTTGCAGTGGGCTGCGTATAGTTTGGCGTTGTCTTTGTAATTGAACTCAAAGGAGGCGATGTTTTGTGGGTAAATGGAGGAGTTGTAGGCGTTGCTGTAATCGTACCAAAGGGTGAGCTTTTCAACCTTGCGCGCATTCAGCAGGTTGGGGTTGCGGAATACGCAAGTAGTGCGGGGCTGCATTTGCAGCGCGAGCTCTTCTAAGTGGCGGTTGAATTGCTCCGTGTTGTGTATGACTACGGTCGGCGCCGTATCTTGTCCCGCCGTAGCTTGCGCGTATGGCGCACACAGCATGTGCAGCAGCAGGTATATGGCTGCTGCCGTGGGTGGTGTCAGTCTTCGTTGCTTTGCGCAGTGGCTCATTCTCCGAGGGGGAGGGAGAGTATGAAGGTGCTGCCTTTTTCATTGCTGCGCTCCAGCACTAAATCGCCGCTGATGGAGCGTGCCAAGTCTCGGGAAAGCGCCAGCCCTAAGCCCACGCCGGGCTTGCGTCCGCTTTCTGCTTTTGCGGAGCGTGAGAAGGGGCGGAAGAGGCTTTGCTGCACACTCTGAGGTATGCCGGGGCCGTTGTCACTGACTCGGATGCAGAGGGTGCGGTGTGCCTGTAGTACGTTGATGGTCACGCAAGGTTTGTTTGTTTCTGCGTATTTGGCTGCATTGTCTGCGAGGTTGAGCAGTATTTGCTCTACGGAGAGCAAATCTGTGCGGATGGAGAGCAGCTGCAGGCGCGAATCCAATGAGTAACGCAGCTCTACGCCGTCTTTTTCGAGTCTCTCTTTCATTTTTTCGAACAAGGCCGGCAATATTTTACCGCAGGGGCCGCTGTCTTGTCTCCCTCGTACTTTGCCGCGTGTCAATTTGGCAAAGGCCAGTACGTTTTCAACCAAATGGCCGAGTCGCAGGCTTTCGTTGTACAGGGTTTCGTGGTATTCTTTCATGATCTCCGGGGGGAGATTCCCGTTCTTGAGCATTTCCGCGTACAGGGTGAAGCTGGTAAGGGGGGTGCGCAGTTCGTGGGTTACGGCGGAGACAAAATCGCTGCGTCGGCGCTCTAACCGGGTGTAGAAGGCGAGTATGCCGAAGAGGGCTGCGATGGTCAGCAGTGACATGAGCCATGAGGCTGCTATGGTGCCGCGCAATGCTTGGCTGCGTTCCTCTATGTTGGGCAGTACCACGTCTTGCCCCGAGTGAACTCTCAGGGGAAACCCGCTGATGTTGCCCTGCTTGGCGTCTGCAACGAGCTCAACATACGGTGTTTTCAGCCCGTTTTTTTGCAGAATCGGGGTTAAGTGGGTTGCCAGTTTTTGCGTGTCGATGATAAAGCCGTCCGCAGCTGTTGCTCCGTTGGTGCGTATAGAGCGCATGTATACCAAGGTGCCTTTGTAGCTCCAGGCAAAAAAGTCGGAGGGGGGCTCTGTGGCTCGCAGTGCTTCACCTTTGGGAGGGGTGGGCTCTGCAATGCTGATTTTCATGGTGTTTACCCCGCTGACTTCTTGCTGTACTTTTTCCGGGTCAAGTATGGAGCTGTGGGGGAACTTGGCTTGTTGCGGTACATTGAGCCAAATGACGGCCGGTATGCCGGTGCGCAGGGCTTCATCTTCCTGCGTCAGGCGGAGTCGGTTTTCCGCGTGCAGGAAAAAGCCTTTGTTAAAGTCCGCTTTGCCGGCAGCGGGCATGGGGATACTTGCCGTGTCGAAGGGGAGGTGGCGCCCCATTTTATCGCCTTCCGCGTTGAGCAGTGCCTGCAGTTTGTCCTGCACCTCCGGTAGGGAGAGTGCCAAGAGGCGTTCTGTTTGGGTGCGGCGGTCTATTTCCAGCAATTTGTTCTCCAGTGTGGTGACCTCGTGGGCTTGCCATATTGCGGCAAATACTACTACCAAGGCTATGAGTATGAGAACAATGGGGGCTTTCTTCTTCATTGTGGGGTGTTCCATTTGTAGCCCCTGCCGCGCACGTTTTCAAAACATGCTGCAGCTTTGGGGCCTATTTTTTCTTTCAGTCTGGTCAGGGTGACGGCTACTGTGCGGGTTTGGGTTGCGGTGGATTTGTTGCTCCATATGCGCAGCAGTAATTCCTCTTGTGATATGATGCGCCCGGGGTGCGTCAGGAAGTAGCGGAAGAGCTCAAACTCTTTGTCGCTGAGGGGGATTTCTTCTCCATCGCTTTGTATGGCCGTGCGTGTGTCCGGGCGTAGGGTGCCACCGGGGTATTCCAGCGCGCTGCCGGCACTGCGACGTTTGCCGGTGCTGCGGCGCAGCACGGCTGCTATGCGGGCGAGCAGCTCTGCTATGCTGAAGGGTTTTACCACGTAGTCATCCGCCCCCAGTTCCAGCCCCTTGACTCGGTCATTTTCTTCTCCGTGTGCGGTCAGGATGATGCTGGGAGTCCCCGGGCATTCTTTTTCTATGATTTTAAGTAGCTTAAAGCCATTGATGAACGGCATGTTGATGTCCAGCAGCGCTAGGTCCACATCTTGGCTGAGCAATAGCTCCAGCGCCTCTTTACCATCCGCTGCAGGCAGCACGCCATAGCCGGCACCTCGCAGGGTGTCGCACAGTATGCGCCGTATGGAGTCATCATCCTCCGCTACAAGTATGCACCGTTCGTTCATCTCTCACGCAGTTTAGCACATTTTTTGTGATTCGTGCAAGGAAAATGCCCACTTGTAACACTTTTGTAACGCATTCGCGCTTGACTCTCGGTCTCTGTTGCGGGTAGTACGGAAAAAAGACTCGCTTTTTTCCTGTCCTTTCGTTACAATGAGCGCATGAGCGATATTGAGTGGAACAGCGTGACTGTAAGTGATGAAGATAAGCCGAAGGTAAGTATGGAGGATTTGCGCGAGCTTGCAGCTGAGCTTGATCCGGATGATTACGATGAGCCGGTGCAGAACTTTCTTGCGGAGCTGATGCAGGCTGCTGATGCTGAGGATTTGAAGCAAGCTGCCACCATGCTGTTGCAGGATGAGGTGGATTTTTCACCGGAGTTGGCTGCTATGGGGGTGGAGCCTGATGAGGGCTTGATTACGCTCTTTATTGCCACCGGGGCGGATGTGAATGCGCTCAATCCTTATGGACTCAGTCCCTTGCATGTGGCAGCCATGCATAATTACCCGCAAATTGTTGAGATGTTGCTGATGGCGGGTGCTAAGGTGACCCTGCGCAGTCAGGCGGGTAAGTTTGCGGTGGATTATGCGGAGGATGCCGAGCTGAAGTCTCGCTTGGCGCTGCCCTCTGTCTTTGAGGATGATATTCCGCTGCCTCCGGAGATTGAGGATGCTGAATATGTGCCGCCTCATGAGTGCTCTTGCGGGCATGACCACGGGCACGATGGCTCTTGCGGCTGTTCTTGCGGGCACGAGCACTGAGGTCGGTAGGCCTTTACCCCAGTATCATGCGGATGAGTTTTCGCATTTCGTCCTCTCCGTAGCGCTGGTCCAGCGGTAGGGGGAGGAGCGTGCGTGCCAAGCGGTTTTCCGTTTGCAGGGCATCCGTTGTTTCTATAACCTCCGGCCAATAAAGGGGGAGCCGTAAGCCTTGGTCGATGAGGGCATCGCGCAGCTCGGGGATGCCACTCACCAGCGGGTAGCACATCGGGGCGTGTGCCGGGTTGGGCGGTAGCGTCAAACGGTTGATTTCTGCCAAGGCATCGTGCAGGGTGCGGTAGTTCTGCAGTCTCCGGCGGCCTGCCCGTGCCCAGTCTGTGCTCTGCATGAGCCGGCGCGTTGTGTTGCCCATGCGGCAGGGGGGAGCAGTCAGCGCATCTTCTGCCTGTTGTACGTTGCTTTCATTGCAACTTTGTAATAATACTCGGCTGAGGTAGTCGGAATCCGGGTTCTGCGGCAGCTGTAGGCGGAGCTCGTAGGGAGCTGTCGCGATGCCTCCTTCCGCCAGTCCGGTGAATTTACGTGGGCTGTAAAAGGCTGCCACTCCCGCCGGCGGCGGGCTGTAAAATGCCGTTGTTGCATCCATGATAACGGGGCAGGGCGCGGCCTGTGCCGCGTACTCAACGGCGTGCGGGGTAAGCCCGAAGTAGTTGACGGCCACCAAGATGTCCTCCCTACCTATGTCATCCGGAATCACGGGGTATAGGCGCGCATCGATGTCGTAGAGCTTTGTGGGCAGCTGCAAGCGCTCTGTAGCCTGCATCAGGGTGTTGCAGATGTAGCGTGGCAGCCACACGCGAGTGGGGCGCATGGGGAGGGCTTGCAGCAGGCATTGTAGGGCGGCGCGCCCGCTGTTCACCCATATCGTGTGGGCGTTTTCCGGGTATGGGAAGGGAAAAACCGCGTTGTCTGCCGGCTCTTGCAGCGGTATGGCTCCGCCCATGGGCTCGGCGGGGCTCATGGTTTTGCCGGCTGGGGCTCCGTTTTTTTGATGATGAGCGTGCCGTGCATGCCGGCATCATTGAATGCGCCGCCGAACAAGCGCAGCGCCCCGTATGTCAGATTATCCAGCCCGGCGCCGTACTTCTCACAGTCTCTTTTATAGGCCGCGTCTATTTGTGCGCGGTCGAGCGGGGCGCCTTCTTTCAAGGCGTGGTATAGGGCATCATGCCGCAGGCTGGGCATCAGGTGCGCCAGCTCGGTGTGCCCCACGGAGTTACCGTCCCACTCATACCCCGCATGCAGGATGAAGGTGTTGCCCTTTGCCTCCATGATGACATGGTGCGGAGGGTAGGGGGATAGCCCTTGCCAGTATCCTACGTTCACCTGCGGGTCTTCCCAGGTCAGGGTAACACGCGTGCGCAGGCAGAACCCCGGCGCTTTCTCCGGCAGGTACTCGTACCAGCAGCCTTTCTTTTGGGCCTCTGCCGCTATGGCGGGATCCATCGTCTTGCTGTTTTGCGTCTCAGTGGCGGACGCCGCGGTGAGCGCACAGTTGCTGCACATCAAGCTGGCAGCTGCTAAAAGGAGGAACGCGAAGGGTTGGCGCATCATAGGCGAGGGGCTTATTTAAGCTTTCTGCGGGTAATGAGGTATACCTTGTCGCCGTGGCGTACCTTGGTGTCCAACGCGATAAGAGCCGTAGCGCCCTTCGGCGCGGTTTGCACGCTTTGGGTGACGCCCTGTTCATCATCGCAGCGGACTTCCGGCACTTCCAAGCGTACGATGCCTGTGGTGCAGCCGGTGATTTCAATCTTGTCGCCGGGGGAGAGGGGCAGGGCTTCCAGGCGGATTTCCGCCACCTTGGCTTTGGGGTACCAGCGCATCACGCGGCCGAGGTGGTGGCGCTGCTCCAGTGCCAAGCTGTTCGAGCAGCCGCTCCAGGTCTCCCACTCCTCACCCAAGTAGTAGCCACCGTGCCAGAACTGGCGGTTGAACACGCGCAGCAGCTCCTCTTCCCATGCCGCTACCTTCTCCGGGCTCCACTCCCCGCGGGCGCAGCAGCTCACGGCTTCTTTGTACACGGAGGTAACGGTGGATACGTAGGCCTCAGAGCGCCCGCGACCCTCCAGCTTGAAGACGGATACCCCCGCCTCCACCAGCTGGTCTATCACGCGGATGGTGCAGATGTCTTTCGGGGACATGATGTACTGGTTGTCAATGTCCATCTCGAACCCGGTCTCCGTGTCTGTTACGCGGTATTTGCGGCGGCAGAGCTGGAAGCACTGCCCGCGGTTGGCGCTGTGGTTGTAGGCGGCTAAGCTCATGCCACACTTGCCGGAAATGCCGATGCAGAGTGCACCGTGGGCAAATATCTCGATGCGCACGAGTTCTCCGCTCGGACCGGTGATGTTTTCTTTGCGGATGCCGTCAATAATGGTGCGTATTTGGGAGAGCTTCAGCTCGCGAGCCAGCACCATCACATCTGCGTATGCTGCAAAGAAGCGCACAGCGGAGAGGTTGCACACATTTGCCTGCACGGAGATGTGCACCTCCAGCCCTATGCTGTGGGCGTAGGTAATGACGGCCAAATCCGCGGCAATTACGGCATCTATGCCGGCTGCCTTGGCTTGGCGCAGCAGCTCTTCCATGGCTGCTACCTCTTCATCATAAATGATGACGTTGCAGGTCAGGTATGCCTTAGCCTTGCAGGCATGGCAAAGGCGTGCCACTTTCGGCAAATCTTCCACCGTAAAGTTCACCGTGGACCTCGCGCGCATGTTGAACATACCCACACCGAAGTACACACTGTCCGCACCGGCTCTCAGTGCTGCTGCCAATGACTCATATGACCCCGCAGGAGCCATGATTTCCATACCTTGCATGCCCTAAGCATACAGATATCCGCCCCCGCGGTCAAGTATTATGTGCTCCCCGCGCTATTTCTCTACAACAAAAGCCCCATCAATGATGATGGGGCTTTTGCCAACTTACTACCTATGAAACTCAGCTCTCCCCTTTTGGTGACCGATGGCGCTCTCTCCTTCACCTCGGTCGGGGGAACCGATATAGGTTATACACCGCTGTGGGGTGTTTCGTTCAAAAAAACTTCAATTTTTTTATTTTTTCTCATCGATAACCGGAATCTCGCTTGTGTCTACCTTGTCCAGATTGTTATCTTTGAGGTAGTAACGAGTCTCTTTGATGATGAGGCCGGAGAGAACCAGCACGCAAATAAGGTTCGGGATAGCCATGAGGCCGTTCGCAACGTCTGAGAAGTTCCAAGCAATGCTGCTTTCCGGGATGACGCAGCCCACGAAGACCGCGACCACCCACAGCGCGCGGTAGGGGGTGATGAGCTTGCGCCCGCCGAGGTATTCCAAGGACTTTTCGCCGAAGTAAGACCAGCCCAAGAGGGTGGAGATGGCGAAGGCGGACAAGCTGATGGTGAGCAAGATGGAGCCGATGCCACCGAGAGTGTTGAAGGCGTCGAGCATGTCGAAGTTGGCGGCGTCGGCATGCCCCTCTGCGGTGAAGACGGTGGTGAGCGTCACGCCCGTAAGGGTGCAGATAATCACCGTCCAGAACGGGGCGGTGTATGCTACCAATGCCTGCTGTACGGGGTTCGCCGTCTTGACTGCTGCTGACACGATGGGGGCGGAGCCCAAGCCTGCCTCCGTTGCAAACAAGCTGCGGCTGGCGCCCTCGCGCATGGCAAGAATAATGGCGGAGCCTACCACACCACCGGTGGCTGCCGAGCCGGTGAATGCTTGCTCAAAGATGAGGGCGAAGGCCGGTCCGATGTAGGCGTAATTCACCGCCAGCAAAATACCGCAGCCCAGTAGGTAGATGAGAGCCATTGTCGGCACCAGAGCGGAGCACGCGCGCGAAATTCCCTTCAGACCACCTATCAACACGCCGGCCACCAACAGGGTAAGAACACCGCCCGTAACGGTGGCGGGGATGTTCAGTGTGCTCTCTGTCAATGTTTTGGCAATGGTATGCGCCTGTACGATGTTGCCGATGCCGAATGCCGCAATAGCGGTGAAGATGGCAAAAAGCACTGCAAGCCACTTGCATTTCATCCCCCGCTCCAGCGCGTACATGGGACCACCGCTGATGTTGCCGTCCTTATCCTGCACTCGGTAGCGGATGGCGAGCAAGCTTTCGGCATAGCGGGTGGACATGCCCAAAAAGCCCGTGATAATCAGCCAGAAAATAGCGCCCGGTCCACCCATGGCTACCGCTACCGCTACGCCGGTGATGTTGCCCACGCCCACGTTCGACGCAAGGGAGACCATCAGCGCGGAAAATTGTGAAATCTCACCGCTGCTTTTGTCCTTTTTGGGGAAGTAGTAGCGTATCGACTTCAACAGATGGCGCTGCGGTACCTTCAACGCAAAGGTGAGGTACAGGTGTGTGCCCAGCAGGATGAAGACGAGGATGTAATTCCACAGAAAATCGCGGATGTGTTGCAGTATGTCGGAAATGGTCTCTATCATGGCTTGCTCTGTAAGCTTACTCTTTTGTTAGCGGAATGTCAATAAAAATCATCCTCATGCCCTAATTCTTATGATATTATGCGCTTTTGTCAGGCGAATCACGCAGGCATGAAAATCCCCCTGTGCAGGAGTGGCTGCGCAGGGGGATATGTGTAAGAGGGTCTTTGGCTTGTTGAAAGCCCCATTGGGCCGCAATTAGCGCTTGCTGAACTGGAAGCGCTTGCGAGCACCCGGACGACCGGCCTTCTTACGCTCCTTCATGCGGGAGTCACGGGTCAGCAGACCCTGCTCACGAAGGGCGGAGCGGTACTCCTCGTCAACCATGACAAGGGAGCGGGCAATGGCCAGGCTCATAGCACCGGTCTGACCGTGGATGCCACCACCCTTGGATACGATGCGTACATCATACTTCTTGATGGTGTTGGTGGCATAGAAAGGCTGCAGAACTACGTTCTGAAGAGCATCCGTCGGGAGGTACTCCTCGAAGCTGCGGCGGTTGATCGTGATCTTGCCGGACTTGCCCTCCTCAGCGGGGGTGAGCCAAGCGTGCGCGATTGCCTCCTTGCGGCGGCCGGTAGCGTTGTAGGGGGTGGTAGACATGATTTATAAAAGGTTAGGCGATTGTAACAGCTTCCGGGGTCTGAGCAGCGTGCGGATGCTCGGCACCGGCATATACCTTGAGGCGTACACCCTGGGCGCGGCCCTGACGGGTGTGCGGAACCATGCCGAGAATGGCGTGCTCAAGAATCTGCTCCGGATGATTCTTGCGGAGCTTGGCGGGGGTGGTTACAACCTGGTTGCCAACGTAGCCGGTGTAGCGGGTGTAGATCTTGGCGCGCTCTTTGTTGCCGGTGAGCACCACCTTGTCAGCGTTCACAACGATGACGTAGTCACCGCAGTCAACGTGAGGGGTGAAGATAGTCTTGTTCTTTCCACGCAGCAAGTTGGCAGCCTGTACGGCAACCTGACCGAGCACCTGATTGGCGGCGTCGATCACATACCACTTGCGCTCAATATCCTGGGCTTTGGCAGAGAAGGTTTTCATATTTCTGTATTTTGTTCCTGTTTAGGCTTTCGCCACACGACCCTCCTAGGTCGGGGCGGATAATCTACTCTTATTTGAGCTTTTTGTCAACCGCTTTTTGTGAATTTAGGCATTTTTTTTAACTTTTTCTGCCAAATTCATGAAAAAGCGCTTGCAAAGATGCCTTTTGCACATTAAACTACCCGCGCACGGTGTATCCTCGTTACACCCTGCACCTAAACCAAAGTTAACATATAATGGCAAATCCCCCGAACAGCCGCGGCCCGAAGCCGCAGCAGCGTAATAACAATGGCCCCCGCCCCACTGGTAACTCTCGCGGCGGCGCCCGCCCGTCCGCATCCCCTATTAAGCAGAAGAAGACCGCTGAGGATGATGGGGAAGGCGAAATCGAGATGGAGGGTGTGGTCTCTGCTGTGCTTGCCGGTACGATGTTCCGCGTAAGGGTGGCGAACGGCCATGAGTTCCTCGCTCATATCTCCGGTAAGATGCGCAAGCGCTTCATCCGCCTTGTCGTCGGTGACCGCGTGAAGATTGAGGTCTCCCCCTACGATATGACCAAGGCGCGTATCACCTTCCGCTTGAACTGATCCGCGCGCGCTCGCGTTATTCATGCCGGTGCCTGCCACCTGTGTGGCTGTGTCACCAACGTCTCAGTGCCCCTCCTCGGGGCGCTGCTTGTTTTAGGGGAAGGGCGGAATTTGAAGCCCCGCAACGCGGGGCGAAAGTACAATAGCCCAAGGCAAGCCGCGCAGCGGCGCAGCCTTGGGTATGGCGAAAAAAAAGGAAATGGAGTCCGACGAAGCGGAGCTGAGGAGGCCGACAGCAGGTGTGCCTCATCCGTTGCTTTTCGCGCGGATTACCAATGATTCGAGGTGCATTTTTGCACCACGCTTTATGCCACCCCTCCGGGGTTCGCATTTGTTTTTGTGGCCTTTTCCCGGGGTTTGGGGCTTCGAGTCTTCGCTTTCTACGCCCTCACAGGCCGCCCCTTACGGGGCTCCCGTCTTCGCGTCTCGCTTCGCTCGCTTGCTACGCCGTGGCAGGCCACCGCCGG
>CAJGCY010000010.1 GCA_904501955.1 uncultured Akkermansia sp. | reverse complement strand
CTTATTGCCACTGATACTTTTAGCAGCTGATTCACTCAAATTGAGCGCGCCACCGTCAGAGGCCGCCTCGTTATCATAAAAATTAACCACTCCCGTTGTATTGCAGAGAGTAAAAGCGCCGGAAACATGGGCTGCACCACCGGCATCCTCACTACCATTGCCTTGGAAAAGAATCCCCGCATTACCATCAAAGACAACGCTATCCAGAGCATAAATAGCACCACCACTCGAAGTGATTTGAGACGTAGTAAAGTTCGAAATGAACTCAATATTGCCGTTATTCAAAAACTGAAGCGATTCCGTGGAATAAATAGCACCACCGGAATTAAGCGACTCATTCCCGACAAAAGAAATTGAGGCTTTAGTGGCGTCAGTATTGATATTATTTCGGAAAACGGCACCGGCATTAGTGGTATCGTGGAGGTTATCGCCGAAATATACGGCAGCACCGTACTTACCGGAGATATTACCGGAAAACTCAATACGCTTGTTACCGTCAAAGAGCAAATTGGATGTTTCCGTAGAAGCTGAGCCGCCGATGTTGATAGCGCCACCATTATTCACGGTAGTCTCGTTGCCGCTGAATACAATCTCACCATTCCGTTTGAAAATAACATCTGAATTATGGGCAATAATGGCGCCACCGCCATTAGCTATGTTTTCGGAAAATACCACGCGCTCGTTCCCCTCTGAGATAAAATCCGAATTTTTAAGAGCGATGGCACCACCGTTATCGCGGGCTGAATTATTGAGAAATATCACCTCGCCGTTATCAATCAGGCTTACCTTGGAGGCATAGGGAGAGTTCTCTTCTTGCTTCACATTGGCGGACATACCTGCACATATAGCGCCGCCGGAAGAGAGCCCGATTTTTTCAGTCGTTGTCAAGGCATCCGGATTATAGTACGCACCTTGGCCACAATTTGCGGTAAAGGCCAAGGTTCTAATGTTCGATATCGACATTTCACCCCCGAAAAGAGCAAAGGCGCGTGAATTAACTACATCCTGCTCATTGTCAGTCGCCGTAAAAGACAAAGTATAGGTAGGCTCCGAACCGTCACCTACGTACGAGATAGCTCCGCGATGAAAAATATCTGCATTGTATACATAATCTATATTCTGACTGACAACCACCTCAGCCATTGAGGCGGGGGAAATGAACGCTGCCATTGTCATCAGCAACGCAGCACGGAGAGCGAGAGGAAGATGTAATTTCATGATGAGAAAAAAACTGTTACGTATACTTATACCATATACAGAGGCGTAGAGGCAAGGCAAAAGTGTTATTAACATCATTTGGGACACGGTGTCGATGCTCACAGGCTTCCGCCCAACGTCACAAATTGGAAGCAGCAGAACAGAAAAAGCAAAGAAAATCAAAAAAATACAAAATTGAGCTTGACAATAAGATAAAACAGTGTAGAATGCGTGCCCACAAAGTTATGGCTAAGAAAAGCTGGATCGAAAGAAACAAGAAGAAGGCAGCTGTCGCGGCTCGCTACGCAGACCTCCGCGCCAAGCTGAAGGCTGAGGGCGACTACATCGGTTTGACGATGCTGCCGCGAAACGCTTCCCCCGTTCGCCTGGTGAACCGCTGCGAGCTCACCGGCCGTCGTCACGCATTCCTGCGTCGCTTCCACCTGTCCCGTATCGCCTTCCGCGAGCTTGCCAACGCCGGCATGATTCCCGGGGTGACCAAGTCCAGCTGGTAAGGCAGGATTTTTTATTGACATTTTTCAGAGCGCGGGCTATTGTAAAAGTAGCCCGCGCTTAGCTATGCCGATATACGAGTACATAAGTGAGAATCCGGAGGACGAGACGAAGTCGTGCCGGATATGCCGCAAAGGATTTGAACTGATGCGGCCGGTGGATCGTGCCCCGCTGACTCACTGCTTATACTGCAAGAACCCGGTACGAAAAAAGATAGGCAAGGTAAACGTACCGAAGATACTTGCCCCTCTATCCGTAACAGACGCCAAGAAGGCCGGATTCACCGTGATGCAAAAGAGAGACACGGGCGTCTATGAGAAACTGTAAGAACCCGGCCCTGCATATTTTCCCTATTTTCAATGTTAGACTACATATTTTTATCGCCGGAAGAGGCACAATTACTGCAATGGGAGTACCCGAGTCTGGCTTCCATTCTGATGTTTGTGTGTGGCATCGTCTTCTTCCTGTTTCTGAATGCGTTCTTCGTCGCGAATGAGTTTGCGAGCGCACGCGTACGCATCAGCCAGTTGAAGGAGGACGATGAGGACAGCAAGAAACAGGCCGTGCAGCGAGCCAAGGCGCTCCAAATCGTCAATAACCTGGACTCCTACCTCTCCGCCAACCAAGTGGGCATCACCCTAGCCTCACTGGCACTGGGTGCACTGGGTGAGCCCTTCATCGAGAGCCTGCTTGCCCCCATCCTGAGCTATTGCCTGCACATGCGCCCTGAGGTGGTGAGCGTCATTTCATACGTACTGGCCTACGCACTGTTCACCTTTGCGCACGTGGTGCTGGGTGAGCTGGTGCCGAAGAGCTTGGCCATCCGCAACCCGCTGGGGGTTTCCATGGGCACCTCCGTGTGGATGACTCGCTTTGCCAAATGGGCAGGCCCCATTGTCCGCCTGTTCAACAACACAGCAAACGCCATTGCTCACCGAGTGTTCGGCGTAGACCCGCACTACACGCCGGATACCCACCACAGCGCGGAGGAGATTTCCCACATTCTGGAGGAAAGTGGCCGCAGCCATGAGGTAACGGAAACGGAGGCAGAGATTTCACAAAACGCGCTGGAGCTGAACGACCGCGCCGTGCGTGACATTGTGGTGCCCCGCAACGAGGTGGAGCTTTTGGACATCAACGACAGCTTTGAGCACAACCTGGAGCTGGTCACCACCAGCCGCCACAGTCGCTTCACCGTGGTGGATGGTCACTTGGATGACGTGAAGGGTTGGGTACACGTGAAAGACATGCTGCAGCTGATGCGCAAGGGCAGCAAGGACATCATGAGCGTGCGCCGCAACCTCAAGGTGGTGCCGGAAACCATGAAGTTGGACACCCTGCTGAACTTCTTCTCCAAGGAGCGCACGCACTGCGCCCTTGTGGTGGATGAGCACGGCAGCGCCACCGGTTTGGTGTACTTGGATGACGTGCTGGAGGAGATTGTCGGCAATGATATTCAGGATGAGTTTGAGGCGGAGGAAGCGCGTGATTTCTTCCCCATCGGCCCCAACCAGTACATCGCCAGCGGTGCGATGGCACTCTTTGACCTCGAGGAAGCCCTGCCCGAACTCGGCGAGATTGAGAGCGACAGCGGCGTGTCCACCATCGGTGGGCATATCACGGATTGCCTGGGGCACATGGCGGAGGTGAATGAGAAAATCCGCATCCGCGATTTCGTATTCACCGTTACCGGAACAGACGGCCGCCGCGTAACTCAAACGCGAATAGAGAAAGTACCCGCAGCAGCGCCGGCAACGGCAAACTAAGCAAAGTTTCCCCCGCAAAAGCCCCTCACCCGAGGGGCTTTTTTGCAGTTTATCAGCCCGATAAATCGGAAGTTGGAGGGAACAAAATCTATCGGAGCGTGGGACTTTAGTCCCACAAATACGTGCGAGGCTAATCCATAAGAGGGACTAAAGTCCCTCGCTCCGAGTGAATGAATGTTACAAATCCCCCTCTTCAACTTCCGATTTGACGAGCGGATTCGGTGCATTACGAAAGCGTTTTTTCTGACATTTCCGCTCCAAAGGAGGAATTTTTACAAAAAACGGCTTGACATTAAAGTTAGTTTAGACTAAACTCTTGCCATCCGAATTAGTTTTTCCTAACAATGAACCAACAAACAACATACAAGACACTCAAGCAGGTGAAAGCCGGCGAGAGTGTGCGCGTGGTAAGAGTAGCGGGGGAAGGAGCCCTGAGGCAGCGCATCTTGGACATGGGCTTGACCAAGGGGGCAGAGGTAACGGTGAGGAAGGTAGCGCCGCTGGGCGACCCTCTGGAGCTGACCGTGCGCGGATATGAGCTGAGCCTGCGCAAGCGCGAGGCCGCCTGCATTGTTGTGGAATAAACGAGATAAGAGCAAGAAGCATGAAGAAAGTTATCGCCCTTGCCGGCAACCCGAACAGCGGCAAGACAACACTATTCAACGAACTGACCGGAGCGAACCAATACGTCGGCAACTGGCCGGGCGTGACGGTGGACCGCAAGGGCGGGCACCTGACGGAGCATGAGGAAGTAGAGCTACAGGATTTACCGGGCATTTACTCCCTCTCGCCGTATACGCCGGAGGAGGTCGTTTCACGCCGCTACCTGTTGGAGGAGCAGCCGGACATGGTCATCAACGTGGTGGACGCCACCAACTTGGAGCGCAACCTGTACCTGACAAGCCAAATCATCGAAACCGGGCTGCCTGTTATCGTGGCGCTGAACATGATTGACTTGGCAGAGGCGGACGGCAACAAGATAGATGCAGAGGCACTGAGCCGCCAACTCGGTTGCCCCGTCATCAAAATCAGTGCGCTGAACCACACCGGCATCAGCGATTTGCTCAAGCATATTTTAACGGACACACCGGGGGCACCGACTCCCCTGCGCTACGAACCGGCAGTGGAAAACGCGGTGGAAAGCATCCGCACGGCATGCGGCGTCACCCGCTTTGAGGCGGTAAAACTGCTGGAGGGCGATGCCACCCTGCTGAGCACGCGCAGCAAACAAGAGCAGCACCGGATTGAAGAGCAGCGCCTCCGGGTGGAATGCGAGCTCAAGGACGACATCGCCTCCATCATCGCCGGCGGACGCTACGATGCCATTTGCGCCTTTATTCCGCAGGTGGTAACGCGCAAAACCCGCCGCGAAAGCGCCTCCGCCAAGGTGGATGCCGTGCTGACCCACCGAGTGGCGGGACCCTTGATTTTCGTGGGGGTGATGTACGCCATATACTACCTCGCCATCAATACCGTAGGTAGCTGGGGCACAGATTGGGCGAATGACGTACTCTTCGGCTCCGTCGTGGGTGGCTGGCTGGGAGGATTCATCGGCAGCGAGGCAGCGGGGGTAGAGGTACTCACCATGTTCAGCGCCGTGCTGGCCATGATATTGGTATTCCCGGCCATGCTGCGCCGACTGCATGATTTGGGGCTGAACGGGGCGTGGCTATACCTGATGATAGCCCCCTTCGCCATGGAATACGCGTGCCCTCACCTGCCTGAGGTAGTGCACACCGGGCTGATGTGGGTGCTGTACGCAGCCAACGCTATCCTCTTGCTGTGCTGCCTGGCGCTACCCGGCAAAAAACAGCCCAATAACTACGGGCGCCGTACGCGCACATTCTTTGCCAACCCCTTCAAACTGACGGGGCGAGGCGGGCGCTTGGACTTTATCGCTTGGCTCTGCATCATGAGTGCGGTAGCATTCGGCGCAGGTAGCCTCGGCACGCTGGAGATGAACTGCAGCCCGCAGTTGCAAAGCATCATCACGGATGGCATTGTGGCAGGCGTAGGCGCCGTGCTGGGCTTCCTGCCGCAAATGGCAGTGCTCTTCTTCCTGATGTCGCTGCTGGAGGACTGCGGCTACATGGCACGCGTGGCGTTCATGATGGATCGCATTTTCCGCGCCATCGGGCTTTCCGGCAAATCCGTCATCCCGCTTTTGGTCTCCATGGGTTGCGGTGTGCCGGGCGTGATGGCAACACGCACCATCGAGAACGAAAAAGACCGCCGCATGACGGTGATGCTGACCACCTTTGTACCGTGTGGCGCCAAGCTGCCCATCCTCGCGCTCATCGGCGCCATGATAGGGCAAAGCGCCGGCGTGGCAACCATCGCTTACTTTGCGGGCTTGGGTTCCGTGATTTTGGGCGGGCTGATGCTGCGCAAGACCCACATGTTCGCCGGCAGTTACACCCCCTTCGTCATGGAAATGCCGGAGTACCACACCCCGCGCATCAGCAACATCAACATGCGCTCCATGGAGCGTTGCAAGGCTTTCGTCAAAAAGGCAGGTACCGTCATCTTCCTCGCCTCCGCCCTCATTTGGGTGCTCTCTAACTACAACTGGAGCTTCACTTACCTGCCGGACAAGGTAGAGCAAGGCGAGCTGCAGGGAGAAGCCATCAACCACGGCATGTTGGCGGATGCCGGCAACACAGTCGCACCGCTCTTCACCCCCCTGGGCTGGGGTGACTGGAAACCCGCCGTGGCCACCGTCACCGGGTTCATCGCCAAGGAGAACGTCGTTGCCACGCTGGGGCAGCTCTACCCCGCAACAGAGGAGGAAGCTGCAGCTGATGCCGCCGGTGAGGAAAACGCCCTGCCCCGCAGCTGCGACATGAAGAAAGCCAATGCACTTTCCGCCCTTACCATGGCACTGTGGCAAAGCAATGAGGCAGCCCGCACCTGCCCCATCGCCGCCCCCGAGGATGAGGAAGAAAGCGAGGACGCAGCCCCCGAGGATGAGGAAGAAAGTGGCTTCTGGGGCTACATCAACCGCGCGGTAGCATGGCTCTTCCCCGCACCGGAGGAAACAGATGAAACGACCGGCGTGGCGGCAAACATCAGCGCCACCGGAGCATTCAGTGCGCTGAGCGCCATCTCCTTCCTGCTGTTCAATATCTTATGTGCCCCCTGCTTTGCAGCCTGTGGAGCCATACGCCGTGAGATGAACAGCGCACGCTGGACCTGGCTTGCCATCGGCTTCATGTGCGTGTGGGCTTACATAGTCGCCTTCTGCACCTACCAAATCGGCACACTCTGCACCACGGGTGAGTTCGGCTCCGGACAGCTTGTTGCCTGCCTCATCCTCGCGCTGATTGTCATCCAAGCACTCCGCCCGAATCCGAACGCACTCAAAGAGGACTAAGCCCGCATACAACTATGGCAGACGCTATCATCATCGGTATTCTCATTATCTGTGGCCTGCTGGCGCTCCGTGCATGCCTGCGCAAAAAACGCAGCAAAGGCGGCTCCTGCTGCGGGGGAAACTGTGGCTGCTGCGGTGGCTGCGGGCAACCCGATAGCGACAAAGACAATCCCCACAGCTGACAAGCCACCCTGTAAAGTTAGTCTTTGCAAACAACAATTTTATGATGAAACACACTAACATAATCGCAATCGCAGCGGCCGGTCTGATCGTTACCACCGGTCTTGCTTCAGAAGAAACAGCCCCCGGGGATATTCTTGAGGGCATCAACATGTACACCCCGGAAGAAGGAGACCCGGCATACAAAATAAAAGCTAATGAGCGCTACGGCTCCCAATGGGCGGTGGACATGGCCTATGGCTCATGGCACACCAACGGAGCCGATCCCTATACGGCAAAACACAGCAACTACGCCCTGCTCCACGCCGTGCTCACGCAGCGTCTTTTTGAGAGCGAAACGATTGGAGGCACTTGGCTGCGCTTCGAGCTGAGCGGCTCTTGGGGGCTGGATAATCGCTCTGCCGCGGCAGACAAACAGTTTGTAGACGGCATCGGCGATTGGGCGTTCACACACGCTGACCACTACGGCCCGCATGATGCCGTCATACCCGAGCTGTCACTCATGCACTACTTCAACGGCAAGCGCAGTTGCATCATCGCCGGTATGGTGAACATGACCAACTACTTCGACTGCGTGGGGCCGGCAAACGATTCCTTCCATAACTTTGCCAACTTAGGCTTTGTCAACTCCTCCGTGCTTGCTCTGCCGGATGCCAACCTGGGCGTTGTGTTGCAGCATGAGCTCACAGACCACAGCTATGCCATGGTAGGCTTCAGCCGTGAGACCACCACCTACGGCTACAATCCCTTCAACAGCGGCTCCTCCTACATGGTAGTGGGTGAATTCGGCCACAGCTTCGCGGATGGAGATGCCACCGTGCGTCTCAATCCCTTCTTCCGCCAAGTGGAGGAAGGCGGCAAAAACCGCCACAATGCCGGCTTGGCAGCCAGCGTGGAATATGCCGTGTGCGATGAGGTAACCGTTTTTGCCCGCAGCGGCTTCGGCGCCAAGCAAGACCTCGGCGCGGCCTTCGACTTCTCCTGCGGTGCCACGGTGCAGGCAATCCCGGGGAGAGAAGATGACTTCGTGGGCATCGCCTTCGGGGTATTCAAAGGTACCAACCATGCGGATGAGCCCACCAACAACAACCGAGAATACGTGATTGAGGCCATGTACAGCCTGCAAGTCAATGATTACATGAAAATCGTGCCGCACGTGCAATACATCAACAACCCGGCCTACAGCAGCGAGTCTGATGCCGTGGTCGCAGGCGTGCAGGCAGTCTTCTCGTTCTGATACCAACCATTTTGTGCTGTAACGTGTATGTAACCCAGCGGGTCGGGGAGAAATCCCCGGCCCGTTTTTGACGCAAACCGCGGCCCTCACTAACATATCGGAAAGTCTTGCAAAACGGGCGCAATGGTGCTACACTGTGTCCGTTATGATGAAAAAAGCGAGCATTTTGAGTCTTTTAACGCTCGGCATGGCAGCCACGGCAGCGGAGGAAGCCTTCCACCACAATCTTCCGGACAGTGGATTACTGCCCTCCTACACTTCCATCTCAGCCATCAGCCGCATGGGTGAGCGCCACGGTGGCTCCGACCTGAGTTTGCAGAGCGCCAAGCTGACCATCCCCCTCTCCGACCCTCGCAAAAGCGGATGGAACGGCATGATGCTCAACATCCAATTGGATGCCGAAGCAACTTTCATCAACACCGGCGGTAATTTGGAGCTCAAACACGGTGAGGTTTACTTCGTAGCAGTGCCGGTAAGCGTCATCAGCCCCATGGGCAACGGCAACAAGCTGACTCTCGGAGCAGCCCCCACCCTGGCCTCTGACAGCGGGGCTGTAGAGCACGGCTTAGACTGCTTACTGTATGGCATGTACACCATCAAGCGCAGTGATACGCTCTCCTACACCGTGGGCGTGGCAGCCTCCCCCCGCTTTGCGGAGCATGTGCTGGTGCCCATCATCGGTTTTGAGTGGCAGGCCACGCCGGAGTGGCTCATCCGCATGAAAGGCTACCGCGCGGAAGCCCTCTACAAGGTGAATGACCGATTCAGCGTTGGCCCCTTCATCGCCGGTGAGGGTGGCACTTGGTCCGTGGAAACGGAGGCGGGCGACCGCCAGTTGCGCGTGCGCTCCTTGGTGCTGGGTGTCACGGGCGAATACAACTTTGCCGAGCCGGGGCAGACCAAGCGCATCATCACCTTCTCCCTGGGCTCCACCGTAGCCACCTCCGCTGAGTTCACGGAACGAGGCGAGGGCAAGCACGCTTACGAAACCCACCACTACGAACCCGGCCTCTTCATCTCCGCCGGGGTGGATTTCCGATTCTGAGGCACCGGAGCACGCGATATTCTCACCCTCAGCACTCTTTTTGCCTTTACAAGAGGCGACTCCTTCCTTATAGTTATCGACATGAGCAATCAGATAGTTTCAGACAACATGGAAGCGCTCATCAAACTGGCGCTTGAAGAAGATTTCGGTGACGGCGACGTGACCTCCAACTACTTTGTACCGGCAGAGCTGCAGGCACGCGCCCTGCTGCGCCCGCGCACCCGTGGTGTGCTCTCCGGCGTGAAGGTGGCAGAGGCCGTGTTCAAGGCGGTGGATCCCACGCTGCGTGTGGAGGTATACCTGCATGACGGCGAGGAGGTATCCCCGGAGGCCATTGTGATGATGATTGAGGGCTCTGCTCGCTCCATTCTGGGGGCAGAGCGTACGGCGCTCAACTTCATCCAGCGTTTGTCCGGCGTGGCTACCATGACCAACAAGTACGTGAAAGCCATCTCCCACACAAGCTGCAAGCTGCTGGATACCCGCAAAACCACCCCCGGTTACCGCTTGCTGGAGAAAGCTGCCGTCGTGCACGGTGGTGGCAACAACCACCGCCTCGGTCTGTATGACCGCGCCATGGTGAAAGATAACCACCTCATGACAGACGGCAACACCCGGCACCTGCAGGACTGCATCAACAAGCTCAAGAGCGACAAACCCGGTGTTGAGGTAGAGCTGGAGGCCGACAACCTCACCCAGGTGGAGGCTTTCCTTAAGCTGACCGGCGTGGACTACATCCTGCTGGACAACATGAGCTGCGAGGACATGCGCAAGGCTGTAGAGATGCGCGGCGACGCCCCCAAGCCCTACTTCGAGGCAAGCGGTGGCCTGACGCTGGCCACGGCCCCCGCCGCAGCGGAGACCGGTGTGGACTACATGAGCTTCGGCTGCCTGACGCACTCCGTCCCCTCCATGGATTTGGGGCTTGACTTCACCGTAGAACGCTAACCCGCATGGAGTTCGGCCCGAGAGAAGCACTCATCACACTCAACCTGATACCCGGGCTGGGCTCCATACGCATACAAGCTCTGCTGGAGTATTTCGGCTCCGCAGAGCTTGTGCTTTCCGCCCCGGCAAATATGCTGGAGCAAGTGAACCGCATCGGCGCAAAAATGGCGCGCGCCATTGCCAACTGGAGGGACTGCACCAACGCCTTGGCGGAGTTGGAGTGTGCCCGCAACCACGGCGTGCGAGTCATTACCCTGATGGATGACGAATACCCGCAAGCGCTGCGCCGTATGAGCGACCCGCCCATCGTTCTCTACGTGCTGGGAGAATGGCGGGATGAAGACGCCCACCACGCCGTCTCCATCGTAGGCTCACGCGCAGCCTCACCCTATGGCATGAACGTGGCGCGGCGTTTCGGGCGCGAGCTGGCGGATGCCGGCTGCACCATCATCTCCGGCTTGGCGAAAGGCATTGATACCGCAGCCCACTGGGGTGCGCTGGATGCCGGTGGGCGCACCATCGCGGTGCTGGGCAACGGTTTATCACAAATCTTCCCGGAGGATAATGCGGAGCTCATCCGCCACATTATTGACGGCCACGGCGCCGTCATCAGTGAGTTCCCGATGAACATGCGCCCCAGCCGCAGCAGTTTTCCGCAGCGCAACCGCATTGTGGCAGCTTGGAGCAAAGCCACCCTCGTGGTGGAAGCCCCCGCCCGCAGTGGCTCCCTTCACACGGCAAAAATCTCCGGCGATGACTATGGCAACACCATCTTTGCCATCCCCGGCATGGTGGATCGCCCCACATCCATCGGCTGCCATGCGCTGATACGTGATGGCGCCGTGCTCTGCACTTCTCCCACGGAGCTGCTGGATGACATGGGCTGGAACAACAAACCGCGACAGCTGGAGCTGTTCAGCGAAGAGGAACCGGCGGACAATGAGCCCCCGGCACCACGCTCCCACTGTGTGCAGCAAGCCCCGGAGGGAACGGAGGCTATACTGACTGCCATCCAAGCCGGGCACGATACGCTTGACGCCCTTTGCCCCGCGCTGGGCATGCCCGCGCACGAGCTCACCCCCCAACTCATGCGCCTACAAGTCATGCGCTGCATCAGCACCCTGCCGGGTGGGCGTTTTGTTCTCATTTAACGCAGATAGAATAAATGCGAGCTTGACTTCTCGCAAAAATAATATACCATAACTGAGTGGCGCATCAGCACATGCGCCGTTCTCTCTCCCAGTCATGAACGCTCTCCGCACATTCAAATCAGCACTGTTGTGCTTGGCTTTCTCAGCCCAAGCGGCATGGACAGCCGCCGCAGCTTGCCCTTGGACGGGCTCTTTCAACAAAATCCCGGAATCCGGCCAAGTCCCGCCCTCGTATGAGCATATTGTTGAGGCGTTGCACAAGCAAAAAGGCTGCAGCACAGGTGCCATCACCAACGGCGGCGCTGCCGTAGTCATTGCAGCCAATGGTGACGGAGGCTTTGCCGCCCTCCCCCCGCAACTCAAAAAAGTGCTGGAGGCCAACCAACAGCGCGGGCAAAAAATCGCGGACATTCACATCACGGAAAGCGGAAAATACATCGTCATCCTCGGACGCAACGCCTACAACACCCTCGGCGCTCCGGAAGAAATGGTGAAGCACATCAAGACCGTGCGCACGAAGGGAGGCGCCATCCTCGCTGCGGCGTTCAATGATGCCGGCCACTTCCTCGTCGTGACGGATGAAACCGTTTACTTTAAACTCAGCAAGGGGGGCAGCGAAAAACTCAAGCGCGCCAAAGAGCTATACGGCAACGTCTTACACGCCAGCATGACGGACACCTCATTCGTTCTTTGCTGTGAGCGCGGGGTCTACCTCTACAATGCTCCCAAAAGCCTGCGCTCCGCTCTCGATGAGCTGGAGTTCGCCCCGCGTTGCATCAAATACACGGATGACGGCGACTACCTCATTACCGATGGTGAGCGCCTCTTCTCCTACAGTTTGTAAACGCGCAAAAAAAATTGTGAACAAAATCGCAAGCTCTGCCGTCTACCGAATGTAAGCAACAAACATCTTCTTTAACCAAACAAAATCACACAAACAACATGAACATCAAAAACGCATTCAAAGCGCTCTCCCTGAGCCTCCTCGCAGCCCTCTCCCTCGGCACTCTTGCTGACGCAGCTTGCCCCTGGACCGGCACCTTCAACGATGTACCGGAGAGCACCACCTCTCCCCACTCCTACATCAAGGGCATCATCAAAGAGCGCCGTTCCTGCCGCATGGCTGCGCTGACGGACTACGGTGCAGGCATCATGGTCAGCGGTGCGAATAACTGGGCTATCTCCCGAATCCCCGTATCCCTCAAGGAATCCATTGAGGAGAACGACAGACTCAACCAGCGCATCACTGACGTCCACATCACGGAGAATGGTGCCTACGTCGCCATTTTCGGCACGAACGGTTACTCCACCTACGGTGCACCCTCCGGCATGGTAGAGCAACTCAAGAAACTGCACGCTAATGCGGAGGACGTATTGTCCGCCTGCTTCAACGATAATCAAGAGTACATCATCGTTACGGAGAAGACCATTTACCACAATCTGGGTGATGCCTTCGGCAAGGTCATCAAGCAGACTAATGATAAGTACGGCATCATTCGCGCTGCTTCCATGACGAACGACTCTTGCATCCTCTGCGCAGACCAGGGCGTCTACATGGTGAATGCCCCTCGCTGCATCTCCAAGGCTCTGGATGGCATCAGCTTCGTTCCCCGCTGCATCAAGTACACTGATGACGGTGACTACATCATCACTGACGGCGTAAGCTCCTACTCCTTCAGCCTGTAATACACCCCGTCCTCATTCCTTCTTTGCAGCCGCCATCCGCACCGGATGGCGGCTGCTCTGCGCAGAAAGGGACAGCATAATAATCGAAAGACTCTATTAAAGGGAACTTCTAATTAGTCTCTACAGAGCGATAAATCGGAAGTTGAAGGGCAACAAAATCTATCGGAGCGTGGGACTTTAGTCCCACAAATACGCGCGGGGCTAATCCATAAGAGGGACTAAAGTCCCTCGCTCCGAGTGAATGAATGTTACAAATTCCCCCTTCAAATTCCGATTTATCGGACACAGATGACTTATTAGAAGTTTCCATACAATTTCTCCCGCCGGCTCTGCCGCAGCTATAGGCTGTGGCAGAGCCGCTCCTTTGAATGGAGTCTTACAACAAACGGCCATTCGAGCCGCGCGAGTGATTGGATTTCGCATCGATTTTTGTTGCAAAGGTGTCAAAATATGCTATAATGCCGCCACTGAGTTAATTATGGCTAGAATACTGAAGACACCGACGCGGTCGCGATTGACAGTAGCCGGCACAAAAGTGCGGGCGGCGCAGCAGCATGACGGGATGTTGTTTTACATACTTCCGACCATGCTGGTGCTGATGGTGCTGGTATTCTGCTACACGGTGCCGAGCCCGGCCGGTGCAACCCAAGAAGCAGCAAGCACAGCGCCGGCGAAACCGGCAGCAAAATCCACACCCAAGCAAACAACTGAGCCGGTGGAGGAAAGCAGCAGCACCACCCCGGTAGAGGAACCGGAGGAGGAAAGCAGCTCCACCACCCCGGTAGAGGAACCGGAGGAGGAAAGCAGCTCCACCACCCCCGAACCGGCTGTACAAGAAGAGCCGGAAGAAACCGCCACCACGGAAGAACCGGCTGCAGCCGACGAGCCGGAGGAGGAAGAAACGCCGGAAGAAGAGCCGGAGGCTGAGGACGAGCCTAACCCGTTTGATGAAGCGGAGGAAGAGGAAGACGCAGCCGAGGAAGAGACAGATTTTTAACACCATCATTACACACAAACACAAAACCATGAGCGAAGCCGCCCCTATTACCATGAGCCCGCAGGGCCTGCAGGTGCCGAATCACCCGATTATCCCGCACATCATCGGAGATGGCTCCGGCCCGGATATTTGGAGAGCCTCCCAACGCGTGATTGACGCCGCCGTGGCAGCGGCATACGGCACAGAACGCGCCATAGAGTGGATGGAGGTGCTGGCCGGGCAAAAAGCATTTGACACGGTGGGTACTTGGCTGCCGAATGAAACCGTGGATGCCTTCCGCAAGTATCTGGTGGGCATAAAAGGGCCGCTGACCACGCCTGTGGGCGGTGGCATCCGCTCCCTGAATGTAGCGTTGCGCCAAGGGCTTGACTTATATTGCTGCGTGCGCCCCGTGCGCTACTTCAACGGCATTGAAACACCGGTAAAAGACCCCTCATTGGTGGATATGGTCATCTTCCGTGAGAATACGGAGGATATTTACGCCGGCATTGAGTTTAAGGAAGGCAGCAAAGAGGCGGAAATCTTCTACAACTGGCTGTCGGACACCTTCCCGGAACGCGCCGGCAAGGTACGCTTCCCGAACACCTCCGGTTTCGGCATCAAACCCGTATCCCGCGAGGGTACGGAGCGCTTGGTGCGCTCCGCCATTCAGTACGCACTGGCTACCGGCCGCCCGTTCGTCACGCTGGTGCACAAGGGCAACATCATGAAGTTCACGGAGGGCGGATTCCGCGATTGGGGCTATGAGCTGGCCAAGCGCGAGTTCGGCGCAGAGCCCATCGGCAAGGGGCCATGGTGCCGCCTGCCCAATGGCTTAGTGATTAAGGACTGCATTTGCGATGCGTTCTTGCAGGAAATCCTCATCCACCCGAAAGACCACTCCGTGGTGGCCACGCTGAACCTGAACGGCGATTACTGCTC
Organism: uncultured Akkermansia sp.; assembly: GCA_904501955.1. GTDB lineage: Bacteria > Verrucomicrobiota > Verrucomicrobiia > Verrucomicrobiales > Akkermansiaceae > Akkermansia. Next base: position 16,283 of record CAJGCY010000010.1, on the reverse strand, counting down.
CGACGCCTTGGCCGCCCAGGTGGGTGGTATCGGCATCGCCCCCGGGGCGAACATCAACTACAAGAGCGGGCACGCCGTGTTTGAAGCCACACACGGCACTGCACCCGCGCTGGCAAACCTGGACAAGGCGAACCCCTGCTCCTTCCTGCTCTCTGCGGAGATGATGCTGCGCTACATGGGCTGGACGGAGGCTGCGGATCGCATCGTTGCAGCCATTGAGGCAGCCATTACCGCCAAGACGGTGACGGCGGACTTGGCTGAGATGATACCCGGCGCCACGGCGGTATCCACAAGCGCCTTCGGTGATGTGCTTGTGCAGAACATGAAGTAAGGAGCAGCGCATGCCGGATCCCAAGTTCGTTCACGCCGCATTTTCATCCATAGCCTCGCGTTATGTGACGGCCAACCACGTGCTGTCGCTGGGGGCGGATGTGCTGTGGCGGGAGAGGGCAATCAAAATCATCTCCGAATGGAAGCCCCGTGACCTGCTGGACATCGCCACAGGCACGGGCGACTTGGCACTGGCCATACAAAAAGCCATGCCGGAGGTGGCCGTGCAGGGCACGGATTTTTGCCGGCCGATGCTGGATGTAGCCGTGCAGCGCGGGCTCAGCAATGTGTTTGAGGCAGATGCCATGAACCTGCCGCTGCCGGATGCCTGTTTTGACGCTGCGACGGTAGCCTTCGGCCTGCGCAACATGGAGGATTATGAGCGGGCGTTGCGGGAGTTTCACCGCATTCTCCGCCCCGGCGGGCACTTGCTGGTGCTGGATTTCAGCATGCCGGAAGGTTTGCTGGCGAAGCCTTACCGTTTTTACCTACACCGCATTCTGCCTCGCATAGCAGGCCTGCTCACAGGCAATGCAGGTGCTTACGATTACTTGGGCGAAAGCATCGAGCAATTCCCCCGAGGCGAGCAATTCAAAGAGTTATTGCAGCGTTGCGGCTACGCGATGCCCACAGCACTCCCCCTACTCTGTGGCATTGCCACCATCTACACCGGCGAAAAAGCTGCCCTGTGAGCAAGCGCGGTGGTACCCTCAAGAACGGCAGGCTGCCGCTTTTTGGGCAGCCTTAAGGTAGCGCTCATCCGGCTGCAATTTGTAAGCACGGCGAAAGAGCACCGCAGCCGCACCGGCATCCCCCTGCTGCCAAGCGATAATGCCCACCATATAAATAGCCTCCGCAGAGTCGGGGTGGGCGGCATGCGCTTTTCTGGCAAGCTCCAATGCCCGCCGTGATTGGCCTGCACGGTAAGCCCGCACAGCCTCCGCCAGCTCCGGCACGGCAGGGGGAGGCTTCACCGCCAGGGTCTCACATGAAGGTCGTGCTGCCTCCAGCTCCTTCATCACCCCGGCCACAAATACCGAGCAAACGTCATTCACATCCGGCTTAGCATGTAGGGAGTTTACGGAAAAGGCGCGGTGATTTTTCGAGAAAACCACCCGCCCCTGTTTGCGCAGCACCACCGTAGCACGCAAGACGGCATGAGAGGGCCGGTGGTGCACACGCTCAAAATGCCGCTCGTAGTGAACGCGCCTTTTCTCCGCATCCGTGATGATGGGCGCATGCCCCCCAATGTGCTCACAGGTTAACTCCACGTTTTCCAATGACAAAATGTATGCATCACGTTTGGCTCGCCCCACCGTGTAGCCACTGCGCTGCAAACGCGAGGTAAAGGCTCGCTGCAAGCCCAACGCGCCGCGACCATTCCCGATTTTCTGCACCTCTATGGAGGCTCCGCGCGGTAAAACGCCACCGCGATTCGCCTCCGGGCACACCTGCACGGACATCCCCCCGCTGCAGCTGCTCAGCACCGGCGCCACCACGGCAGCGACACAACAAAACATTGTTTCCCACGCTCCTCGCATATATGTTACTGCCAGTCTACCCCCTTTGTGAAGCAGGGTCAAGAAAAATCGGAAGTTGACGGGGTGTTTCCACTCGTCTTCGGTTCGCCAACTTCCGATTTGTCGAGCGAGACCTCAGCAGGATGCGCAAAAAGTGCGTGCGCAGGTGCATTATGCCATAAAAGCGCTTTGAACAAAGCCGAGATGTGTGCTATATTGCAAGGGTAAAAAGTTATGGAAACGCCGAAAAATTACTACATACCGACCGTTATCGAAAAAACAAGCCAAGGCGAGAGGGCATACGACATTTACTCCCGATTGCTGCTTGACCGCGTCATCTTCCTCGGCACGGAGATTGATGACACGGTGGCAAACTCCGTTATTGCCCAGCTGCTTTTCCTGCAGATGACGGATCCGAAGAAAGACATTCACATCTACATCAACTCCCCCGGTGGCTCTGTAACGGCAGGTCTGGCCATTTACGATACCATGCAGTTTATCTCCTGTGATATCAACACCTACTGCATCGGCATCGCAGCCTCTATGGCCTCCGTACTGCTGGCCGCGGGCACTAAGGGCAAGCGCTTCTGCCTGCCGAACTCCCACGTCATGATTCACCAGGTACGCGGCGGTGCTCAGGGCACGGCTGCTGATGTGGAGCGCACCATCAACTTCATGTTCAGCTTGGACAAGCGCCTGACCGGCATCCTCGCCAAGCACACCGGCAAGGATTTTGACACCGTGAAGAAAGACCAAGACCGCGACAAGTACATGACGGCGGAAGAGTCCTTGGAGTATGGCTTGGTAGACCGCATCCTGACCCACAAGCCCGAGATTTCCAAGTAACCCCACCCCTGCCCGCTATGGCGAAAAAATCACACAGAAAATGCGCCGCCTGCCACTCTGAGGAGGGGCCGACTTGGCCGGTGCTGACGTGGAATGGGTTGGACCTGTGCTTCAGCTGCATTGAAGACATGGTGCACAAGATGTTCCTTGAGCCCATGGGCGACCAAGCCGCCGAGCACATGCTGATGCACGTGCGTGAAACGCACCCGTGGATTCTGCCGCAGGAGAAAACGGACGACAGCCCGCAGCTGGAGGTGGAGACCAAGGCGCAGGATGCCCTGCCCACCCCGGCGGAAATGCACGCCCAGCTGGATAACTACGTCATCGGCCAAGACTTGGCCAAACGTACGCTTTGCGTAGCCGTGTACAACCACTACCTGCGCCTGCGCCAGCCCAAGAGCACGGACGGCACGGAGATTGAGAAGAGCAACATCTTGCTGGCTGGCTCCACCGGCTCCGGCAAAACCTTGCTTGCCAAGACCTTGGCCAAGATTCTCGATGTACCCTTCTGCATAGTGGATGCCACCACGCTGACTGAGGCCGGTTACGTGGGTGAAGACGTGGAGAACATCGTACTGCGCCTGCTGCAGGCTGCCAACATGAATGTGGCTAAGGCGGAGCGCGGTATCATTTATGTGGATGAGATTGACAAAATAGGCCGCAAGACTCAGAATGTCAGCATCACCCGCGACGTGAGCGGTGAAGGCGTGCAGCAAGCACTGCTCAAGATTGTGGAAGGCACGGAGTGCAACATCCCGCCCAAGGGTGGCCGTAAACACCCGAATGAGGAGTACATCCGCGTGAACACGGAGAACATCCTCTTCATCTGCGGTGGCGCATTCGTGGGGCTGGAGGGCATCATCCGCAAGCGCATCGGCTCCTCAGCCATGGGCTTTGCCTCCATCGAGGAAGACCGCGACACCAAGGAGTTTACGGAGGAAGAGGTGCTGGCAAAGGCCATGCCGGAAGATTTCTTCATGTTCGGCATGATACCCGAGCTCATGGGCCGACTGCCCATCTTTGCCCCGCTGACCACGCTGACGGAAGAGCAGCTGGTGCAACTGCTTACAGAGCCCAAGAACGCCTTGGTGAAGCAGTACAGCAAGCTGATGGGCATGAACAACGTGAAGCTGGTGGTGGAAGACGCAGCCCTGCGTGCCATGGCTCGCCAAGCAGTGGAGCGTGGCACCGGCGCACGTGCCCTGCGTGGCATTTTCGAGCGCCTGATGCTCGACATCATGTACCACGTGCCGAGCGACAAGACCATCTCCACCGTCACCATCACGGAGGAATGCGTGCTGGGCAAAGGTGAGCCGAAGATTACGCGCAAGCGCGAGAAAAAGCCCGTAACGCCTAAACAAAAGAAAAAGTAAACCATGTTGGTATTGGGGATAGAATCCAGCTGTGATGAAACCGCCGTCTCCTTGGTAGAGGAGGTAGCGGGCGAGACGCCGCCGCGCGTGCTTAGCTCCGTCATTTCAACACAAATCCCCCTCCACCGTCTGTACGGTGGTGTTATCCCCGAGCTGGCCTCGCGCAACCACTCCACAAACTTGCCGGGAGTGCTGCGCGAGGCGCTGGAAAAAGCCGGCCGCAGCATCCATGAGGTGGATGCCTTTGCCAGCACGGCGGGCCCCGGTCTGGTGGCCGCCCTGCTGGTGGGCAACACCGCCGCGAAAGCGCTGGCTTTGGCAGCAGGCAAGCCCTTTGTTGCCGTCAACCATTTGGAGGGGCACATGCTCTCCCCCTTCATCACCCATGAGGCCGGGCTGGTGCCGCACCTCAGCTTAGTGGTATCCGGCGGGCACACGTTGTTGATTGATGTACAAGGCTGCAGCAACTACAAATTCATCGGCCGCTCACGCGATGACGCCGCCGGTGAGGCCTTCGACAAAGTGGCAAAAATGCTGGATTTGCCCTACCCCGGCGGTCCGGAAATTGACAAACGCGCCGAACGAGGCGATGCGAGCCGCTTTAAGCTGCCGCGGCCGATGATGCATGAGGACCACTTGGATTTCTCCTTCTCCGGGCTGAAGACTGCCGTACTGTACACGCTGCCGAAGCTCACACCGAGCGGCAACCCCAATGACTTGGATGAGCAGACCATGTGCGACCTCTGCGCCGGGGTACGCCAAGCCATTATTGATGTGCTCATCCACAAAGCCATGCGCGCCCTCAAACAAACAAAACACCGCGTATTGGCCGTATCCGGCGGTGTATCCTGCAACAGCGCCCTGCGCACGCAGCTGCAAGAGCGCTGCCGCCGCGCCCGCATCGAGCTCATCCTGCCACCGAACAGCCTTACCACGGACAACGCTGCCATGATTGCCTTTGCCGGTCTGCTGCACGCCCGCGCCGGCGAGTTCTCCCCGCTGAACACCCCCGTGGATCCGAACATGAAACTGGCAGGCGCACAAGCCCGAGTCTGATTACGCACCGCTATGAATCTGAGAGACAAACTGGTAGAGATTCTGCCCACCTTATTGCCCACGCGCGAGATAGATGCCATCAAAGGCACGGAGCTCATTGCGCGCGTGCGCGCCGTGCTGGGCAACAAATACTCGGACCGCTCACTGCGCTCCCAATTTTCATTCATCGCGCTTGAGGAGGACTCATGCTTGGCACGCGTGCCGAACGGGCAAGGCTACTACCTGCGCCGCGAAGAGGTGCAGCCCTCGCTTCACAACATGTTTGAGAGTGAGGCGGATGCCACACGCGAGGGCATGGACCCACTGCACAAAGCCCTGGCTCTGGCCGTCCGCTTGTATGACACCGCGGGGCTCGGCGTCTTCGTGTACCCCGTGGAGGAAGAAGAAAGCTGGGGACACCCGGATTTGGTTGCCGTGCAATGGCCTGCGGGCAACATAACGTTGGATGGCGCTTACGAGCTGGAACCCACGGAAGAAGAAGAAGCCCCCGTCGCCCACATGAGAGCCTGCTGTGTTACCGTAGCGGCGGATGCGGAGAGCTGCCGGCGCGCCTTTTTCCGAGCCTTGGCCTGCGGGCTTTGGGCGCAGGAGGCGGAGCTGCTCATCATTGGTGAGCAGGTGGAAAACCCACAGGAGCTCGCGCAACTGTCCGCCAAATACGGAGTGGGCGTGCGAGCGATAGAGGCGGATGTGGATACCCCGCACCTGCTGCCGCGGGCGGATGAGATTTTCCGCGCGGAGGTGGATGAGGCCCGCGCCCTGCTGGAGACGCTGCAGCAGAGCACGCTTGCACACCCCCGGATTCGCAGGCAAGGAGCCATCCTCCCCCCGGAAACCATGCCGGATACCCAGGCAGCCCGCAACTGGGCGCAAAGCTGCATCGCCAAGGGGCGCATTGAGGCGTATGAAATGCGCGTAGCCGTCAACTGATTTTTTTTTCGGAAGCTCTGCACATGGCAAAACGCAAAACAGGCATTCTTGCAATCTGCATCAAACTCACCCTGCTGCTGGTCGGGGTGTTTTATACGCTGCAAGCGCTGTGGGGCATGTGCCGCACGGCCATGTATTTGCACGAGTCCATCGTGCTGCCTGCCACGGTGATAGACATTCGCCAAAGCACCTTCGACTCCACCACGGAAGCATTGGGGCACGGCAATCTCTCCACCGCCGGTGATACAGCCTATCGCCCCATCGTAGCATTTACGCTCCCCTCCGGCATCAGCTTTCATAAGTTTGAAATCTCCACCCCGGATAATGAGCCTTACACCATTGGCCAACAGGTGGACATCATCACCTACCCCTATAATCCCAACGAGCCGGAGCACTCCACCTGGCAACCGGATGCCGTGCGCGTTTACAAGGCCAAATTCCTGTGGGGAGGGGATGCGCTGCTTCTCTTAGCAGCCCTCACACTCAGCGGCATAGCTTGGCTCACCCTGCGCCGTAACACACCCCGCAACGCCACCGGTGCACCCGCTCCGCAAAAGAAAACATCAGCCCCCCGCTCTGCGCCACAGCCCCGCGCCCCGCAGCGCCCCCACACGCAGGAGGACGAGGAGCCCCCCTTCACCCTCACCGCGGAGGAGCCCGCACCCAAAAAGAAACGCGCCCCCCGCAAAAAGAAAACCGAAACAAGCGGTGATACCCCTGCCCCCAAAAAACGCAAATCCCCCGCCAAACCACGCAAGAAAAAAGCCGAGGCGGAATAAACGCGTGGCCGGAATGCAAATACGACTTGACAGGAAGAGCGATACTTGGTAAGCTTGGTGCGCGGTCAAAGACACCGTGAATGTATATTGCCATGTCAACAGAACTTCCGACCAGAGCCAGGGCACTGCACAGTGCAGCAAAAGTGGTAGTAGTAGCCTCCACCTACAATGAAAAATACACTACAGCCTTGCTGGATAACTGTTTGGAAGAATTGGCAGAGTGTGGCAACCATATACAGGTGGAGGTTGTACGCGTACCGGGCGCATTTGAGGTACCGGTAACGGTGAAGCGCAGCATCGTACGCAGCACCGCCGGCAATGAGCCGGATGTAGTCATTGCACTGGGTGTTATCCTGCGTGGCAGCACGGCACATGCAGACTTAATCGGCGAGGCCATCACCACACAGCTGCTGAGCATCTCCTGCGACACCTTGGTACCCGTTATCCATGAGGTATTGCTGCTCAATGACGAGAAGCAGGCCTTCGCCCGCTGCATTGCCTCCACCCTGAACCGCGGCAGAGAAGCAGCCCGAGCTGCCGCAGCCATGCTGAATATGCTGGAGGAAAACAACGAGCTGCACAGCATGAACCGCCGTGCCGCCAATGTAGACAAACTCGGTTCCTTTTATCACTAACCCCTTTTCCCGCTCATGATTAACAAAAGCAAAGTCCGCCAAAGCGCTCTGAACATGATTTACGCCGTGGAAGAAAACGGCGGCAGCCTGCAAAACTTCGACACGGAGCTCTTTTGGCGCATCTCATTAGAGAAAGAGACGGATCACTACCGCAACGCCCAAGCCAAGGCTTTGGTACACGCCAACCGCGCCTCCGCGGATTGCTCCCGCCTGCTGGAAACCCGCATCACCGCCGCTCTGGATGCCCTGCACGGCGACCTGACGGCTGCCAAATTGGCGGAGGACATCGAGCGCCTGCAAAAGCGCTCCGCGGAGTATGAAGCAGCTTTGGCAGCTATGCGCTACAGCCTGAAAGACAAGCGTCGCGACACCACAGACCAGCTGGAGAAATGCTGCCGCACACTCATGGATTTGGCCGTTGTTGTGGAGGGGCTGGGGCGTGCGCTGCTGCCCACCTTTGAGGATTACCCGCAGTACCGCGCCAAGCTGGATTCCCTGAAATCCGCCATCATGCGCCGTGGCAAGCAAATGGCACTGAGCGCTGCCATGCGCACCCCGATGGCGCTGGCGGACCAGAACGAGTACGTGGGTTTGGTGCGTGATGCTCAACTCTTGGAAGAGCTGCGCCCGGCGGCGGAAAAACTTGCCCTCGGTGTCATCAGCCACCGTGAGCAGTACGAGGAGCGCCTCACCAAGCTGCTGGTCAACTACTCCACCGCTCGCTTGGATGTGGTGGACAAGTGCATCATCTACCTCGCTTTCTACGAGATGGACGTCAACCACTTAGACACGCCCATCGTCGTATCGGAAGCCACCGCACTGGCGGATGCCTACTCCGGTGGCAAGAGCGCGCCGTTCATCCACGGCATCATCTCCGCTGCTGCTAAAGCATAAGCCCCCTACACACACCGCAAATCAAAGCCATGGCAAACTTTTTCACACGTCTGATTGACAAGTTCCTCGGCGAGCCTGAGATTGATTGGGATGAGCTGGAGGCTGACCTCATCTCCGCAGATATCGGCGCCAAGCGTGTGCTGCCGTTAATAGAAGAGCTGCGCGACCGCAACGAGCAAGATGCTTGTGACATAGCGGATTACATCAAAGCGCAGTTGCGCGCCGCTTTCCCGGAGAACCTGCCGCAGCTGCCCAAGCCGCAGGACGGCAAGCCCTGCGTGCTCATGATGGTGGGCGTGAACGGTGCGGGTAAAACCACCACCAGTGCCAAGCTCGCTTACCACCTGCAGAAGCAGGGCTACAAGGTGTTGCTCGCCGCGGCGGATACCTTCCGTGCAGCAGCCGTAGAGCAGCTGCAAAGCTGGGCAGACAAGCTCAGCGTCCCCATGTACAAAGGTAACCCGAACCAAGACCCCGCCTCCGTGTGCTATGAGGCGCACACCCGCGCCATCAACAACGGCTTTGACTACGTCATCTGCGATACCGCAGGCCGCTTGCACACCCGCCATAACCTGATGGAGGAGCTCTCCAAAATCCGCCGCTCCATTGCCAAGCAAGACGTCACCGCCCCACACGCCTGCTACTTGGTGGTGGATGCCACAACCGGCGGCAACGCGCTGATGCAGGCTATGGAGTTCCACAAAGCAACCCCGCTTGACGCCGTAGTGATTACCAAGATGGACGGCTCCGGCAAGGGCGGCGTGGCGGTAGCCATTCAGGATACCCTGCACATCTCGCCGCTCATGCTCGGCGTGGGTGAGGGCAAGGACGACCTGCTGCCGTTTGATGTCAAACAGTACGTCAACAGCATACTCTGATTTTTGCCATGGAAGACAACTGCTTGCTGGGCTACACGCCTGACAAACTGCAACAACTGGTGTGCGAGCTGGGGCAAAAGCCCTTCCGTGCCAAGCAGTTGCAAGAGTGGATTTGGAAGCACCGCGCTACGGATTTTGAGCAGATGACTAATCTGCCCCCTGCCCTGCGCGAGCAGCTGGTAGCCCACTACACCCTGCGCCCCCTACAGGTGGTGGAGGTAAGCGCCAGCTCCACCGGCGGCACCCGCAAGTTCCTCTCACGCATGCGCGACGGGCACTTGGTGGAGTCCGTCATCATCCCCGCAGCCGTGGGGCAAGGCGGCGCTCACAGTGACCGCATCACCCTTTGCGTTTCCTCGCAAGTGGGTTGCGCCTTCGGATGCAAGTTCTGCGCCAGTGGCCTGCTGGGGCTTACGCGTAACCTGACCACGGCGGAGATTATAGGTCAAATCCTCGCTGCGGAGGAGATAAGCGGCACGCGGGTGGATAACCTCGTGTTCATGGGCATGGGCGAGCCCCTGGCGAACATGGACAACCTGCTGCCCGCGCTCACCATCATTATGGATGAGCACTCCCTCAACATCGGCGCCCGCCATATCACCATCTCCACCTCAGGCAATGTGCCGGGGCTCAAGCGCTTGGCAGCCTTCGGGCGCCCGCTGCGCCTTGCCGTCTCACTGCACGGCGCATGTGATGAAGTGCGCAACCAAATCATGCCCGTCAACAAAAAATGGCCGCTGGGTGAGCTCATCCCCGCCCTGCAAGAGTGGACGCGCACCAGCAAGCACAAGATAACGCTTGAGTACATCCTCATTCAGGATGTTAACGCCATGCTCCCCGAGGTAGACAAACTCGCCCGCATTGCCCACTTGCTCAACGCGAAGGTCAACCTTATCCCCTACAACACGGTGGAAGGACTCCCCTGGGTGCGCCCCACGGAAGCAGCATGCCGTTTCTTCTGCAAAACGCTCATTGCCAAAGGTGTGCCCGTCACCATGCGCTACGAGAAAGGGCATGATATCAACGCCGCTTGCGGGCAGCTCCGCCTGCGCAGAGAGGAGCAGAACGCTCAGCAAAAACACTGAGCCTCCTGCTCCTCTGCCCGCATAGCGGATAGCGCTTACAGCAAGTTGAGCGTGCGCAAGAAGGCGCGTTCCTCGCATTTGCGGCGCAAGGAGACCAAACCGATGATACCCGCCAGCACCCCCAAGCCGCATAAGCAGTACGTCCAGGTGCCACCGCCCGCATTATTGAACAGAACGGCATCCTCAGGATTCGCAGGGTTCACATAGCATGTTACGTTCTGGTGTACTTTGTAATTTTTTTCATCATACATGAGAGCCTTTACATTCCCATTCTCATAAACACCCATGTCATAAGACGTGTACTTTTGCCCGCCGACCTCGTATTCGAAAGCGCCGCTCAGAGTCCATTCCGTTGCCACGAAGTATTGTTTCTCTTCTGTGATGTTGCTGATGGTCAAGCTAGCAGGTGTCGCTACCCAGTTCTTGACGGTGCTGCATTTTTGATAGGTTCGGTAACAGCTATAACCGCACCAGCCCATGATACCGCACAGCAGCAGTACGGAGATGGTCATCCAAAAGAAATGGGCAATCGGACCGCGCTCACGCAGCTTTACCTCCTCCTCCGTCAGGTTATAAACGGGCACTATCTCACCGCCGGGATATTCGCGGAGCTTTGCTTCAGCTTCGAATTGAGAATAAAAAGGACCTGCTACCTTGTTTGCGCCTTTGTTTGCAATGTAGTATTCTGTATTCATAATTTGTGGTGTGATTTGGTTCTGATACTAGCTAGACGGGTGCTCTACACGTTTTGTTCACCATTTTTTCAATCGGTGCGTTAAAAGCTACCCTCACGGTTAAATTTTCGCCGTTGCGCCCTGCGATAAATCGGAATTTGGAGCACCGTTAGGTGCTCCTCGCGTGAGGCCGTTAGGTCGAACGTTCGCGCGAGCGACAGCGAGCGTTCGCGTGTAGGGGCGTAAGCCCCAAGCGTTCGCGTGAGTGACAACGAACGTTCGCGTGAGCCGTAGGCGAACTGAAATGTGTATTACCGCGGGCGCATGCCGCCTAACTTGAAGCCCCGTAAGGGGCTCCGAATTCCGCTTGCCTGCGGCTCGCCAACTAATCGTCAACTTCTGATTTATCGGGCTGATGGCAAGCGGAGGCGACGCAAAAAAGGGTGTTCCCCGGGGGGAACACCCATTATTAAATGAATTACTGTTCGGAACAGCTTCTTATGCCTTGAGAGCAGCACCCTCCTTGGCGTCGATAGCCTTCTTGGCGAGCTCGAAAACAGCCTTGAAAGCCTCCGGGTTGGCGACAGCCAGCTCGGACAGGGACTTGCGGTCCAGATCAACGTTAGCAGCCTTGAGACCCTCCATGAAGCGGGAGTAGGTCAGACCGAGGGGACGCACAGCGGCAGAGATACGAGCAGTCCAGAGGCGGCGGAATTGACCCTTCCTCTTCTTGCGGTCGCGGTACTCATACTGCCATGCTTTGTATACGGCATCCTTAGCGTAGCGGAAGAGCTTGCTGCGGAAACCGCGGAAGCCCTTGGCGCGAAGCAGGATGCGCTTGCGGCGGGCGCGAGAAGCCGGCCCATTTGTAGCACGTGCCATAGTATTTTATCTTGTCTATTTTGAGCGGACTGTTCTTCCTCACCTCCCTGCAGTCTCGTCCGTTCTATCCGCGGCGAAAATTACGCCGGGAAGGCTGCATGAAGGCCGCCCGAATAGCGGGCGGGACTTGGCTTGTGGCCATGTTCCTCGGTTTTAAGCGAAGGGCATGTTCTGCTTAACGGCCCAAACCTGGGTGGCGTCCACCAGAGCGGGTTTGCCCAAAGCGCGCTTGCGCTTGCTGGACTTCTTCTGGAGGATGTGACGCTTACCCTGCTTGCGACGCAGAACCTTGCCCGAGCCGGTCACCTTGAAACGCTTGGCAACAGCCTTACGCGTCTTGTTGATACCACCTTTTCGAGTCATGGTGCAGAGATAATACTCCTTTTTTTCTATTTGGCAAGAAAAATAATGCGATTTTTGCAAAAAAACATACTCCGTGCAGTAAGTTGTGGCTTTCACCCCACACATTTACGCTCGCGCTGGCACAATTGAAGCTTGAACTCTGCCCCGATTTATGCTAAATTACCCCCAACTTTTAGGAATTAGTATGAGTGAACCGCAATTAACGCCCGCGCTGATTCGCGCGGCTCTGACAACTGTAAAATATCCGGGTTTCAGCCGCGATATCGTTTCCTTCGGTCTGGTGAAAGACATCGTCGTGAATGAGGGCGGCGCCGTGGTGGTGGAGCTCATTATTGAAAGTAAGAACGCTGATGTTCCCCGCTACATTTATGAGAACGTGATGGCTGTGGTGAAGGAGCTTCCCGGCGTGAAGCAGCTGGATGTGAACATCGAGCACCACGCCCCCAAGAGCGTGAAGAAAGCCTCCGCTAATGATGATCCTGCGGACTGGAAGTCCAGCGTACCCGGCGTGAAGCACGTGATTGCCGTTGCCTCCGGCAAGGGTGGCGTGGGCAAGAGCACGGTTTCCGCCAACCTCGCTGTTGCCCTCTCCCGCTTGGGCTACAAGGTCGGCTTGCTGGACTTGGACATTTACGGCCCCTCCATGGCGCTCATGTTCGGCACCAAGGAGCGCCCCGGCTGCTCCGAGAAGGAGCAATTCCTCCCCGTTGAGGCTCACGGCATTAAGCTGCTCTCTATGGGCTTAATGATTGATGAGGCTTCACCCGTAGCCGTGCGTGGCCCGCTCGCTACCCGCTACGTGCAGCAGTTCCTCCGTGATGTGGAGTGGGGCGGTCTGGACTTCCTCATCCTTGACATGCCTCCGGGCACGGGCGATATTCAGCTCACCATCGTGCAGACGGTGGATCTCGCCGGCGCCGTCATTGTGACCACCCCACAAGAGGTCGCCCTCATCGACGCCCGCAAGGCTGTAGGCCTCTTCCAGCGTGTGGAGACCCCCATCCTCGGCCTTATCGAGAACATGAGCTACTTTGTCTGCCCCAGCGATGGCTTGGTGTACAACATCTTCGGCGAAGGCGGCGGCGAGCGCGAAGCTCAGAAGCTCGGCGTCCCCCTGCTCGGCCGCATCCCCTTGGACATCAAGACCCGCTCCTGCGGTGATGAGGGCCACCCCGTCGCCCTCGAAGACCCCGGCCAGAGCATGGTAGCAGCCGCCTTCCAGGGCGTAGCCTCCATGCTTGCCAGCCAGCTCGGCGAGTAAATTACAGCTCCTCTTTTCCCTAAAAAAGGCCGATTCCTCTGAGGAATCGGCTTTTTTTTGATATTTTTCTCATATTTTTCCAACTTTAGGCTTTACGGAGCACAAACAACATGATAACATATCGCGCGCAGCTGTGCGCCCCCCCCTAACAACACGAGAGTGACCACAACTACAACCTTTCTAACCGAAAACTAAATATGAAAATGAGATTGCCTAAAGGACTTTTAGCGCTTATTGCAGCCATCGCCACAAACTCAGCGTACGCTGGTTATTACACACCGACAACTATCACAACCGAAGGCATAATGCAATTGGGCACCAAAGCTGATGAGGTTGGAGGTTACACGATTGATGCCAAGGACGGCATCGGCACAGCAACGATTACCGGCGATGTAACCAGCGGTTCTGCCATCTATGTTCGCGAAGGCGAGCTGATTATTGGTGGCACGGATTACCACAACACTGTTACCATCAACACCCAGGGTGGTGGTCAGCACAGACAGGGTGATAGCCCCACCATGCTCAGTGTTGCAGGTAAGAATTCCGTATTGACGATTGACAACGCCACCGTAACCTCCAATGTAGAGGTTGCAACAACAATCGGTGGTGCTGACGGCAACGGTTCTCTTACTATCCAGAACGGCGGCAAGTACGTCGGCTCTAATCAGGACTATTTCTTCATCGGCTATCAGTCTTATAGAACAGGCAGCTCCACTCCGCTTTCTCCCCATGTACAAATAGTACATGCCACAACACAAGGCGCTTTGGGTAAAGCTAACAGCGACAACACCGATCTTGAAAATCGTTTCGTAGGTGAGTACAGCGACGGAGCTAACGGTGCTGAGTTCGGTCGTGGTGTTGTAACAGTAACCGGCAATTCCGAGTTTGTCGCTACCGGCATTAAAGAGTTCGCCTTGGGGCACGGTGAGTTGAACATATTAGAGAACTCCTCTTTTGCTTCAAGCTCTCTTCCGGTACTGCTGGGCTTTAGCGTAGGTTGTACCTCTACCGTAAATGTCGAGAGCGGCTCCGTGATGAACATCAATGGTCAGCTGCACACCGGTTCCTACAAAGACTCCAAGATTGAGATTAACGTAACTAATGCTACGCTTAATCTGAATAACTACAAGGGGTCTTTCCTCGGCTTAGGATCTGAAACAACTTACGACTATGTCGACAACGGTAGTGTTACAGAGGTGAATCTCAATGAGGGTGCCGTGATGAACGTTACCGAGGAGATGTATGTGGGTTACAGAGCCAACGCCAACGTGAATGTTGCAGCCACGGCAACCATTAACGACAGCGGTGACTCTCGAGACCGCATGATTATTTGCGATGCTGGCTCCGTAGAGAATGCGGGTACGATTGAGTTGGACATCGTCATGACGGGTGGCCAGCTGACAGCACACGATGGTGCAGAATTCGCAGACATTACGGCACTGGGTGGCACCATCAATGTAGATGGCTCGATTACCGTTGGCAGCCTGACGCTGGGTGAGGTAAACATCGCGGCCGCTGAGGAGGTAGCAGTCATGACCTTGGCTACAGCAGATGAGGTGCAAAAGGCAGTACAGCTTGTTCTGTCTCAGAACGCCAGCATCAACGCAACAGACGTCGAGGGGCTTGATAATGCAGAGATTATCATCGTGCTCGACAACTACACCGCGGGCGACGTGCTCGATTCCGGGCACCAGTATATCGTAGGTGCCGATGGTGAGACCAAGGTAACCATCAAGAACAGCGCCGGTGAGGTAGTAGCAACGAATGTTGACATCCGCACCGTGCCGGAGCCGGCCACGGCAACGCTGAGCCTGCTGGCTCTGGCTGCATTGGCTGCTCGCCGTCGTCGCAAGTAAAAGCGACGAAAAGACGACATTTCGTAAAAAGCCGCTGACCTGTAATGGGTCAGCGGCTTTTTGTATGTTGTTAAGTTTTATGAAGGAAGCGCATCAGAGCGGCAGACGAACCTCCAAGGCTTTGCGCACATTCTCGCTGTCAACCACGCCCAAGGCAACCGTAATCTTGGCAATGTTGGCAGCGATGTCCACAATCTTCATCTTGGTGTCAAGAGACATCTGCTGAGCGACCTTTTCCGGGCCGGTCATAGCAGTTACCCGCACGAGCGGAGACTTCTGAGCGCCTTCAATGGTCGCAATCAATTTTGCCAGCTCGGGGCTCTGCTTCACGTTGTTGATAACGGTCACCTTCTGAGCTTCATCCAAATCACCGAGAGCAGCAACGAGGCCGGGAGTCTCGGACTCCAAGAAAGAGTGCAGCTCATCTATAGCCGTTGTCAAATCCTCATCCTGAACGTCCTGCACCAGCTCCGTCAGTGAATCGAGGCAATCCACAACGTCAGCGGTTGCGCTCTCCTCCGGGGAGGAGCAGCTGCTCAGCACTATAGCCGGAACCACAGCAAAACCCAAATATGCAAATGTCTTCATCTTGAATTTACTTTCTATCAATTAGAGTTACCCACAAGAGCCTTACAGCCCTAACAAGCGTCTGTTATTCTACCTGCACTATCGTGATATGTAAAGCAAAAAATGACGGTCTCATGCACATCTGTGAAAGAAAAGCACGCCCCTTTTGGCTAAGTTTTCAAAAGGCAGCCAACAGCACGATAAATTGGAAGTTGAAGAACAGTTTGCGAGCGACAGCGAGCGGAATTCTGAACCCGCGTCAGCGGGTGACCTAACTTAGCCTAGGGCGTAAGCCCTAGGAAATGGGTAAAAAAGCAAATCCGAACCCGCGAACCGTTGAGGCTTGCCGAAACG
>CAJGCY010000009.1 GCA_904501955.1 uncultured Akkermansia sp. | reverse complement strand
GCTGCCCGAGCCTTGATGGCGGAGGTGAATCCGCTCAAGCGCCGCTTAGAGCAGTACCGCGCCTTGGAGTCCGGATTGGAGGACGTGGAAGTGGCGCTTGAGATGGCCGGAGAGGAGCCCGAGATGGCTGCTGAGGCTGTCAGCGAGTACCACGCTTGGGAGAAGCGCCTGAAGGACTTTGAGCTTATCACCCTGCTGAACGGCCCGCATGACAATGCCGGCTGCTACGTAACGATTCACGCCGGTGCCGGTGGTACGGAGGCGTGTGACTGGGCAAGCATGCTGCTGCGCATGTACCTGCGCTACTGCGAGCGCCATGGCTTCAGCACGGAAATCATGGAAAGCACGGACGGTGATGAAGCAGGCCTGCGCTCCGTGACCATTAAGATTGACGGTGAGTATGCCTATGGCTACCTGAAGAACGAGCGCGGTATTCACCGCTTGGTGCGTATGAGCCCCTTCGACTCCGCCGGTAAGCGCCACACCTCATTCTGCTCACTGGATGCCACGCCGGACATCTCCGATGATGTGGAGATTGAGGTGAAAGAGGCCGATGTGAAGATGGACACCTACCGCTCCGGCGGTAAGGGTGGCCAGAACGTGAACAAGGTGGAAACCGCCGTGCGTCTTACGCACTTGCCCACCGGCATCATCGTAGCCTGCCAGACCCAGCGCTCACAGCTGCGCAACCGTGAGGAGGCCATGCGCATGCTCAAAGCCCGCCTCATTCAGCTGGAGGAAGACCGCAAGCGCGCGGAGGCTGACCGCCAGTATTCCGAGAAGGGTGATATTGCCTGGGGTAACCAGATTCGCTCGTACGTGTTCCAGCCCTACCAGATGGTGAAGGACCTGCGCACGGGGGTGGAGTCCGGTAACATTCAGGATGTGATGGATGGCAATATCGATGCCTACATTGAGGGCATGCTGCGCCACAATATCTAAACACTTACCAAACGGCACAGCGGAGAGGAGAGCCTCCCCCTGTGCCCGCTCTTTTTCATTATGCTCACGATAGATGTACTGACCCTGTTCCCGGAGCTTATCACCACGCCCTTGTCGCAAAGCATCATGGGGCGCGCCAGTGATAAGGGAATCATAGAGGTGCGCGCTCACCAACTGCGTGATTGGGCGCATGACAAACACCACCGTACGGATGACTACCTGTGCGGCGGAGGGCAGGGCATGCTGATGAAGTGTGAGCCCATTTTTGAGGCTATCGAGCAGTTACGCCGTGAGAATACCAAGGTGATTCTCATGACCCCGCAGGGGCGTGTCTTCTCGCAACCGGTAGCTCGTGAGCTGGCCGCCCCCTGTGTGGATGGGGGGGATGCTCATTACATTTTCCTTTGCGGGCACTATGAGGGGGTGGACCACCGCGTGATTGAGACGCTGGTGGATATGGAGCTCTCCATCGGAGACTATATTTTGACGAACGGTGCCATAGCTGCCGTGGTGGTGATTGACGCCATTGCGCGTTTGCTGCCCGGTGCGCTGGGGGATGCCCGCAGCAGTGAGGAGGAGTCCTTTGCTGACGGTTTGCTGGAAGCCCCGGCATACACCAAGCCGAATGTGTTCCGTGGTATGTCCGTACCGGAGGTGTTCCTCTCCGGCAATCACAAGGCCATTGCTGAGTGGAAGCTGGACCACGCGCTGGAGCGCACCCGTACGAATCGCCCGGATTTGTATGAGGCTTGGGCTGCTGCCCACCCGGAGCACTTCTCTCCGAAAAAGAAGAAGCGCACCAAGTTGACCCACTACAAGAACCGCAAGCCCGAGCAATCTGAGTAATTTTCAGGTGCGGCCAAACAAGGTAAGCCGATTTATCGGGGCCGGTTATTAGATGCTCCCTTTACTTTTTGGGCTGTTCGATCAGATGTTTTCGCATCTCATTGCGGAAAAACTCTTCCACTTTTTGGCTGAGCACTTTGCTTTTTTGAGCCAAGGCTTTAGCTTGGGCTGATTTGAGGATTTTATGCGCGAAGGATGCTGCTGTAGCTCCGCTGATAAAAGCAATCAATGTTTTCATATTCATGGGGGTGGTGAGTAGCCCCATGATATTAGCAGAATGAGCGGAAGGCAAGAAGTTAGTTTACTTGTTATGCTTGCGTCTTGCTCCGGCTGCTTTATTGAGTCGGTCGCGCTCCTCGGTTTGAACATCGTAGTCAATGCTGAGCTCATTGATAGTCTGCCGCAGCCGGCTGAGCGTATTGCGGGTGGCATCATCCGTGGCGGAGATGAGCTCCGGGTTTTTGTCGAGGCTTGTGAGGAAGTCTCGCCCGCGCGCCCACGCGTACCATTTGTCGGAGGGGGTGATGGTATGCGCGGTTGGGTCTACTTTATATGGGTTGTTGCGCTCTACCAGCAGTTTTATCATATTGTGGCAGGCGGGCACGGAAATATGCAGTGTGCCGAGGTATTGCAGCTGGAGTTGCGAGTATAAATCAATGGCTGCATTGAGGTTGCCGATGCGGTGCGCATGCTCTGCAAGCTGTTGTTGTATTCGGGCGCTCTCTTCGGCATCTTGGGTTACGTTTTGCAGCGCTTTTATAACAATATCTGCCTCGTTGTGCTTTTGTTCGCCGGTCAAGACGAGACCCAAGGTCCGCAAGGCCCGGCGGGCTTTTGCCGGGGAAGCCTCCACTGCCTGTATGCGCAAAAGTTCCTTGCCGTATTCGCGGTGTGGTGTGCCGGCCTCTGCTGTAAGGAGAGCTCCGGCTAACAGCATACGGTCTACCTCTGTTGCTGCCGTCAGTTGCAGGCAGGCATCCAGGGCTTGCCCTCGCTTTGCCTCGTCTTCTGCATGTCCCGCATGGTAGATGGCCAGCAACAATGCAGCATCCTGCGGCCTTTCCGCCTCCGGAAGCTGCTCCAGGTCACGTGCAAGGGCGGTGGAGGAATTTTGATGGCTCGCACCTATTTCCATGGTGTAGCGCAACAGCTCACAGAGCAACAAGGGGTGCTCTTGCCCCGTGCCGACAGCCTGTAACAGGGCTTCTACCGTGGTGTGCTGTATGACTGCGCGAAGCAGTGCTTGCAATCGGGCGTCATTTTCGGGGTGTAGGAGGGTGTATAGCGCCTCTTGCGTGAGTATGAGCGGCGCGGATTCTGCGGAAACGCCACCCGCCGCTGCCATGAGGGCGCGGAAGGGGGCTCCGGCGTAGTCCGCCTGCTGCCAATAGGTCTCCGCAAAGCCATTTTTGCTCTCTGCCGGGCAATGGTTGACCAACATAAGCAGTGCGTAAGCTGCGGAGCAGCGGTCTTGCTGCTGCTGGGCGGTTTGTGCTGCCGTGGCGAGCTCTTGCAAGGCTGTTGCTTTTTCGTCATCGCTTTTGCGGTAATCCACCACCTGAATACAGCTGCGCAGTAGGGCGGGCGAAGGGGATTGCTGCCCGATTTCCTCCAAAATGGTGCAGTAGAGCAAAGCGCGGTCAAAATCCGAGCCTGCATAACGCTCCGGCTGCAGTAGTATGCCCTCGATAAAGCACATGGCGGCTGCGGTGACGCCCGCTGCATCATTCGGGTAAAGCTCCGTGTAGCGCTCCGTCAGGAGTTTAACCTCCTCCGCATAGCGAGCGTCCTCGCGGGAATGCATGCGCAGGGCAGTGATGGCGGCTGCATGTTCCTGCTGAGTGGAAGGTACGGTAATGGTTCGTTTTTTGGGGAAATAATTCTCCGATTTCGGGGCGGTATACGTGTCGGTTGGGGAGTGGGGGCTTTTGTCCGCCGGGGTGGGGTGCTGAGGTGCATCATCACAGGCTACCAGCAGGCATGCCGTAGCTCCCGTTATCACTGCTTTAATACCGCGCTTCATCTCAGCCTTATCCTACCACTTTTTGAGCCCCGGCGTCAATACTCATCTGCAGATTAAGTCAGAGATAAGGCTTGCAAGCGGGTGAAAATATGCCATAATGAACGCGCGTTATGTTTAATCAGGAAGTCATCACAGAGGCGGAGATAGCCGGTGTACAGGTGCCGGCAGGTAATGCCGTCGTTTTGCCGGAGGGCTCACGCATCTACATCACCCAGATGCTCGGTAACTCCATTACTGCTGCTACGGACATCGGCTTGGTGCGCATTACCCGCGCAGAGGCTGCCCGCGCCGGCATTATTCCTCCTGAAGAACCTAAGGCGGAGGAGGATATGAACTCACTCTCTCTGGAGGAGAAAATCTGGAAGGTGCTCGGCAACATTTATGACCCTGAAATCCCCGTAGACATTGTGAACCTCGGTCTGATTTATGAGGTGGAGATTGTCCCCCAGCAGGAAAAAGGCGCGTACGTGCACGTGTTGATGACGCTCACTGCTCCCGGTTGCACCATGGGCCCGCACATGATGGCTGAGGCTGAGGCCGGCATCTACGCCTTGGAGGGCGTGGGTGATGTAAACATCGAGTTCGTATGGGACCCGCCGTGGAACCAGAATATGATGACGGAGGAGGCCCGCATGCAGCTGGGCTTAATCTGAGCATTGCATAGATTTTTGCTTATGAGTAAGGCGGATTTGGACTTGAGTGAGGCGGACATGCTGAACCTTGCGGAGATGAGCGCCATGGTGCTCTCTATGCTGGGGCAGGCCATGCCGGACTCCGATGACCCGAAAGCCCAGGCATGGCAGCGCCTGTGCATCTCCATCCTCAAATCCGCCCGCAAGCTGCCCTCCATTGCCCGCCATATGGAGTTGAACCCGGACTGCGGTTACTGGTTTTTCAAACGTCCCTATGTGGATGAGGCTTTTTACTCCGACGTGCTGGAGGAGTTCCGTGATGCTACTTTCTGGAGTGAGCTGGTGAGCCGACTCGCAGAGCAAAGCCTGGTGGAAAACTTGGGGGATGAGGCGACCTCCCTCCTCAGTGATGAAGAGCGAGCCGCTCGCATTTCCTCTCTGGAAAAAGCGCTCTACCAAGAGGTCTACACCCATGGGATGGAGCGCCTTGTTTTCATGCTGCCTCCGGAGGAGAGTTAAACTCCACCGTGTCCTTCATGTCTTCTTCTCGCGGGTTTATATCCTTAGCGTCTCCTTCATTCGAAAAGTATTTGGTAAGGTACTGTTTCATTTTTTCCGGAACACAAGAGGATATGGCAATGATGGCTTCTTTACGTCCTTCTCTGCGGGCGGCTTTAAAGTTCTGGATTCTTTCTTTGTTGGTTGTATTCGGTATGTCTTTTTGAAGCTGTTTGCGGAAAATGAAACCGGTTGCACAAACCGTGGTGCCGACTAATATGCCTTCCGCCAAGAATGAGAGAAACTTGCCGACAAAAGGAATGGATTTGAGCCCTATGCCGCAACTTTCTTCGATGGCTAATTCGCTGTACATTTCCTGAGCGCTTTCCGAAATGGCATCCGCTGCATCTTGCAGTAAATAACTGGTGAGGGAATTGGCAATAATCCATCCAAAGCACAGAGCGTTGAAGACGGGGGAGGGCTTGTAGCCATAACAGCGTGCCAGTGCGACGACCATCTTTGTTTGCAGCACCAGCATGATGATTCCGTCTATCAACGCATTTCTGTTGATAATGGTGCCCATAATGGCTAACTTGCAGTGCTCTCTGATAATGGCATTTGCGCGTTTGTTGCGAAGATCATGGTACTGCTTGTATTTGTCCAGAGCTTGCTGTAGCTCCTGTTCCATATCGCGCTTGAGGTAGGATTCTATCTCGCCGATTAGGGCGTTAACCTCATCGCTTTTTTGTTCTTTCGGTAGAGAACGCAGATGCTTGAGCGCGTGTTTTGCCCGGTTTTGGGGAGTAAGCTGGCGCGGACTCTTCAGCGTGGCGAATTGGAGGATGGGAATGATGAACCAGTGCAAGACCGCAAAGGCTAAGCTGCCCCATAGCAGCCACCCCAGTATGGGATAGGGCCCCACCTCGTTGAGCGTCTGCCCTTTGGCTATGATATCCGCAGAAAAATAAAACAGTAAGATGGCAAAGGTCCAAAAAATGATGTTTTTCATATTATCTGGTGATTTCGTTGTTGAGGTTGTGGATGTTGTTGATGGTAAACAGCATCTTTTCAATCTGCTCTAGTTCCTTTTCGTACAGTTGTTTTTGGTTCTCTATTTCTTGAATTTTTGCGTCTGCAGTTGATTGATACTTGTTGATGAAATCTTCCATCTTTTTGCGAAGAGCGTCATCAAACGCACTGACTGCATGGTCTTTCAAAAGCCTTATTTCTTCGGATTCGTAATGATGCTGCATTTTCTCAGCCTCTTTGTCATCCTTCCAGACGTTCTTTTTGTATTTCACTTCCCTAGTAAACCCGAGAAGATACAACGGTTTTTCTAATTTTTTGTATTGACTGCATGTATAATCATTCAGCCCGTCGGTTGAAATGTTAATGGTGTCAGTACCGGAAAGAATGTTTGTGTTCAGTTGATTACGTAGGTGATTTTTGCACGCTTTTAATACTTCTGAGTCTTCTTCTTTATTCTTGAGTAAGTCGTCGGTATGTTTGCGGAGAGCATTGCAACCTTCTGCGAAAGCTACGTTTTGGTAGCGTGTGCCTGAGTTCAAATCTTCAACTTCAATGGTGAAATCGGTCAAACGCAGTTGTTTGAATTGCTGTTCAATCATATTGCTGTAGCAATCCTTGCATTTCTTTACAATTTCATCCACTTTGCTACCTTTGACACATGCGGTATCATTATCTGGTAGCATGGCTATATCCGGAAAATGTTTTTTAAGAACAGCAGATGAAATATCACATGCAATGGCTGACTTGTTTAACTGAATATGGGCGTTATTCTTGATGAATCGCACCACGCGTTTGGCTTCAGCTTGCGTGCGAAGGTTTCCCCATGCTTGGAGTTCTTTGAGCAGATTCTCCACCTTCACTTCAATAGCTCTTTTGAGTTCTTTAATGGTGTCTCCGTATTCATCTGCTTGTTTTTTGAGCCCTCTACAGCAGGTTCGGAGACGGTAATTAATGCTGTTGTTTAGGATGGAATCATAAAGCCCTTTTTCCAGATTTTCAAAATCGGAAAAATGCAGCAAATCTTCCTTATTGGCAACTTTAGTTTCCCCGTTATGATAGTAGTTTTTGTTCAGGAAATCATTGCCCATAAATGTGGCATCGTACGCCATGCCTAAATTGACCGTAAAACAGCGGATGGAATTATTGTCTGGAAAATGTTTTTTGATGATGTTGATGGCATGAGCTGATTGTTCGTTTTCTTCTTTTTCCAGCCGCTCTTTTTCCGTCCACGCCTTAGCTCGCATCAGATTTTGAACAACGGTAGTCGTGCCCTCGCTGCGAGTGTTCATAATGTCTCGCAGTAGCTCAGAAGCATCTTGATTAAGCGGAGCCACGGAGCTTTGTACGAAAAGAAGCAAATCACATTCGCCAATCAATCGCTTGTAGTCAGATTTACCGTTGTTTTTGGAGACTTCTGCCGTATTAGAATCCAAGCCGGGCATGTCTAATAGCATGCAGCCATTTTGCAGAAGCTTGGCATCTTCGCAGAACGGTGTGGTGATGACGACAATAAGAGGCTCTTGTTCTAATTCTTTGGAAATGCTAGGTTCTTTGCAGAGTATTTCACGGAGGTTTGTCTTGTTTAGTTCCAGATGCTTTTCTCTCAGGTTTCGCGAATCATTTTTTGTAGTATCAATGCCTCGTAATTGATCCAACACATACCCTAAAAGAGTGTCGCGGTCTCCTCCTTCGTTGTAATATATAACGATTTCGCCGACTTTTGCCGTAACCGTATCATCTTGCTTACTCATTCGAATGAGGGCTGGGCGCAGCGTTGTATCTATGCCGTATCCGGTGGGGGATGCCAAAGTTGTGCGAGCAAGTAGGTTCACCAGCGTTGACTTCCCGGCTTTCAACATGCCGGTGGAGATAATAATCGGCGTGCCGGATTTGAATTGCAATAATTCTCTCTCAAATGATTTATGTAACTTGAAGAGTTTTTCTTCGAACTGATTCCCCTCTTTTTCTCGAAGAAATGAAATGCTATTCTTGAGCTGTTGCAGTAGACCCAAGTTGCTCTCTATTGAAGTGAGAGATTGCTGTTGTGTGGAGTTGAGCATAATACTATGGAGAGAATATGGTTGCTTATCCTATACTGAGAATCATAGGATGGAAGCGACCTCATGTCAAGCATATAGTGCTTTGTTGGGGGGCTAAATGAAGGGGGGCGCGGATTTTATGCTGTTCCTCGCAGCGTTTGACCGTTGTCCGGGGCGGGGAAAAGGTGTGGGGGGATGCCTGCCTCGCGTAGGGCGGTGGCGAGGTCGCCGAGTGTTTCTTGGTAGCCCTCATCCGCCAGCTGCCAAGTGCCGAAATGGCAGGCGATGGCTTGTTGTGCCTGCAGTTGGCGAAATACTTGTACGGCATCCGCCGGGTTGGTGTGGTGGGTGCGAATCCAGTCCGGGCGGTAGGCGCCGATGGGGAGCAGTGCGAGGGTGGGGGCGCCCAAGCGCCGGCGGATTGTGTCGAAAATGGTACCGGCGGCGGTATCACCCGCAAAGTAGACGGAGGGACCGCCCTTCACCTGCATGAAGAAACCGCACCAGAGGGATCGGTTGCCACTCGCTGCGGAGCGGTAGCGGCGGCTCCAGTGCAGGGCAGGGGTGAGGGTGCAGCTTACGCTCGGGCTGAGCTGCACGGTGTCCCACCAGTCTTTTTCCTCGCAGCGGGGGGCGGCGTCCGTGTGGTATTGCAGCAGGCTTTTGAGCCCGAGAGGGACGATGAATAGCGGGTTGTCGCGAGCGTAAAGTTTTTTCAGTGTCGCGGCGTCGAAGTGGTCGTAATGGTCATGGGAGATGAGGCAAACATCGATGCGCGGTAGCTCCTCCCATGCGATGCCCACGGGGCGTGTGCGCTTGGGCCCCGCCCATTGAACGGGGCTGGTGCAGTCACTCCAAACGGGGTCTGTCAGGATGTTCAGCCCACCGACGCGAACCAGCATGGTGGAGTGATTGACCATGGTGACTTCCCAGTCCGCACCATTCACCTCGGGGGCTAATTGCGGGCGGTGGGTGTTCGCTTGCACGATGGGGTATTCGCCCTTGATTCGCTTGCGGAAGAACCAGCCGAAGATGGAGGATGCCTTGTTTGTTTTGTGGCGGTTGGCGTGCTCCGGATTGTAGAAGTACATGCCGTCGAAATGATCCGTAACGGGGCCGTTCCATTCCCCCGGGCGGCAGATGGTCATGGGCAGCAGGAGGTCTACGCCCTTACCGATGGCTGCCAACACGGCCACCCCGGCCAGCCCTTTCAGAAAGCGCCGGCGCGGCAGCTTTTTCCCCTGAAGGGCGGAGCTGTCATCGCTGCTAATCTGCGGTTCGTGCGGCATGGTTTCGTTGTAACACATGTGCTGAGGTAAAGCAAGCATAAAACAAGAACCGCCGCCCCGTGAGGAGCAGCGGTTGAAGTAAGTTTACTTGCCGTAGGCGGGCTTTACAGGTTGCCCGTGAGCAGCGGCCAAGTGCCGAGAGCGATGAGCAGGATGGCGCAACCTGCCAGCA
The DNA here is from genome assembly GCA_904501955.1 of uncultured Akkermansia sp. Taxonomy (GTDB): domain Bacteria; phylum Verrucomicrobiota; class Verrucomicrobiia; order Verrucomicrobiales; family Akkermansiaceae; genus Akkermansia. The sequence goes on along the minus strand of CAJGCY010000009.1, from coordinate 22,208 downwards.
CACCGGCGGTTACCACCGGTACCTGCAGCGGCTTGTCGGCGGGCTGCGGCTTCTCCCAGTACATCTCGCGGATGACCTTGAAGTAGTAGTAGAAACCTGCCGTGGCGCACAGCACCATGATGCCCATCAGCGGCGTGAGCCACAGCTGGATGTCCCAGTACTGCATGGCTTCAATCATGGAGCGGAAGGAGTCGAACTTGGCGATGAAACCATAGGTAAGCGGTACACCGGCCAAGGAGGCGAATGCCACCGTGATGAAGAATGCCACGCAGGGGTTGGTCTTGCCGAGGGCGCGGAAGGCGGAAATCTCCTCGCTGCCGCGCTGCGTGCGCACCATGGCGATGGCGAAGAACGCAGCCATGGTAGCCAGCATGTAAGCGGTGAGGTAGCTTGCTACGCTCTGCATGGCGGTGGTGTCAGCCATGTTCACCAAGAAAATCATGATGAAACCGGCCTGGCCGATGGAGGAGTAACCGAGCAGGCGCTTGGCATTCGTCTGACCAATGGCGCCGAGGTTACCGATGAGCAGGGTAAGGCCGCAGAGGATGGCCAAGCACTGTACCAAGTTGAGGGAGCAGTTCTGCACATACTCGCAGGTGGCAATATCCGTCTGAGCGGTCAGCACCGCGGTGAAGGGAAGAACCAGCAGGCAGAGAACGGCGAAACCGGCTGCCTTGGAGGCCACGGCCAAGAAGGCGGATACCGGCGTGGGCGCACCCTGGTACACATCCGGAATCCAAATGTGCATGGGGGCGGAACCGGCCTTGAACAGGGCGCCGCACAGCAGCATGCCCAAGCCCAGGAAGAAGCCCACGCTCATGGCAGGCTCTGCCACGAAGAACATGTTCTGTACAACGGTGGCGCTCAGCTCGAAGCTGCCGGTGGTACCGTAGTACCAAGCAGCACCGAATACCAGAAGCCCCGTGCTCATGGCACCGAGGATGAGGTACTTCACACCGGCCTCGATTGAGCCCTGATTGCGGCGGAAGTAACCGGCCAGCACGTAGGAGCTGAGGGTTACTACCTCCAAGCTCACGAAGAGCATGATGATGTCCTTTGCCTGAGTGAGGGCGCAAATGCCGGCGCAGGCAATGAGCGGCAGGGCGTAGAGCTCGCTGGAGCCCTCCTCACTGTCCGTGCCGGACACAGCCTCACAAGTTACCTTGCGGTAGTCGTAAGCCAGCAGCAGGGTAAGCCCCGTAGCAACTGCTGCGATAACGCTGAACTGGTTGTGGTACCCGTCATTGTGCATGAAGCAAGCTGCTACGATGGCACCGGCTGCGCCGAGCAGGGCGTAGTAGCTCTTGGGCATCTGCTTGAGGAAGCAGTCCGCCATGAGGATGACGGAGGCCAGACCCACCAGGGTGAATTCAGCCGCAAACTGGGACCAGTTGTAGATGATTGAAGTTTCCATAGTATGCTGTTAGTGGTGGGTTCAGAGAACGATGAAGGGGAAGATACCGAAGAGGACGATGAAGAAGGCGAGGAACGCGGCGGAGAACTTGTCCGCACAGCTGAGAGCTGTGGCGCGCTCGCTTGCCAAACCTACGGGACCCTCAAAAATGCGGCGGAATGCACGCAGCATGTAAACCGCACTGATGACAAGACCCCACAGGGCGAAGACGAGAGCCAGCTGCACCGGCCCCAGCCCACCGAACCACCCGGAGATGGTGTTGAGCCACTCGCAGGCGAACTGCGGCTCACCGAAGCTCCAGCCCTGGAAGCAGGACACGAACACCGTGAACTCACCGGCGAAGTTTGCCAGCAGCGGCAGACCGATGGAGGCCAAACCGGCAAGACCGAAGATGAAGCCCAAGCCCGGCAGCTTGTTGGCAAGGCCACCCATGGAGTCCATCTCCAAGGTGCGGGTCTGCTTCTCAATCTGGCCGGTGAGGAGGAAGAGCAGGGCAATGGTAAGACCATGTGCCAGCATCAACACGGCTGCGCCCTTGAAGGCAAGCTCATTGTTACCACCCAGTGCCACGTAAGCGGCAAAGGCGAGGAAGATGTAGCCCATGTGCATGACGGAGGAGTTACCCAGCATGTCATCCAAACGAGTCTGCGCGATGGTGACATAACCAACCCACAGCACGTTGCCGAGCAGCAGTACCAGCAGCACCTCGTTCCAGCAACCGAAGAAGCTCTCGCAGGCAGGACCGAATGCCCATGCCAGCGTGAAGAGCCCGTACAGACCGAACTTCTTGAGCACGCCGGCGTGCAGCATGGCAATCGGCGTGGGGGCACTGGCGTATGCCGGGGCTGCCCAAGAGTGGAAGGGGAAGAGGGACACCAAGGTGCCGAAGCCTGCCAGCAGCAGGCCGGCTACGCAGCAACCCGTCGGTACCGTGCCGGCTGCTACAGCTGCCTTGATGGCGCTGAAGCTCCAGGCGTCCAGCTGGCTGCACAGCATGAGCAGACCCGCCAGCAGCACCATGGATGCCAAGCCGAGGTATACCGTAGCGGTCCAAGAGATGGTGCGGCGGTCACCGCGGCCATAGTAGCCAATCATCACGAAGGTCGGGATGAGGGCAAGCTCGTGGAAGGCGTAGAAGGAGATGATGTTGTCCGACAGGAACGCGCCGATGGCACCCGTGGAGAGCAGCAGGGCGGATACGCTCCAGCTGCGCTCGGCATCTTTGCTCGGGGCGTTGAGACCCACGATAGCTGCAAAGGTGACGATGACGGAGAGCAGCAGCATGATGCGGCTGAGCGGCAGCGCCAGTGTGAACTGCAAGTCATGCCCGGCGAAGGTGGACCAGCAGGCGCACTCAGCGCAGTCCGGGTTCAGCGTAGTGCTGATGACTGCCCACAATCCCATAATCAGCGTGAATGTTGCACTGGCAATCGCCGTGAGACGAGCCGGTGCCTTTGCCAAGCCGATGAGGGCGGCGGCAATCACAGGTACTAATATAAGCCAAATAAGCATTGTCGTAAAATTAGGTTAGAGTGAGGGGAATGTGTAGGCGAGAATGAAGATGACTACGATGACACCCAAGCCGATGATGAAGGAGTATGCTCGCAGTGAGCCACCCTGAATCCAGCTGAGCAGCATGCCGATCTTACCGGTGAACCAAGCTGCACCCTGAGCGAAGAGACCGCGGATGATGGCGGAGTCTGCAAACTCGATGGTGCGGGCACCACACTCCTGCAGGATGCCGATGAGCCCCTTGTCATAGAACTTGTCGATGTAGAGACGCTCACGCAGGGACTTGGAGATGAAGTTGCCGGAGAGCGGGTCTTTGCTGCGCTTGCCGCAACCGTAGATGGCGAAGGCAAGCAGGAGACCCACTGCCAGTGAGCCCATGCTCACGTAGAAGGGCAGCCCCAGCTCGAAACCGTGGGCGTGGAAGCCCTCGAAGGGTACCAAGTAGTCAGCCACAAAACCGTAGCCGGATACCACAGCCATACCGGCCAGCAGTAGCAGCGGCAAGCTCATGCAGAAACCGCCGTCCTTGGCGTGCTCGGCACCGTGCTCACGTGCGGTGCCACAGAAGGTGACCAAGCACAGACGAGCCATGTAGAAGGTGGTCAGCGCAGCAACACCGGCACCCACCCAGAAGTAGAACGGATTCTTCTCCAGCGCGGCGTCCAGAATGAGCTCCTTGGAGAAGAAGCCGGAGAAGCCGGGGATAGCGATGAGGGCAAATGTACCCATGAGGAAGCAGAGCGTGGTGAGCGGCATGCGCTTGCTCAGACCACCCATCTTCCAGATGTTCTGCTCGTGGTGGCAACCCACGATGATGGCACCGGCGCCCAAGAAGAGCAGAGCCTTGAACCAGGCGTGCGTGTAAAGGTGGAACATGGCGGCCTCACCTGCAAGCAGACCCACGGCCATGACCATGTAGCCCAGCTGGGACAGGGTGGAGTATGCCAGCACGCGCTTGATGTCGTCCTGCTGTACTGCCATCAGTGCGGCGAGTACGGCGGTGATGGCACCCACAGCGGTGATGACGTCGCAAGCAGTCTCCGTGAAGGCGGCCTCACCCATGCTGACCTGCAAACGAACCAGCATGTATACACCGGCGGCAACCATCGTTGCGGCGTGGATGAGCGCGGATACCGGGGTCGGGCCCTCCATGGCGTCCGGCAGCCATACGTGCAGCGGGAACTGGGCGGACTTACCGACAGCACCGCAGAACAGGCACAGTACCGTAGCCGTCAGTAGCGCAGTGGGAATGCCGGCAGCAACGCCGTCCATCTCAGCAAAGCTGAGGGTGCCGAAGGCGCCCAGAGTCAGCAGAATGCCGATGAGGAAGCCGAAGTCGCCCACGCGGTTGGTGATAAATGCCTTCTTGGCAGCATCGGCAGCGCTTTCTTTGTGGAACCAGTGGCCGATGAGCAGGTAGGAGGAGAAGCCCACCATTTCCCAGCCGATGAAGGTCATAGCGAGGTTGTCGGCCATGACAATCATGGTCATGCTGAACATGAAGATGCTCAGCCCCGCAAAGTAGCGGCTGTGGTTGGAGGTGTCCCCCTTCATGTAACCGAGGGAGAACAAGTGCACCAGCAGGCCGATGCCGGTTACCACCAACATCATGCGCATGGCGAGGTCATCCATGACCAAGCCGAGGCCGAGGGAGGGCATGCCCTCCGTGGCAATGGGCATCCAAGTGTAGGTGTCGGGCGTGCCCGTCTGCAAGCCGTTCAGGTAGGCAATGCAGAGACCGAGCGTGCCCATGGCGGACAGGATGGAAAGTGCCGCAGCGCAACCCTGACCGGTAGCTTTGCTCAGGAAGAACCCGTGAAGGCGCTTTGTGGCAAAGATGACCGGCGGGAACAGCAGGATGCTGAATACAGTCAGTGCAACGGCACTGGCTTTCTTGTCGCGGAAGCAAAGCCAGTTAATGGCTGCCACAGCCAGCGGCAACAGGAGGAATAACCAAGGAAGATTCTGTATCATGGTTGATGGGAATCAGGGGTTAGTCTTTCAAGGAGGTGATGGCTGTGCTCTCCACCGACTTGCGGGCGCGGAACATAGCTACGATTAAGGCCAGACCGATGGCGACTTCCGCCGCGGCAATGGCTACGACAAACAGGGCAAGCACCTGCGGATCATACACCGGTACGCCCTCCGTGCCCTGGGCACGGGAGAACGCTACCAAGGAGATGTTCGCAGCGCTGAGCATCATCTCCAGGCACATGAATACCACGATGATGTTTTTGCGAATGAGTACGCCCGCCAATCCGATGGAGAACAGGATGCCGGACAGTATCAGATAATGAGCTAAAGGTGTCATGGTGATGTGTCTGTAGATTAGTCTTTACGAATCTTGCGGCCGAGGGCTACGGCACCTACCGTACCTGCCAGCAAGGCAAAGCTGAGAATGGCGAAGGGGAGGCTGTACTGCGTGAAGAGGGTTTCACCCAGGGCCTTCGTGCCGGAGTTTTCTTTATCCGTGGCCTCTTTCAGCTCAGGCAGCGGGCCACCGTAGGCGGGTTCCGCGGGTGTCTGGGCTGTAGTGGTGGCGCAGTAGTCATCGCAGAACAAGCTCAGCACCGGGCACTTGTTGTCGGTAGCACCGGGCAGCAGCAGGGCAGCCTTGGTGACCATACCGGCAAATACGCCCGCTACCACCACGCCGAGGATGGCGCGAGGCAGGCGGGAGAGGGTGCTCTCCTCGCTCTTGACGTCGAGCATCATCACCACGAAGAGGAACAACACCAGAATGGCGCCTGCGTACACGATGATTTGTACAATGCCCAAGAACTGCGCACCCATGCCGAACAAGACGGCTGCGGTGGAGGCAAAGCTCAGGGCCATGCACATGGCGGAGGTCACGGGGTTACGCGAGGCCACAACGCCGAAGGCGCTCAGCACGGCGATAGCCGCGAACAAATAAAACAGAATGGAGGATATTGCAGCTTCCATAGTCGTGTGTTAAGTTATTTGTATTGGTTCCACTTGTTGACAAGACCCTTGCGAGTACCGCCGAGCTTGTAGAGCTCCTCCTTGTTACGAACGGCATCCTTGCGGTCCGTCGTGGTGATGAGGTACTCCTTGGAGAGGAAGATAGCCTGCTCCGGGCAAGCCTCTTGGCACATGCCGCAGTAGATGCAACGCAGCATGTCGATTTCGAACTCTGCGGGGGCTTTCTCCTGCTTCTGGCAGGAGGCGTCCGGGCTTACCTCACCGGGGGTGATGCGGATGGCGCGTGCCGGGCAGATGAACTCGCAGAGCTGGCAGGAAACGCAACGCTCACGGCCGTCTTCGCCGCGCACCAGAGTGGGGGCGCCACGGTAGTAATCCGGCAGATGGTCATCCCAACGCTGCTCCGGGAAAGGCATACAGGCACCGACGCCTTTGCCGTTGAAGTCTTTCTTGCTGCGGCTCTTGCCCAGCAGAGAAAGCACAATGTGCTTGAGGGTAATCGCGAGCCCCTTAACCAACTCTACAACATAAATCTTGTCGAGAAAGGAGAACTTGGGGCGCTTTACAGGAGTGTATGACATAGCGTGAAGTCCTTTTTATTAGTTGATGAAGTAGATGATGGCGGCCGTGAGGAAGATGTTGGCCACGGTTATCTCCAAGAAGACAAGCCAGCCGAGTTTCATCACCTGGTCCCAACGGAAGCGCGGCAGTGTCCAGCGCACCCATACGAAGAAGAAGATGAAGGCTACCAGCTTAATGAGGAACATGAGGAACTGGCAGATGGCGGCAAACCAATCGCACCATGCGTGCAGCGCGGCATCTGCCCCGAAGCCGATGGACCAGCCACCCAAGAAGAGGGTAACCACCAAGGCGGAGCCGATGACCATAGCGGCGTATTCACCCATGAAGAAGGATGCGAACTTCATGGAGGAGTATTCGGAGTGGTAGCCACCTACCAAGTCCGTTTCACACTCTGCCATGTCGAAGGGGGTACGGTTGGCCTCTGCAAAGACGCAGGTCACGAATACCACGAAGCTGATGAGCATCGGTACCATCATGAACCAGCGCTCCCAGGTCAGACCCTCGCCCCACAGGGGCAGGATGGTCCAGCCGTTGTCCGCCTGGAACTGAACGATGTTTTGCAGGTTGAGCGTGCCGAACATCATAAGCAGCGGGATGATGGAAAGACCCATGGCCACCTCGTAGGAAATCAGCTGAGCCGTAGCACGCAGACCACCCAAGAAGGGGTACTTGGAGTTGGATGCCCAACCGGCCAAAGTAAGACCGTATACGGACAGACCGGAGATGGCGAAAATCCACAGCGGGCCTACACCCAAGTTGGCAACGCTCATGTTCACCTCACCCCAGCAGGTGTCGAACCCGGAGGAGAAGGGGATGACGGCTGCTGCTACCAAGGGCGGACCCAGCACCAGCATGGGTGCCAAGGTGAAGTACCACTTGCGTACGTAGCTGGGGGTGAGCTCTTGCTTGAGGAAGAGCTTGGCGCCGTCCAAGCAGGGCTGCATGAGACCGAAGGTCGGTATCTCGCGGTCTAAGCGCAGCCAGCGGAAGAGCTTGGCAATCCAGCAATCCTCCGGCACGCCGAAGAAGTGCAGAAGCTTTTTGCAGGGCTGCTTTTCCTTGCTGCCGAAGCGCTGGAAGAGGTGCAGGGGGATACCGGCACGGTTGGGGCCGGGTCGGTCCTGAATCCAGCCTGCCACGCGGCGCTCAATCCATACGGAAAGTACCACGAAAGCCAAGATAACGGCAAATACCAAGACGAGCTTGAGGATGGTGGTAATCAGGTAGAACCAGACGCCACCGTCGCACTCAGCAATCATGCTGCCTTGCGCTAAAATGGAAGCTAAAGTGTTATGTTCCATGATGTTAATGTTCAGTTTTAAGGGTTACTTCTTGGCATTTTCGCGTTCGATGAGGGGAATCGTGACGCCGGTTTCGATGATGACCTTACCCTCGTTGCCGATGTTGCCCCAAGTAAGCCCCTTCATGGGCTCGAACTCCTGAGCCATCTCTTCCAAGATGATCATCGGGCTGGGGCAGGCGATAACGCGCGGGCAGTCGCAGCCGAGCAGCTCCGTGAGCTGGCGCAGGATGTCCCAATCCGGGCGGGCTTCACCTACGGGCTCGATGGCCTTGTTCAGGCGCTGGATGCGGCCGGTCACGTTAATCATGGTGCCGTACTTCTCCGCGAAGGTCACACCGGGCAGCACGACGTCTGCCTTCTTGGTGGTGGCGGTCTCCGTGTGGTCCATGGCCAGCAGGTAATCCAAGTTGTCCAAATCCTCCTCGGGGATGCCGGCGTCAGCCGTTACATCTTCGCCGAGGGCAATCAGGAAGCGGATGCTGTGGTTCTTCACACCGCGGCGAATCGTCTGCAAACCGCTGCCGGTCTTGCCGAGGATGAGCTTGGCACCGTTGCTGTTCGGGTTGCGGTCTTCGCTGATGAGCATGCCGTCACTCTCACCCTTGCGGGGTACGATGTCGAGCTTGGTAACACCCAGCTGGCGAGCCAGTGCGCGCACCATGTAGAGCTCTTCGTTGGTCATGCGGGCGGAGGCGATGATGGCGGTCTCTGCCGGGGCGCAAGAGTGCAGCTGCTCTACCACCATGTTGAGGGTGGCATCCCAAGTGGAGGGGCGCTGCGGAGCACCGATGTCGGTCTTGACGAGCGGGGTCTTGATGCGCTCTGCCGCGTTGATGTATTTGTAGTTCAGGCGGTGGCTGTCGGGCATCCAGCAGCTGTTCACGGCGTCGTTCTGGCGCGGGGTGATGCGGTATACCTGCTGCTCGCGGGTCCAGATGTTGATGTTGGTGCCGGTGCCGCAGTTGACGTCGATGGTCGGGGTGCTCTTGAGGAACCACACGCGCATCTTGAAGCGGAAGTCCTTGCTGGTCATAGCACCCACGGGGCAGATGTCCACCACGTTCATGGAGTAATTGCTGTCCAAGCTGGTGCCGGGATACAGAGCAATGGCGTTGTGCGTGCCTCGGCCTACAACGCCGAGCACTTCCTCACCCACGATTTCCTTCATGAAGCGTACGCAGCGGCGGCAAAGCACGCAGCGCTCTTGGTCCAAGTTCACACGCGGACCGATGGAGAGGTTCTTGCCTTTCTTGGTCTTCGCCTCGGTGAAGCGGTGAGTGCCGCTACCGTAGTCGGTGGTGTACTCCTGCAGTTTGCACTCACCGGCCTGGTCGCAGATGGGGCAATCCAGCGGGTGGTTGGAGAGCAGGAACTCCAGCACGCCACGGCGAGCTTCCTCGCACAGCTTGGCGTCGGTGCGGATACCCATGTTCTCCGCCACGGTGTTAGCGCAGGCGATGACGGCGCGGGGCATCCACTGAATCTCCTGATAGCCCTCCTCATTGTAGGTGGGGGCTGCTCCCGGTGCTAAGCGCGGGGGCATGCCTTGCTCTACCAAGCACATGCGGCAAGAGCCGGCTACGGAAAGTTTCGGGTGGTAGCAGAAGCACGGTACGTGCACGCCTACGGAGTTGCAGGCATCTGCAATGCGGGTTCCCTTCGGGAAGCGGTACCATTTGCCGTTGATTTGGACGTTCACCTTGCCCTCGGCAGCAGCGGCATCCTTCGGCAGTATTGCGGGGATTGTTCTCATTCGTTCAAAAGGTTTAGTCTTCGCGGATTAGGAACTTGCGCGCCTCTTTGCTCTCCTCGGAGTGGGCCTTGAGGGCGTTGATGGGCTTGGTCAGTGCCAAGAACTCATCGCGGAATTTCGTTGTAAATGCCTGTGTGGGCCAGGAGCATGCCTCACCGAAGGCGCATACCGTGCGCCCGCAGATGTTGTCTGCCACGGATTTGAGCAAATCCACATCCTCCGGGGAGCCCTTGCCCTCACATATACGGGTGGAGAGCTTGTACATCCACGGGTTACCTTCTCGGCAGGGGGAGCACTGACCGCAGGACTCCCAGGCAAAGAAGCGGTTGAGGTTGTTCAGGCACTTGGGCATGCTGCGCGTGTCGTCCATGACAATAACGCCACCGGAACCACTCATGGAACCGAACTTGGCAATGCTGTCAAGGTCCATCGGGATGTCGAAGACGCTCAGCTCGCGGATGGTGCCGTCCGGGTTGCGGTCCCTGAGCACCTCATCGCAGCGCATCACCTTGGCGGATGCACCACCGGGGATGATGGCCTTGAACTTACGGCCGATGCGCGGGCCGCCGCAGATGTCGTACAGCAGCTCACCGTAGGTCAGGGAGCCGGACAGAATCTCGTATACGCCGGGGCGCTTTACGTCACCGGATACACCGATGATACGCGTGCCCGGGCTGCGCTGTGCACCCTCTGCAGCATAGGCCTCACCGCCCATCATCATTACCTGGCGCACCTGGCAAAGGGACTCCACGTTGTTCACGATGGTGGGGCAGCCATACAGACCGATGGCGGCAGGGAAGAAGGGCGGCTTAATGCGCGGGTACGGGCGCAGGCCTTCGATTGAGTTGATGAGCCCGGTTTCCTCACCGCAAATGTAGGCGCCGGCGCCGCGGTGCACGATGATTTGCAGGTCGAAACCGCTCTTCAGAATATCTTTGCCGAGGAAGCCTTTTGCCTCTGCCTCCTTGATGGCGTTGTTCATGATGCGTGCTGCCTCCGGGAACTCCTCACGCATGTAGATTACAGCGTAGTGAGCCTGTACGGCGTAGCAGGCAATAATCATGCCTTCCAGCAGCTGGTGCGGGTCTTGGTGCACGATGAAGCGGTCCTTGAAGGTGCCGGGCTCGGATTCGTCGCAGTTGCACACCAAGTACACGGGCTTGGTGTTGCCCTTGGGGATGAAGGTCCACTTCACGCCCGTGGGGAAACCTGCGCCGCCACGGCCACGCAGACCGCTCTTCTTTACCTCGTTGATAACCTCTGCAGGCTCCATCTTCAGAGCCTTTTTGAGGGTCTTGTAGCCGCCGTCTTTGATGAAGCACTTGATGGAAGGATCATACCCCTCGCGATCAATGTTCCTGAAGATACGGCGAGTTTCCCGCGGGTGCGGTTCTCTGCTGGGTTTGTAGGTAATTTCGCTCATGTTACGCAGTAAAAGGGGTTACTTGTTCTTCTTTTCGGCAGCAACCTGCTTTTTGCAGGTGGAGACGATTTCGTCCACCTTCTTGCGGGTCACCTGGGAGTAAAGTGTGTCGTTGACCATGACGTTCGGGCCGAAACCACAGTTGGCAAGGCACTCCACAGCTTCAATGCTGAACAGGCCGTCCTCGCTGACTACCATGGGCTCTTCATCCGTCATGGCTGCTTGGTCTACACCGATTTTCTTGCAGATGTAGCCCATCAGCTCCTCGCCACCGGAGAGGGCGCAAGCCAAGGTGCGGCACACGCGGAAGTGGAACTTGCCGGGGCACTTGCGGTGAATGCCGGGGTAGAAGGTGACAATGCCCGCCACGTGAATGGGCGTGCTCTTGCACATCTCGGCAATCCACGGAATGGATTCCGCACAGATGTAGCCGAACTCTTCTTGTACGTGGTGAATGATGGGAAGCACGGCGGACTGCTCTTTACCCTCGGGGTAAAGGGCTACCAGCTCCTGTGCCTTCTGCACGAGCTCCGGTGTTACCTCAAACTTGGGGAAATACTGTTCACCGGGAGAGGGCTGAGCTGCCGTGATGGCGTCAATCGCGTTTGGTGTTTCAGACATGGTGTGTTGTAAAAGTTTTCTGTTTAAGGTTTAACGGTCGCATTCGCCTTGTACGAAGTCGAAGGAACCCAAGATGGCGCCGATGTCACTCACAAGGTGCCCCGGCAGCAGTTTGGGCAGGATGGAAAGGGTGCAGAAGGAGGGGCTGCGCATCTTCAAACGGTTGGCAATGCCACCACCCTTGCTGTCAAGGAAGAAGCCGAGCTCACCCTTCGGGTTTTCTGCGGCAAAGTATACCTGACCGGTGGGAGCGTTTACGCACTGGGTGCTTACCATGAACTGGCGGATGAGCTCCTCGATGTTCTGCATGGCGTCCTTCTTGTTGGGCAGAATACCCTTGTCCACCTGAGCGCAGATGGGACCACCGGGCAGAGTTGCAATCACCTGACGGATAATGCGTACGGACTGGCGGATTTCTTCCATGCGTACCTGGAAGCGGGCGTAGCAGTCACCCTCCTCAGCCACGGGTACGTCGAACTCGTACTTCTCGTAGCCCAAGTAGGGGTTGGTCTTGCGCAGGTCGCGCTTCACGCCGCTGGCGCGCAGGTTGTTACCCGTCATGCCGCAGTCGAGCGCCATCTTCTTGGTGATAACACCCACGCCTACAAGGCGGTCGATGAAAATCTTGTTGTGCAGCAGCAGCTTCTCCATCTCGTCCACGGTGCGCAGGGCGCTGTCGCAGAACTCGAGAATGGATTTCTCGATGCCCTTGGGCAGGTCGCGAGTCATACCGCCGATGCGGGTGTAGCTGGAGGTGAAGCGGGCGCCGCAAATCTGCTCATACAGGTTGTGTACCTTTTCCTTCTCCTCGAAGGCGTAAAGGAAAGCGGTCATAGCGCCGGTGTCCATGGCGTACACACCTGTTCCCAGGAAGCAGGAGGAGATACGGGACAGCTCGCAGCACAGCACGCGGATGGCTTGTCCGCGCTCCGGCAGCTCCCAGCCCAGCAGCTTCTCCACTGCGCAGGCGTAGGCAATGTTGTTGCTCATCGGCGCCAGATAGTCAAAGCGATCCGTATAGGCCACGTACTGGTTGTAGTGGCAGTTCTCCGCTATCTTCTCCATACCGCGGTGCAGGTAGCCAACAATCGGGTCGCAGGATACGATTTCCTCGCCGTCAATTACCAGCTTCAGTCGCAACACGCCGTGTGTCGCCGGGTGTGACGGGCCTACGTTGAGCGTTACCAGCTCTCCTTGGTCCTCCGCATCATTCTTCAGGTAATCCATCGCTGCACTCGCAGTGTCAGGCACTTGTAAAGTTTTCGTCGTGTTCATAATCTAAAGCTCTTAGGCCACCTCAGGCCACTTTGGTGCTCACACATTAAACTCCTTTTCAGCGCGAATTTCAAGCCTAAAGTGCACTTATACCTTATATTTATTCCCTTTTTGTGAGTTAGTTGTAACTAATTTGGCGAGGCGTGTTGCACCTCATAAGGCGGGGGCAGGGGAGCGAAGTTAAAAAATCGGGATGACGGAGCATTTTATCATTGAAAGGAGCAGGTGGATGTATATAATGTGGGTATATGAGCAGTTTTGATGTAATTGAGCAAAAAATGAGGGGCGTCGGGCTTTCTGATGCCGCTATCAATGCGTTCCGTCACAGCGTACATGTGCTGGAGAGCAAGCAGTCCATGATGATTCCTGAGTCTGAGATTGTGCCTGCTGAGGGTGTGGAGGATTGGGATGCCTTGGTGGCATCCACTCCGGAGGCGGATGCGGGGCTGTTGGCACAGGCTGTGCTGGTGAAGCTGAATGGCGGCTTAGGCACGGGCATGGGCTTGCAGAAGGCTAAGAGTTTGCTGGAAATCAAGCCCGGTGTCACTTTCCTGGATTTAATTGTTCGCCAAGTGCGCAGCTTGCGTGCCCGCGCCGGCTATCCGGTGAATTTGCTGCTCATGAACTCGTTCTCCACCAGTGAGGACACGATGGCTCATTTGGCTCAATATGCGGAGGAGGGCTTTGCTGACCCGCAACAGGTGGAGATGATTCAGAACCGCGTGCCCAAGTTGGTAACAGAGACGCTTGCTCCCGTGGAGTATGCTGCCAATCCGGAGCTGGAGTGGTGCCCGCCCGGTCACGGTGATATTTACCCTGCCTTGGTGGGCTCCGGTTGGTTGGATAAGTTGCTGTCTGCCGGGGTGAAGTATGCGTTTATCTCCAATTCCGATAACTTGGGTGCCCAGATGGATACGCGCTTCCTGCGTTGGTTTGCGGAGAGCGGAGTGCCCTTCGTGATGGAGGTAACCCGCCGCACGGAAGCTGACAAGAAGGGCGGTCACTTGGCCACGCGCAAGGCGGATGGACAGCCCTTGCTGCGTGAGGTGGCTCAGTGCCCGGATGAAGATGTGGAGTCCTTCCAGAACATCGACAAACACCGTTACTTCAACACAAACAACCTTTGGATTCGTCTCGATGCTCTGCGCGATTTCCTCGCTGCCAACAATGGCGTGCTGCCCTTGCCGGTGATTCGCAACGTGAAGACGGTGGACCCGCGTGATGCCGCCACGGAGAAGGTGTACCAGCTGGAGACGGCGATGGGTGCTGCCATTCAGTGCTTCCCCGGTGCCAAGGCCGTGTGCGTGCCGCGTTCGCGCTTCTTCCCGGTGAAGACCTGCAGTGATTTGTTGCTGCTGCGTTCCGATGCGGTGGAAATCAACGATGCCGGTTTGATGAGCTTGGCTCCGGAGTGTAACGGTGTGGCTCCCATTGTGCAGCTGGATGGAAAGTTGTATAAACTGGTGGATTCGCTGGAGGCTCTGGGTGTGCCCAGCCTGAAGCATGTTACCAAACTGACGGTTACCGGTCCGTACCATTTCGAGCCCGGTGCACCCCTGAGCGGAGAGGTGACGGTCTGATGCCCGTTTCCCCTCAAAAACGCAGCGAGCTGGTCGAGCGCATGAAAGCGCTCGGCGTGCTCGAGCGTGACTTGGAGGAAACCTTTGTGCGAGGCTCCGGTAAGGGCGGGCAAAAGGTGAACAAGACGAACAACTGCGTCTGCTTAGTGCACCGCCCCACCGGCCTTGTCATCAAATGCCACCGCGAGCGTGAGCGGGAGATTAACCGCTTCCTCGCACGTCGCGCCTTGTGTGATGAGCTGGACCACCGCATAAACGGCGCCCCCTCTCCCAAGCAGATGGAGGCCATTCGTGCTCGCAAGCGTGGCTCGTTGCTGAAAAATATCAGCATCGTGCAGCGGAAAAATCCCGGAGTATAGTACCATGCCTCGTTTTCTGTTTTGTTTGTTGTGTCTGGCTGCCGCTTTGTTGACGGTGGTTTGGTCTGTGCTGGGTGTCGTTCATGCCGCATGGGGCGCCTATGACTCACCGGGGCTTTTGTCTGCGCTCGGTCTGCTTGTTGCCGTGTGTCTGTTGGTTGCCTGCCACTTGAGCATGCGCGATAACTTGCGTGCCGTTTTTGTCGGGTGGGGGCTTTCGTTGTTGTACAGTGCATGGACTGTTGCCGTGTTTTGGGGTGAAAAACTGCATGACTACGGTGCCGTGTGGAAGCTTGTAGTCCTTGCCCCTGCTGTATACATCCCCCTGCATATCGGGTGGGTGGCTGTTCGTAAATATCGTGTTAGGTAGTTTTTATTGCTGATTAAATCACGTTTAATATGAAAAGAATGTTATGCCTCTTGGGTATGGCCGGTGTTATGCTGTGTGCTCCATGCCCTGCAGCCACGGAAGAAAGTGAGATTCCCTCCGACTATACGGAAAATAGATGCTATTTGGGAGAGCTTATGTCGGCGGCTAAGACGTGCTCTCGCGTGGAGCTGTACATATGGAATTGCGAAACCGATGAGGAACGTACGGTCGAGCTGACAGCTGAGGATATAAAGGCTGTAAGGCACTATATTTTCCTGATGGAGCCTTGCTGCACTAACATAGCGATAGATATTGACCCCTGTGAAGTAGTGGAGCTGCGTTTTTATTCTCCCGGTGGTGGACAGCCCATGACTCTGGATGTCAGCGTTGTGGATGCCGAAGTTAACGCCGATGAAAACGGTGAATATATGCTTGCTCATTTCACCTTGAAGCGCACGTTTTATACAGAATGGTGTAAACTCATTTCTGAGCTCTGTAAAAGGAGGTAATCGTGTGTGTTTTGGCGGAAAAAGCGTAGAAGGACGCTTGTTTTTCTCCCAAAAGTAAATTTTTAGCGTTTTTTTGCTGACATCTTGCTGCAAATAGGGTATATTGTAGAGTATGAAAAAGCCTGAAATTTTAGCAGCTCGTGACTTGAACAGTCGTGCGGAGCGTCACATGAATGTCACGATTCCCTCGAATACGGGGAATCCTGTGTTGGATGCCAATTTGTATGATTTGGCTCATCGCTTCAACGGGGGGCATTCCCCGGAGACGGTGCTGCAAATGCTCTCCACGGCCATGAATGCCGCGGCCTCACCCTTGGAGGAGCACGATTTGGAGATGATGGCTCGCACGGTGGATGAGATGTTTGCGGCGGATAAGATGTTCTATCCGCATCGCAACGTGCGCAAGATTACCTGCTTCGGTTCCGCGCGCATCAAACCTGAGGAGGATGCCTATAAGCAGGCGGTGGAGTTTTCTCGCATGGCTGCGGAACGCGGATACATGATTATTACCGGCGGTGGCCCCGGCATTATGCAGGCATGTAATGAAGGCGCTACGGAGGCAGCCTCGTTCGGCCTCAATATCACGCTGCCTTATGAGCAGCATGCGAATCCGTACATTGCGGGAAGTGATAAGATGATGAACTTCTATTACTTCTACACCCGTAAGCTGAATTTCCTGAAGCAGACGGACGCGTTGATTGCCTTCCCGGGCGGATTCGGTACCATGGATGAGATTTTCGAGACCATCACCCTCATCCAAACCGGTAAGAGTACGATTTTCCCCGTTGTGCTCCTTGACCCTCCCGGCGAGACCTTCTGGCTGCGCTGGATGCGCTTCATTGAAAAGGAATTGCTGGATGCCGGCCTGATATCCAACACGGACATGCACTTGCTGTACCGCAGTAAGAGCGCGGAAGATGCCATGGCATATGTGGAACGCTTCTACAGGCGTTTCCACTCCTATTATTTCGAGGAAGATACCATCACCATTCGTATCATGGAGCCCTTGACGGATAAACACTTGGACTGGATTCGCTACGATTACACGGATATCATGCCCAAGGCGGATTTGACTCAGATAATCGGTGATGAGAATGACCCCGAACCGGCTCTGGCACAGATGCCACGCCTGCATTTTACCTTCAAACGTGGGGATTATGCTCGCCTGAAAGATTTGATTGATATTATTAACGATTAACGGATAAACAATATGAGAAAAGTGCTTTTCTTGAGTGCTCTGGCATTGGGTGGGCTATGCACGGCTTACGCTGCGCAGGGGGAGGCTGCCACTGCAGAGTTGACCCGCTCGCAAGCCGTGGCTAAGTTGCAGGAAATGAAGATAGAGCGTGCCGAATATGAGCGTGCTATGTTTTCAGCAGTGCAATTCGGGCATGCGGATACGGTGCGCCTGCTGATTGCTGCCGGGGCGAATGTGAATATGCGAGGGGAGGCCTCCGCCACGCCTTTGCATTTGGCTGCTCACCTCGGTAAAGTGGAGATGGTGCAGTATTTGCTCTCCGCCGGGGCGAATATCAATGCCCGAGCGGAGCGCGGGGCTACTCCTCTGCACGTGGCGGCGGATGCCGGGCGCTCTGCAGCATTACAGGTGTTGCTGGCAGCCCCTAAGGCTCGTGTGAATGCTCGTAACAATGACGGTGACACCCCCTTGCATGATGCAGCTCGCCTGAACAGAGATGATTGCGTGAAGCTGCTGCTGGCAGCCGGGGCAGAGATGGAGTCGCGGAATGATTTGGGGGCGACTCCCCTGTTGCAAGCAGTGTATGATGGCGCGGTAGATGCTGCCAAGGTGCTGCTGAATGCCGGCGCCCAGCCGAATGCTGCGGACCGGCGCGGCTTTACCTCTCTGCACTTGGCGGCACATAATGGGAATGTGGCCTGCGTGAAGTTGTTGCTCAAAGCCGGGGCGGATGCCTCGCTGAAATCTCGCTCGGGCCTGACTGCTTATGATATTGCCGTGAAGGAGCAGAAGACAGAGTGTGCTCGTTTGCTGCAGCCTGCTGCACCGCCACCTGCTGCGAACTGATATGCCGGGCTTATGGCTTCTTTGTGTGTAAAAAAATGAAAAAAATGTACAAGGGAACTTGAAAAGCTCCGAAGTTTGTGGTAATATACAACCATGGCAGCCGTGTATGCTCACGGGGGTACTGTGCGCTTTGCAATTAAGCTGCTGATCATCAATTAGTCAACAGATGTTAATATCTTCATTAAATCCCGATCGCGCCACGTTGAACTTCCTCAATGCGTATTCTGAGGAGGTTCGCAACGCGGGTGAAAAGCTCCAAAAAGATGGGGCTGTCACTCAAATTTTCGGTAATCACCTCTTCATTCAGGGCAGAGTGGAGACAAAGCAGGGGGTGTTCCGCACCAGCCTGCGCCTGCAGGGTAACCGCTGGTTCGGTTCCGCTACTGCTGAAGACGAGGACATCGCCGGGGCATGCCTCATCGCTACCATGGTGGAGCGCATGTACCGCGGTACCAGCATGCCGGAGAGCCCCAATGAGCTCAATGAGATTCCCCTCTCCGATGTTCTGGAAGAAAAGTTGGATCGTGATTTGGACCAGAAGGAGATTGACTTTGTTACCAAGCTGGAGAAACGCTACCGTCGTTTTGCCATCGAGCAGGAGATTCACGACCATGATTTGGTGCGCTTGAACCCCCGCTGGGATATTACCGGTTATGAGGCTCTGGAGCTTTGGCCCACTCCCCCGCGTAATATCTTGGAGTTCTGGAACTATATCGCCTATGCCTTCACCAAAAAGCGTATCTCGTACCCCGAGTTCATGAATGTGGTGACGGATTTGGAGAAAGTTCAGCACAAAATCAGCGAGTGGGAGCGCGAGAAGGAAGTCGGTACTTGGTATGAGCGTATTCAGAGCGTGAATGAGCGCCCGCCGCAGCCGCCGCGCCACACCATGCACATGCGCTTGGTGTCCACCATTAACGAGGCGCGTTTCGAGTTCCGTTACACGGATAAAGAGGAGTGGACCCCCATCCGCGAGCGTACTCAGCTGGATGCCCTGCTGGAGGAGTTCTTGAATGGCGCGCTGAAGATGGATCCGCAAACGGATATTCTTCTTAACGTGCTGCGCGATTATGCCGACCGTGAGGAAACCGTTATTCTGGACTTGGATAGCGAGGCGGCTTGCCGTGTGATGAACCGCCTCTTCCACCAGCCTGCGCTGAAGGGCTATTTGGTGAACTTGGATGAGTGCTACTTCAAGGTGGTGAAGGAGCCGCTCAAGTGGATTTGTATAGATGACCCCATTGTGCCGGATTGCTATGGCTTGCAGCTCGTAACAGCTGCCGGTGTGCATGTAACGCACTCTGTGCGCCAGTTGCCCGGTCAAGTAGAGCTGTACCAGTCTGACGAAACCGTGTTCCCCGGGCCTCCCAAGTGGTTGGAGAGCACGGAAGTGGAGCCCCGCTACTCCATCCCGAAGACGGTGATTGACAGCTTGGATGGCGTGGAGTTCCTGCGCAAGATCGGCGCTACGCTGCCTCCCAGTATGGAGGAGCGCGTGGTGGACATCGAGATGAAGCCCACCTTCGCCATGAAGATTGTGCGCGGCCTGACCAGTGCCGATACCGAGCACGTGTTGTTGGAAGTAACTGCGCAGGATGACCCCGGTCGCCGTAAGGAGCGCTTGGTGAAGGATGATGAGTGGGAGCTGGTAGAGCAGGCACCTGTTAAAGATAAGACTCTGCTGCGCTTCATCCGTGATTATCTCTATCCCATTCCCGATTTGTTGACGGAGATGAACTTCACCTATGATGCCCCGCTCGCTGCTTTCAAGAGCCGCATCACCAAGCAATTCCCCGAGAAATTCGCCGAGTGGGCAAAATCCATCCCGGATACCATTACGGTGGAGATGGATGAGAACCTCAAGTCCCTGCTGGCGGATCCCGTGGCGGCTGCTATTCGTTTCGAGGTTGTCAACCAGGAGATTGACTGGTTCGACCTTCGCGTGGTGATTGATGTGGAGGGTGTCACCCTCACCAAGGAACAAATCCGCGCCCTCGTATCCGCTCGCGGTGGTTATGTACGCATGGATGACGGCCGCTGGATGCGCTTGGAAATCAAGCTCGATGACGCCCAGCGTGACGCCGTGACCAAGTTGGGCTTGGATCCCTTCGACCTTTCCGGTGAGACCCACCGCATGCACGCCCTGCAGCTGGCAGATCCGCGCGCGGCCGAGGTGTTTGACCCGAAGGCGTGGCAGAAGATTAAGGAACGCACGGCTGAAATTAAGATTGACGTTAAGCCGGATGTTCCCTCCACCTTGCAGGCAACCCTGCGCCCGTACCAGATTGACGGTTTCCACTTCTTGGCATACCTGTCCGTCAACGGCTTCGGTGGTATTCTTGCGGACGACATGGGCTTGGGTAAAACCATTCAGTCCATTACCTACGTGCTGTGGCTGCGTGAGGATTTCGTGCAGCGCAACAAGCAGGGGCGCAAGAAGGTGGTCATTCCGCCCGTGTTGATTGTGTGCCCGAAGTCCGTGCTTGATGTGTGGGCGGGTGAAACGGAGAAATTCGCTCCCGGCATCCGCGTGCTCGTCATCCGCAACAAGGAGCAGGCCGTGGTGGATGACATCTTGGCGAACTACGACATGGTGGTTATCAACTACGCTCAGCTGCGCGTCTGCGGTGAGCAGATTAACTCCATCAAGTGGTTGACGGTGATTCTGGACGAAGGCCAGCAGATTAAGAACCCGGATTCCAAGGCCGCCAAGTCCGCACGTGAGCTCACTGCTTATAACCGTTTGGTGCTTTCCGGTACGCCTATCGAAAACCGCCTCTTGGATATGTGGTCGCTCATGGCCTTCGCCATGCCCGGTGTGCTCGGCAGTCGTGCCTACTTCAAGAAGCGCTTCGACAAGCGTAAGGACTCCCAGAGTCAGAACCGCTTGGCTGCTCGCCTCAAGCCCTTCCTCCTGCGCCGTACCAAGCAGCAGGTGGCCAAGGACCTTCCGCCCCGTACGGAAGAGGAGGTATACGCCAAGATGGAGGGCATTCAGCGCCAGCTGTACAAGGCAGAGCTGCGCCGCATTCAGAAGGCCTTGCTCGGTGTGGATTCCGACGAGTCCGTCAAGAAAAACTCCTTCGCCATTCTGCAGGGCCTTATGCGCTTGCGCCAGATTTGCTGTCACCCCGGGCTTGTGGATAAGAAGTACGCCGGTGAGGACAGCGCCAAGCTCAACGCGCTCTTCTACCTGTTGGACCAGCTGCGAGAGGAAGGGCACAAGGTGCTGGTGTTCTCCCAGTTCACCACCATGCTCGACATCATCAAGGCGCGCTTGGAGGCTGACCACCGCCCGTACAATTACCTCACGGGTGCCACGAAGGACCGTAAGGCGGAGATTGAGAAGTTCCAGACCACCAAGGAACCCAGCGTGTTCTTGCTTTCCCTTAAAGCCGGTGGTGCCGGTCTTAACCTTACCTCTGCATCCTACGTTATCCTGTATGATCCGTGGTGGAACCCCGCCGTGGAAAGCCAGGCTATCGACCGTACGCACCGAATCGGCCAGAAGAACAAGGTTATCGCTTACCGCTTGCTCAC
This sequence comes from uncultured Akkermansia sp., assembly GCA_904501955.1. Lineage (GTDB taxonomy): Bacteria > Verrucomicrobiota > Verrucomicrobiia > Verrucomicrobiales > Akkermansiaceae > Akkermansia. Next base: position 980 of record CAJGCY010000009.1, on the reverse strand, counting down.
CCGTGACTCCGTGGAAGAGAAGATTCGCGTGCTCCAGCACCAGAAGAATCAGCTCGTTACCAATGTGCTCGGTGATGAGGGCTTTGCCTCCAGCCTCGACCTCAATGACCTGCAGTTCATTCTTGCCCACGGCGGCGAGGATAATGATGATGAAATGCCGGTGCTCGACGTCTGAGCAAAATAGAGTCCCAAACGCTGACTTTTGCGCACCCTGCTCGGTTATGGCTGAGCAGGGTGACTTTCTTGTGCTGACTTGGTGTGATTGTTAAGAATAATTTACTTTTATCCCGTTAATCCGCAAAAAATGATTGCATTGGCGGAGCAAAGGTTGTATACTTAATGCGCATGGTGGAGAATGTAATTTACATTGTGGCGGCATACCTGATCGGGTCCGTGCCGTTTGGCTATCTGGCAGGTCGCATGAATGGATTGGACCTGCGCGAGCACGGGTCTTGCAATATCGGTGCTACGAATGCCGTGCGTGTACTGGGCAAGAAGTGGGGTATTCCCGTGTTCATCTGTGATTTTTTGAAGGGCTATGTTCCCTTGCTGTTGATGAAGCTCCACCTCGGTGGCGATGCAACGCTGTTCTCCGCTGCGGATATGGGGTGGTTCCTCGGTGTGCTGTTTGCTCTGGTATTGGGGCATACATTTACCTGTTTCCTCAAGTTTAAGGGGGGCAAGGGCGTGGCAACGACGGGCGGATGCCTGTTTGCCGTTTCTCCGCTGGTGGGCGGCATAGCCTTGGCAACTTGGGTGCTGATGATGGCTCTGACTCGCTATGTGTCCCTCTCCAGCATGGTGGCCGGAGTCGGCATGATGGTAACGGCTCTGTATGTTTTTTACATGGTGGACGGCGCTATGAGTGCGGCGGATTCCATGGTGCTGGGCTTGCTTGGCTTCATCTTCATCTTGGTGGTCTGGAAACACAGAACCAACATCGTGCGCCTTTGCAACGGCACGGAACCTAAAGCTTTTTC
>CAJGCY010000008.1 GCA_904501955.1 uncultured Akkermansia sp. | reverse complement strand
GCGAACGCTTGGGGCTTACGCCCCTACACGCGAACGCTCGCTGTCGCTCGCGCGAACGTTCGGCCTAACGGCCTCACGCGAGGAGCACCTAACGGTGCTCCAACTTCCGATTTATCGCTCAGTAGAGACTAATTAGAAGTTCCCTTAAATCAAATCGTACATTGTCCATTCTGCTAACTCCGATTTATTGCGCCGTCCGGAGCAGGGTGGTCTTATCTGAAGTCTCCTTATGTGCTGGGGCCGGAGGGGCGATTTGCGCATCCAGCCAGTTGCGGAGGGCTTGTTGGAGCTCGGGGGTGAAGAGGTCATCGCAGAAGATGCCGATGCCTGCGGGGGATGCGGACATGAGGGCGGAAAGCTCGGCGGGGAGCTGCTCCGGCGTGGTGTCCGGCAGGTGCAGGCCGGGGGCGATGGCGAAGCGGTGCTGTGTTTGCTCGTAAGCTTGCGAGGTGCAGGCTGCGGACCATGCCGGGGTTTCATTGTAGAAGGAGTAGTAGACCATGGGGAGCGCGAGGTCGAGGTGGAAGCGGCTCCAGTCTTGGCGCACGAGTTGCGCGGCGATTTGCGGGGTGGGGAAGACGGCGCAGGCGGCGCTGAGGTTGTGGGAGCGGATGCGCGCAATGAGGGCGTTGGCGAAGTCCGCCACGCTTTGCAGACGGAACTCGCGCCATTGGGCATCGGCATCCGCCTGCGGGGCTATGTCACGCCCGTAGCGGGCGCGGAAGAGTTGTTGGCAGTGCTCGCAGTAGCAGTAATCGTACTCCGGGAGCTCGCGGCTCATATCGAGCCCGTATTTTTCCCACAGACCACGGGGGAGGATGACATCCGGCAGGCGCATGTAGTCCAGCTGAATGCCGATGATACCGGGGATGGCTGCGAGGGCATCCACCTGGGCAAGGAGGTGCTTGCGTGCGCCCTCCGCATTGGGGCAAAGGAATTGGTAGTACTCCACAAAGGGGCGGTCCTGCGGGGCGTGGCAGGATTTACCATGGCGGTTGACGGCGTACCAATCCGGGTGGCGGAGGGCGGTTTCATCCCCCGGGCGGTTGGTAGCCCAGAGCCACGCGATGACCTGCATGCCGTGCTGCGTGGCAAGCGGGGTGAGGGCGGCAATTTGTTCCGCTGTGCCGCCGATGATGAGCACATTCACCCCCGCAGCGGCGTAGTTGCGGAACTCATTGCCCCAGAAAGCGGTGTCGCCGGGGTGATTGTTGCCGTGCACCCAGAGGTAAATGAGGGGCAGGGCGCGTGTGGCGGGGCTGTGGGTGAGGGTGGCGTTGCTGTCCAGCGTGAGTCGCTCTCCGGTGCGGGCAACGGTGGTGGAGTAGCGGAAGAAGTCCGGCAGGAGTACATCCGCCTGCACGCCGTGGGGTAGGGTGGGGGCGGTGTGGAAGGCGCCGTGCTGCTTGCGGTGGGCAAGCTGGGCGCAGTACTGCTCAAAGAGCTGCACGGTGGCGGCATGCGCTGCGGGTACGGGCAGGGACTCCCAAGTGCCGGCCGGTTTGTCGCTGAGGCGCACGTAGCCCCAGTGCTCCGGCATGTGGATGTTGATGGCGCCGGTGGCAGCCCATACGTGGTTGCTTTCCGGCAGGGGGGAGCCGGTGGCATCCGTCTTTTTGCTGTAGCCGCAGGGGGAGGCAGCATCCGGCTGCACTTGCCAGTTGACCTGTGAGAAGTTCATGCGCAGGGTGGTGCCGGCAGTGGGGGGCTGCACCTTGCGCGGTTGGTTGCTGTGGCCGGTGATGGAGGTCCAGGGGATAGCCATCTCCACACTCCAGCCCTCATCCTTATCGTTCGGGTTGTTCAGGGTGCCGCGCAGGTGTACGGCGTGTTTCAGCCCGGGGATGTTCCAGTCATGCAGGGCGTGGTTGCCGCTGCGGTAGGGCTCCGTCAGGAAGAGATCCCACACGGTGTTGAGGGCGTTCACCTCTATCTCGATGTAGTTTTTCGTGTCGCCGTCCGGGTCAATGAATACCTCGAAATCCGGGTCGCGGAAGATGACGGAATCATGCTCCGTGAGGGTTGCCCACAGGTTTTCCTCCTGCATGTCGGCGTGCACGTAAAGGTAGGTGTCATCCCACAGCATGCGTACCTGTGTGCGGTGGGGAATGGCGGGGCCCTCAATATCGCGCAGGGGGCTGAGAGGCATGGCCTGCTGCCACGCGGGCTCATCCGCCTTGCCGTCTATTACCAAGGGGGATTCCGTGCGCTGGCACACGTAGGTGGGTGGCTGTAATGCCATAGCTGCTCCCTGTACGCCCAACGCCATGCAGATGCCTGTCAGTAGTTTTCTCATGCCCAACACTCTACCATGCTACCCGCCGCAGCGTCAAGTTTGTATTGCGTGAACACCGAGCAGAACGATGGCGAGAGATCGTTTTTTTCTGTTTTTTCAACTTCGTGCTTGCCATGGTGTGGGGAAAAGCTATAATGTTGGTATGGTATTGAAGCGAATAGTGCGATTTTATGTGGAGGGGTTCCGCAGCATGACGCTGGGGAAGACTCTGTGGTGCATTATCCTGCTCAAGCTCATTATCATGTTTGCGGTGCTCAAGGTGTTCTTTTTTCCGTCGTATCTGAAAGGCGAGGCGGAGGAGAAGGGCGCCACCGTGGGAACGGAGCTGACGAGTCGCCGCAGCGCAGAACACTAACCGAAAGAAATCAGATATGGATGCCATCGATACATCACTCGTAGATTGGTCGCGTGCGCAATTTGCACTGACGGCCATGTACCACTGGCTCTTTGTGCCGCTTACGCTCGGCTTGGGCGTGATGATGGCGATCATGGAGACCATTTATGTGCGCACGGGGCGCGAGTTTTGGAAAAATTGCGCGAAGTTTTGGATGAAGCTCTTCGGCATCAACTTTGCGATGGGCGTGGCAACGGGCATCATCTTGGAGTTTGAGTTCGGGACGAACTGGAGCAACTACAGCTGGTTTGTGGGGGATATTTTCGGCGCTCCGCTGGCGATAGAGGGCATATTGGCCTTCTTCATGGAGTCCACGTTTATTGCGGTGATGTATTTCGGGTGGAACAAGGTGAGCAAACGCGCGCATTTGGCCTCCACGTGGCTCACCATCATCGGCGCCACGATTTCCGCTTGGTGGATTTTGGTGGCGAATGCGTGGATGCAGCATCCGGTCGGTATGGAGTTCAACCCGGACACGGTGCGCAATGAAATGGTGGATTTTGCGGCGGTGGCGTTCAATTCCGTAGCGGTGGTGAAGTTCTGCCACACGGTGGTGTCCTCATGGGTGCTGGGCGCGGTGTTTGCGGTGGGTGTGAGCTGCTGGTACTTGCTGCGCGGGCGACATACGGAGTTTGCCCACGCCAGCATACGCGTGGCGGCGGCGTTCGGTTTGGTGGCAGCGCTGCTGACGGCCTACACCGGGCATAAGAGCGGCACGGATATTGCCGAGCACCAGCCCATGAAACTGGCTGCAGCGGAGGGCTTGTATGAGGGCGGCAATGCGCAGGGCTTGGTGATGGCAGGTGTGCTGAATCCGGAGGCGGATTGGAGCTCCGGCAGTGCGGAAGATAAGTTTTTGATGCACGTGGAGCTGCCTTATGCGCTCTCCGTGTTGGCAACGCATGACCCTGATGGCTATGTGCCCGGTATTCGCAACATTTTGGAGGGCGGCTACACCCTGCCGGATGGCAGCACGGCGCTCTCCGCGGAGGAGAAGATACGCCGTGGCCGTGTGGCGATAGATGCCCTTGCTGCCTACCGTCAGGCGAAGGACCCCGCCGCCAAGGAAGCCGCGCTGAAGACCCTGCGCGAGAACTTCGACTGCTTCGGCTATGGCTACCTGAATGAACCTGCGGACTTGGTGCCGCCGGTGGCGCTCACCTTCTACAGCTTCCGCATCATGGTGATGCTGGGCGGGTATTTTATCCTGCTGTTTGCGGGCTTGTTACTGCTGCGCCGCCGCTTGGAGCGCATGCGCCTGCTGCTGTGGGGGGCGGTGCTGACCATTCCGCTGGCGTGGGTAGCCAGCCAAGCGGGGTGGATTGTGGCGGAGGTAGGGCGCCAGCCGTGGGCTATACAGGGCTTGCTGCCGAATGTGGCTGCCATCTCACGCTTGGAGGTGGGTGCGGTGCAAACGACTTTCTTCATCTTCCTGGGTCTGTTCACTCTGCTGCTGGTGGCGGAGCTGCGCATCATGGGCAAAGCCATCGCCACCGGCCCTGAAACTGACAACGCTGCTTAATCATTATGGACGACATCTCATTACTGCAACATTATTGGTGGTTCTTGGTAGCACTGCTGGGGGCGCTGCTGGTGTTCCTCATGTTCGTGCAAGGCGGGCAATCCCTCATCTGGACGCTGGGCAAAACCGAGGAGCAGCGCCGCATGCTGTTGCTGGCAACCGGGCGTAAGTGGGAGCTCACCTTCACCACCCTAGTGACCTTCGGCGGGGCGTTCTTTGCCTCATTCCCGCTGTTTTACAGCACGAGTTTCGGCGGGGCGTATTGGGTGTGGGTGCTCATACTGCTGTGCTTTGTGCTGCAAGCGGTTTCTTATGAGTTCCAGCTGAAACGCCGCAATGTGCTGGGTACTACCACGTACCGCGTGTTCCTCCTGCTCAACGGGCTGCTGGGGCCGCTGCTCATCGGTACGGCGGTGGGCACCTTCTTCAGTGGGGCTGAGTTCGTGGTGAACAAATCCGCCGTGACCGGTACGGCTATGCCCGTCATCTCGTACTGGACCAATGCTCTGCATGGCTTGGAGGCGGCGCTCGTGCCCGCGAATCTCATGCTGGGCATCAGCGTATTGCTGCTCACGCGCGTGCTGGCTTGCCAGTACTTCCAAAACGCGATTGCGGATGCCGAGCTCGCGGAGCAATGCCGCAAGCGTTTGTGGCTGGAGTGCGGCTTTTTCCTGCTGTTTTTCCTGACTTGGCTGATTAATTGGCTGACCTCCGCGGGCTTTGCCTACCACCCGGAGAGTGGTGAGGTGTATTCCGCGCCCTACAAGTACCTGCATAATCTGCTGGATATGCCCGCCGTGGCAGCGGTGCTGGTGGTGGGTGTGCTGCTGGTGCTGTGGGGCATGGTGCAGGGGCTGCGCGGTGGGCGCCGCGGTATATGGGCTACAGGCCCCGGCAGCGTGCTGGTGGTGCTGGCGCTGCTGCTGTGCGCCGGGTGGAACAATACGGCCTATTACCCCTCCGTGGCGGATATGCAGAGCTCCCTCACCATTGTGAACAGCAGCTCCAGCCTCTTCACGCTGCGCACCATGACCTATGTGTCCTTCATTATCCCCTTCGTGCTTGCCTACATCACTTGGGCGTGGCGCGCTCTGGACCGCGAGCCCATCACCCCGGCGGAGGTGGAGCAGGAGCATTGAACCAATAACCGGCTTTTTTCAAAATGCAGCCCTCGCAGCAGCGCCGGGGCTGCATTTTCCGCTTGCCGGGCATTCAAAAAAGCTTGCAATGCAGCAATAAATTGTTAAGATAGATTCATGAAGTTTTTTGTTGTTGCCGGCGAGAAAAGTGGTGATAAACAGGGGGCTCTTGTCATGCAAGAGCTGTTGAAGCGTCGCCCCGATATCGAGTTCGAGGGCTTGGGCGGCGGGCAAATGCATGCCATTGCTCCCGCTGTGGAGGACTGGGCGGACCAAGCTGCCGTTATCGGCGTGGTGGAGGTGCTCAAGCATGCGCGTTTCTTCATGCGCCGCCTCAAGGAGATGACTCAGCGCATCGTGGAAGCCCAACCGGAGTGCCTTATCCTCATCGATTACCCCGGCTTTAACCAGCGCTTGGCGGAGCGCGTGCACAAGCAGTGTCCCAAGACCAAAATCGCTTGGTTTATTGCCCCCATGGTGTGGGCGTGGCATAAGAGTCGCGTGCCCAAGCTTGCCCGCGTGCTGGATTTGATGATGTGCACCTTCCCCTTCGAGAAACCCCTGTTCGAGAAGGCCGGGCTGCGTACGGAGTTCGTGGGGCACCCGCTGGTGGATGATATTTTGCAGAACCGCCGTACGGATGTGCGCGAGAAGGGGCTTATCGGCCTCTTCCCCGGTAGCCGTGTGCGCGAAATTGAGCGCCACTTCCCCGTGTTCCTCAACGTGGTGAAAGAGCTGCGCTCCAAGCACCCGGAATGGCGCTTCGAAACCTCCGCCAGCTCGGAAAAACTCGCTGCCATGATGCGCCGCATGGCGGAAAAAGCCGGTGTGCCGGCGGACTTAATCAACATTTGCCCCGGCAGCTACCATGACCTCATGGACCGCGCGGAGGCTGCGCTGGTGACCTCCGGCACCGCTACGCTGGAGGCTGCCCTGCATGAGCTGCCTTTCGCTTTGGTGTACAAGGTGGCTTGGGGTACGTATATACTGGGACGTATGCTGCTGACCATCAAATACATCGGCATGGTGAACATTTTGGTGGATAAGCCCGTGACGCGCGAGCTGATACAGGGTGACTTCAATGTGAAAAACTGCATCGAAGAGCTGGAGAAACTGACCGCCCCCGAAACCCGCGCCCAAGCGCTGGCCGGCATGAAGGAATCCATGGATACCCTGGGGCATGGTGGTGCCGCCGCCAAAGCCGCGGAGGCCGTGCTCTCCCTTTTTGCCTGAGGTTGCGCCCCAAATTGGCGAGTTTTGCCGCTCTTCGCGATAAATCGGAATTTGAAGGGGGGGGATGCGAGCGCAAGCGAGCCTAAATCAGAACCCGCGTCAGCGGGTGATCTAACTTAGTCTAGGGCGTAAGCCCTAGGTAACAAGCAAAAATGAAATAGAGCCCGAGCTGCCTGAGCGCTAGCGAGGGCGACGAGGGCGGCATATAGTGCGAGGACCGTAGCGAAGCGGAGCTCCGAGCCGGGGTGTCGTGTGTTTTGTTTGTGCGTTAATATCCCATTGATAATGCGATGTCATAAGACGAATTAATGCATGGGGGATTTCTTCGCACTTACGTGCTCCGGGAGGGTTATGCCACCCGCATACCGTTTCGGCAAGCCTCAACGGTTCGCGGGTTCGGATTTGTTTTTTACCCATTTCCTAGGGCTTACGCCCTAAGTTAGGTCACCCGCTGACGCGGGTTCAGAATTCCGCTCGCTATCGCTCGCAAACTTCACCCTCCATCACCCCTTCAAATTCCGATTTATCGAGCCGTTTGAAAGCAACTGCAAACGCATACAGTGCGTTCCGCCTTACCCCTGCGCGCAAACAGTAGTACGCACGGCGGTGGAGGCGAGTTGCGGGAGAATATATTTGTGCAGCTCAACCGTGGCGGAGATGGCGCCGAACTCCTGCACGCAGCAGGTGGCGAGCTTGTGCGCGAGGGTCTCCAGCAGCACGGTGGGCTGCTCTTGCGCCAGTGCCTCCAAGCGCAGGGAAAGCGAGTGGTAGTCAATGGTGCGGGCAATGTCCTCCGCCATGGCGGTGAAGGAGCAGGGGGGCGTGAGCGTGATGTTCGCCGTGAGTCGCTGCGGGGTGGCTCGCTCCTCCTCCGGCACGCCGATGCAGCAAAGGAGCTCCAGCTTGTTGAGGTGAATGGTGTCTGCTGCCTCTGCCGGTGCGGGAGCGGTAGCCATGAGCTTGCGCAGGGCTGAGAGGTCCGGCACGGTGAGCTCAGGGGCAGCTTCCGCCAGCTGTGTGGGGTTGTTGTAACCGGTCAGCACGCCGATGCCGGTGATGCCGGCGCAGTGGGCTGCGCGGATGTCATGCTGCATGTCGCCGATGAAAGCCGTTTGTTGCGGGTCGAGCCCATGCTGCTGCATGAGGGTGGCAATGTAGTGCTCCTTGTTGTGAATGCCGGAGTGGATGTGCTCGAAGTAATCATACATGCCCAGTTGGGTGGCTTGCTCCGAGAAGGCCTTGGGATCCATGCTGGTGAGGATGAAACAGCGGATGCCGCGTGCTCGGCAGAATTGCACGAACTCCTTGGCGTGCGGAATGAGGGTGACGCCGGTGGTGGAGTGGTCGAATGCGTAGCGGTAGTAGTTCTCCAAGTCCTCCAGCTTTGCTTCCGGGATTTTCACGGCGTAGTAGTCCGGGTAGGGCAGCTGGAACTCATTGCGGAAAGCGCAGCGGTCCAGCGGTGCGCGGTTGTATTGCTTCAGCACGTAGTTAGTGGCCTCAATGGTGAGCGCCATGTCATCACACAAGGTGCCGGACCAGTCGAAAATCAGGTTGCGGAACATGAATATGAGATGGGGATTCGTTATTTTTTGCCGCGGTAGCCGTAGCGGGGCTTGGCTGCTCCTTTTTTGCCCTCTGTACGGCGCTTGAGCTCATATTTTTGGATGGCGCGGCGCAGGGTGGGGTTCACAAAGGGATTGTCTTTGCCGAAACGCGCCCAAGGTCCACCGGGCACAAGGTGAAAGTCCACAAAGCGCCAGTGCACCTTGGCTTTGCCCGGCATGCCGAGGTAATCTCGCACGGCGGGGGAAACATCGATGCCGGCAGCGCTGTTGTGTTCGTTTTTCGGGCGTGCGCCACCGAACACGTACTGCCAATCATCCGTTACGAAGGGGCCGCAGTCCTCCCACTGGGCAAAGCAGTAGCGCCCGTTGTAGTATATCTGCACCCACATGCCACGGCACACGGATTCATACTTGCCCTCTTTGTCACGGCGGTACCAAGGAATGACTTTTGGCGCTTCCGGCTTGGGGCCTCCCTTTTGGATGTCGTTGTAAGGCAGGGCTACATAGAAGGGGTTGAGCTGCGGCACGAATCCCTTGGGCGCATAGGTGCGAGGGCAACGGTTCGCCGGGTTCGGGTCGTCGAATCCGCCGTAGTTGTCATCCCACGCGCTGTCCCAGCTGCTAGCGGTGTTCGGCGTGGGGTTGTTGGCCGTGGGGAGCTCTCCGATGTAGAAGTAGGTGGCGGTGATGTCGAAGTGCCAAGGGTAAGCCCCCGGGCGCTTGGGGGTGGGGACTTTCTTGGGGTCGGGGAAGTTGCTGCGGTTGCTTTGGTCGAGGCTGGGCTTGAGGGGGCCCGCCTGCTCCGCCGCGCGCTTGGTGTCTTCATCGTTCACGCGGCGCAGGGTTTCGGAGCTGACGCGAGGCTTGAGCTTTTGGCGGCGTTTCACCTCATCGTCTACGGCCTTGCCGGAGGAGCCGCCGCGAATGGAGGCTCCCCATGCCGGAACCATAGTCCCCCATACCGTTAAGGTGCAGATGATGGCGTGCAGTAACTTCATGAATGCAGTGTGTGTTTACCAGTTGTGGATGACACTGGGGCGTGCCACGGGCAGTTTGTCCGGTGCGTCCAGCGTGTAGTGCAGGCCGCGGGATTCTTGGCGGCGGATGGCGCAGTCCACAATGAGGGAGGCCGTGAGCGCCAGGTTACGCAGGTCGATAATCTCCGGCGTGACGCGGTAGCCCCAGTAGTACTCATTGATTTCGCGGTTGATGTTGCGCAGGCGCGTAGCGGCGCGCTGCAGGCGGTGGTTGGTGCGTACGATGCTCACGTAGTCCGTCATGGTACGGCGCACCTCATCCCAGCAGTGGTAGAGGATGGCGAGGTCATCTCGCTCCGCTTTTTCACCGTGCACCCATTCGGGAATGGGGTACTCCTCCATCTTGTGCGCCAGCGGCAGGCGGGTGAGCATGGTGCTCAGTGCGCGCTTGGAGGTCACCACGCACTCCAGCAATGAGTTGCTGGCCAAGCGGTTGGCTCCGTGCAGCCCCGTGCAGGCGCACTCACCGGCGGCAAAGAGACCGCGCAGGCTGGTTTGCCCGTTGGTGTTGGTTTGGATGCCTCCGCACTGGTAGTGGGCGGAGGGTACCACGGGTATCATGTCCACCTCAGCATCCACGCCGTAGCTCTTGCAGGTCTCGTAAATGTAGGGGAAGCGCTCCGCCATGAAGCCCTTGGGCTTATGCGTCATGTCCAAGTACATGCAGGGGTGGCCGGTGCGCAGAATCTCGCTGTTGATGGCACGCGCCACGATGTCGCGCGGGGCAAGACTCTTGCGCGGGTCATACTTCTGCATGAACTCCTTGCCACCGGGCCCGCGGAGAATACCGCCCTCGCCACGCACTGCTTCAGAGATGAGGAAGGTGAGCCCCTCGCGGTCGCTGCTCTTGGGGTTGTAGAAGGTGGTGGGGTGGAACTGCACGAACTCCATGTTGGAGATGTTCGCCCCGGCGCGCCAAGCCATGGCCACGCCGTCGCCCGTAGCGGTTTGCGGGTTGGTGGTGTACATGTACACGCGCCCCGTGCCTCCCGTGGCCAGCATGACGCGGTCACAGCGGAAAATGTCCACATCTCCCGTGGCGGGGTTGAGCACGTATGCCCCCAGCACGCGGTCCTCCGTCACGCAGCCCAGCTTGGCCGTGGTGATGAGGTCGATGGCGATGCGGTGATCCAGAATCTCAATGTTCGGGTGGCGCTGGGCGCACTCCAGTAGCTTAGAGCTGATTTCCAACCCCGTGGTATCTTTCGCGTGCAGGATGCGGCGCTTGCCGTGACCACCCTCGCGCCCGAGGCAGAACTCGCCGTCATCGTGCTGGTCAAAATCCACACCCCACTCCAGCAGCTCGCGGATGGCTTCCGGGGCTTCCGTGATAATGGTGCGCACGGCAGCCTCGTCGCACAGACCCGCGCCGGCATCCAGCGTGTCGGCTATGTGCTCCTCGAAGGTGTCGTTTTTATCCATCACCGCAGCGATGCCGCCCTGTGCCTTGGCTGAGCTGGACACCAGCGGGTCATTTTTGCAGAGTACGATTACCTTGCCATGCTCCGCCGCGCGCAGGGCAAAACTGAGCCCGGCCACGCCGCTGCCGATTACTAAGAAATCTGTCGCTATCATTTTTCGATTGCGTTTGTGGGGAGCATTCTAGCATATTTTCGCGCCCTCGTCACGCATTATGTCTGGGGTAATCTGTATTTTTTGCAAAAAAGCTTGCTTGTACGCATTCCTTGCCCTATAATCCCTGCATTATGAACATCCATCGCGTGTCCGTGAAAGCATTTTGTGTGGCTTTGGTATTAGTGGCGGGCTGCCAACAACTCTTTCGCGAGGAAATCAGTTATGCTGAACAATATTGCAGAAACAGACATGCTGAGCACTGCCGGAAGGTTGCAGGCGAGTTTAATAGCTTTCAGCAAGACCTGAAAAAAGCTGTGAGAGCCGAATTCTCGCGAGTAGTCGGTGATTGCTGCTGTACCGGTGCCGACTTGCAACCTCTGAAGGATGTTGCGGTCAGTAAGGAGGAGTTCGCTGAGCTTGTCAGCATTCTCGCTCAGGCTCAGGCGGTACCACCGGCGAATCAGGAGGTTGTAGCGCCCATCAAATATGCTCCTAAAAGCCCGAAAGAAGGGGCTGCTTTGGTAGTGGCCGAGCGACCGGATTTTATTGTCAACGACGGATTGCGCTTGTATGATGCTAACGGTGATGTTGTCATCACTTTGGGGATGCATGGCTCCATTGGCCGCATTCGAGATGCAGAGTCTTATCGCGCGAGGGGGTACGACCGTCCCGACATCCTGTTGTCAGATGAGGCGATTGAACGCTTAACGTCTCTGCGTGCCTATACCGCATTCCTCAAACAACTGCAAAAGGATTTTGACCGGGAGGATTTGCCACGTCTTCGAAGGGAGGGTAAAACGCCGGAGGAGATTGAACGCCTTCGTCCGTCTCGCTATGTCATTGTGGATACTCCCTGAGTAAACTGTAGGAAAAATCCGGATTTGACTGTGCTTCAGAAATTTTTCTGCAGCAGCTTAGAACAGTTTCCCTATAAGGGGGAGTTTCTTGACAATACAACCAATAAGTATTCCTACTATCCAAACTATACACGTTACCCAAATTGAAGGCATATAGGTTGAATAATAATTATCAAAAAGCAAGATGGCAAATAATTTGCGTAGGATGTTTTCTATAATCATTACACAAAAAACAGCTCCTCCAGCATACTTGAGGACACGTATCCATCGCTCCGGAAGCGTAGTTTTGTTTAATGCCTTTTTTAAACTCAGCATGAGTGTGCAGCAAGGAATTAACAAGAATTGAATAATTCCCGGTGTATATTGAGTCAAAATGGAGGCGTTCGTCCTCTGTCTTGCTATTTCCGGAGCTGCACATGCGGCTACGATGCTCAACAGCGAGATAGCTGTCAGGACACAAAAATGCCTTCTTTTTAGCTGATTTACATCGAGTCTGTGCTCAATATAATACCCTGCGATTATATACAAAAAAATGTTGTTACATAAAGGTAAATATTCAGCAAGAGCAAACGTATCCGAAGCTTTTCCCATTCCTATGATGTATGAAGATGGAATCAATACAGAAAAGGTAATTTGTAAACAAGCTAAGTACAGGAAATGTTCGTTTTTCATATTTTGTACCATTACCCTGAGTAATGGTAACAATAATAAAAAGCCTAGGTAAGCATACAGAAACCAAACGGCTAAGGCATTGGTTCTGGAAATGGGATATGAACGTTTGGTGTAGATGCTTTCAATAAAACTTGCGACGCCGATGTCTGACCCTTGACTATGGAAACAAACAAAATAGAATGAAAATTGAATTAAATGGAATATTATGATTACGTATATAAAACGCAATATTCTTTTCGTGAAAATTGTTTGAATGTTTTCCTCTTTGTTCAGCAACAGGCCTCCACTAATCATGAAAAAAAGTGGAACTGCCATTTTAACTATAACGGAAACTAATAACATCAGTTGAACATTGAGGTCGTTTCCGTGTGTTTGAAACGGATAGTGGAATGCAGGTGTATGATTGAATATCACCAAAAAAATTGCAAGTAGACGGACAATATCATAGTACGATTTGTGCAATTTATTCGTGTTGTTATCCAATGTATGCATAGAATGTAATTTTTTTGTATGAATAAAGCCCCCTGTAGTTTTGATTCCTACAGAGGGCTGATTTAAAATTGAAAGTTAAATAACTCAGGACTTGGGCTTCACCACGGCAATCTTACCGGAGCGGGTGAGCATGGTCACATCGTAATCCTGCATGAGGTTGAGGAAGCGGGTGAGGCGGAACACACCGCCGCAAATCTCAATGGTCAGCAGCTCGCGGGTGGCATCCAGAATGCGGGCGCCGAAAATGTTGCACAGCTCGAGAATCTCCTGCTTCTTCTCACCGAAACGCACGCGCATCAGCACCACCTCACGGTACACCGTGGGCTCCTCGCGGAAGTCTGTTACCTCCACCACGTTAACGAGCTTGCTGAGCTGCTTGATAATCTGGTCGAGCTTCTCGCTTGCCTCGTTCACGTCAATGGTCATGCGAGAGAACTTCGGATCTTCGCACGGAGCCACATTGAGAGAATGGATGTTGTAACCGCGACCGGAGAAGAGACCGGCCACGCGAGAAAGCACGCCAAACTTGTTCTCTACCAGTACAGATATTGTGTGGGAATGTGTCGGCATGATATTGGTGTCCATTGCGCGTCAAGACTACCTGATTTCTCCCCCCACGTCAAGCTAAATCTTCGCTTTTCTCGTTGAATGTCACAGCAAAATGCCTTCTTTTGTTAAGCGGTGTTTAAGTTTACGCTTGCCTCCACCATTTGTGTTGCTCGATAAATCGGAATTTGAAGGGCAACAAAATCTATCGGAGCGTGGGACTTTAGTCCCACAAATACGCGCAGGGCTAATCCATAAGAGGGACTAAAGTCCCTCGCTCCGAGTGAATGAATGTTACAAATCCCCCCTCCAACTTCCGATTTGTCGTGCTCTTAGGTTGAGTTCACGGAAAAAATCTCGATTATGGTCGCCAGGTATGCGAAAAATGCTCATAAAGCGGTAATAATAAAAGAGTCGGAAAATGTAAAGTACAACTTTAGATTTTCCGACCTATGTATTTCATGCCTCGCTGAGTGCCACCTTGTGAACAGCTGAAATACTTGTTACGTGTACACCTTGGAAGTCACCTAAGTCATCGCCACCGTAAATGAGAGCCGGAGTCAAGGATTGCGTGACATCGTTATTATAGAATTGCTGCAAGTTTTTGATGAGAGCGGGTGTGTAGGTCTTTGCCGATTTGATTTCTATGGGTAAGGGACGGCGTGCGATATCGAGTATCAGGTCGATTTCAAAGCCGTGTGCATCCCGATAAAAATACATATTGGGGCGAAGCCCGGCATTCAAACGCGCTTTGAGGAATTCGGATACAACAAGGTTTTCATAAATATTGCCGATGAGCGGGTCTCTGGCTACTTGTGCCGGTGAGTTAATGTCCAGCAGCGATGTCACCAAACCTGTCTCCGTAAAGAAAATTTTGGGAGATTTCGTGAGGCGTTTTCCGAAATTACTGTAATACGGGTGAACGGTGAAGACGATATAGGAGGCTTCCAGCATGGATATCCACTCTTTGATGGTGGGAGCGCTGACGCCTACATCGCTTGCAAGTGATGAATAATTGATAATCTGCCCAACTCTGGCAGCAAGTAGACGGATGAATGTTTCAAAGGCTGAAAGATTTTTTATGTTTATCAGTTGCCTGACATCTCGCTCTACATAGGTGCGCATGTAGTTGGAATATGCAATCTCCGGGGGGATCCCTTCCGCATGCAAGCGGGGTAATCCTCCGTAATACAGTGCCTCATCTCTGGTCAGGTGTATTCCTGCCGTTTCGAGCTCTGCGTATGAAAGCGGAAGTAAATCCACCATGGCTGAGCGACCGGCAAGGCTTTGGGTAATTGTTTCCTGCAGTTCCATCTGACGGCTGCCCGTCAAGATGTACATGCCGGGGGTGTTGTGTTCATCTATAATGCCCTGCAGATAGCTGAGCAATGTCGGGGTGTTCTGCACCTCGTCAAAAATACACGGTGCAGGGTGCAACTCAAGAAAAGCTCGAGGGTCGTTTTCAAACTGCAGGCGGGTCCCCGGATCTTCCATGCTTACGTAGTCGTAGCTCGGGAACAGGTGCCTTGCCAGCGTTGTTTTGCCGGATTGTCGCGGGCCGCAGATGGTGACAACCGGATACATCCCGGATACCTTCCGTACATAGTCACTTATCTGACGCTCTATGTATTTTTTCTTCATAAGCGTATTATATATAATGAATCGGAAAATGTAAAGTGCAACTTTATATTTTCCGCATTTTCTGTTACCATGCGCATTACTGAGTTTGGTGAGTAATTTTTTCGTCGATGGGGTTCAAAAATTACGTCACGCAAAAAAAGCCTGCTTGCAAAGTGGGAGAAATGTGATAATCTATGAGAAGCCGCAGGGACGATGCGGAGAAATCTACAACACGAGACACACGATTATGAAGGAGCTTAAAGGCACGAAGACGGAGCAGAACTTGGCCACGGCGTACGCCGGTGAGTCCCAGGCACACACCAAGTATCTGTACTACGCATCCAAGGCAAAGAAGGATGGCTATGTGCAGATCAGCAAGATTTTTGAGGAGACCGCCCACAACGAGCGCGAGCACGCCAAGATTTGGTTCAAGCTGCTGCACGGTGGTAAGATTCCCGCCACTACGGAGAACTTGGCAGATGCCGCCAGCGGTGAGAACTATGAGTGGACGGACATGTACAAGACCTTTGCCGAGGAGGCTCGCGCAGAGGGCTTTGACGAGATTGCCGAGCTGTTTGAAGGCGTGGGCAAGATTGAGAAGGAGCACGAGGAGCGCTACCGCAAGCTGCTGAGCAACATTGAGGGCGGCTTGGTGTTCTCCCGCGATGGTGACCAGATTTGGCAGTGCGGTAACTGCGGCCACATTTGCGTAGGCAAGCAGGCCCCGGAGGTATGCCCTGTGTGCGACCACCCGCAGGCTCACTTCGCCATTCTCGCTCAGAACTACTAATGCTTTAACCTTTACGTGGCAGTTGCGGTGGTATGTGACCGCAGCTGCCACTGTTTTTTTATGTGGCAAGCTAACAAGTGGGGTATCATTGCGCTGGTCATCGGCATGGCCATCGTGGGAGCGTTGTATTTTTGGTTCCAATCCCAAGGGGACGCGGACATGGCCAACAAGGTGGGTTGCACCGGTATTTGCGCTGTGTTGTTCCTGGTGGGGCTGGGCTCCTTCCTGAGCGCCCGTAAGGGAATGAATGCTCTGAATGCAGAAGAGGAAGAGCAGGAAAACGCTGAAAATGAAACG
Source organism: uncultured Akkermansia sp. (assembly GCA_904501955.1). Lineage (GTDB taxonomy): Bacteria > Verrucomicrobiota > Verrucomicrobiia > Verrucomicrobiales > Akkermansiaceae > Akkermansia. The sequence continues at coordinate 18,549 of CAJGCY010000008.1, read as the reverse complement.
GAGGAGCAGTGAGCTCCCCCGCCTCCGGTAAATCCTTTTTCACTCCGGCTGTTGCGGTCGGAGTTTTTTGTGCCTTTACATCTTGAAGTCCTCGCCCAAGTAAATCTTGCGGGTCTTGGGGTCGTTGGCGATTTCCTCCGCATTGCCTTCTTTGATGACCTTGCCCTCAAAGAGGATGTAAGCGCGGTCTACAATGCCGAGGGTCTCGCGCACGTTGTGATCCGTGATGAGGATGGAGAGCCCATCCGTCTCGCGCAGGGAGGCGACAATGCTCTGGATGTCCTGCACGGCGATGGGGTCCACACCGGCGAAGGGCTCATCGAGCATGAGCAGCTTCGGGTTGCTGGCCAGGGCGCGTGCGATGGTGAGGCGGCGTTTCTCACCGCCGGAAAGCTGAATGGCTTGGCTCTTCTGCAGCTTGGTGATGTGGAAGCGCTCCAGCAGCTCCATCATTTTGTCCTTCTTCTCCTTACGGCTGAGGTCCGTGCGGGTCTCCAGGATGGCCATGAGGTTTTCTTCCACGGAAAGCTTGCGGAAGATGGATTCCTCCTGCGGCAGGTACCCCATGCCGAGGCGGGCGCGCAGGTGCATGGGCAAGCCGGAAACATCCTTGCCCGCGAACATCACGCTGCCTACATCCGGGCGTACCAAGCCTGCCACCATGTAGAAAGAGGTGGTTTTACCGGCACCGTTCGGCCCGAGCAGGCCCACAATCTCACCGGCGCCTACCTCCAGGCACACGTTGTCCACCACCTTGCGCTCGTTGTAAGCTTTGCAAAGGCCTTGTGCTTTGAGTAGAGTATCAGCAGGGTTCATGGCTTATTTCTTGGTCTTTTTGTTATCTTCGAGTTGGTTCCGCAGATTCGTGGCGGAGGTGGTGTGCTTAGCGCCGGTGATGCGTATGTTGTTCTGAGCGTCAATGGTGACGGCAGCACCTGCGCCGGAGGCTGTGTGGGCGGTATTGCCACTTTGCAGCGTGACGCGAGAGCCGGAGAGTGTTTTGACGCCGGAGGCACCGTCAATCGTGAGTTTATCACCGTAGGCTTGCACGGGTTTGCCCTTGTCATCTTTGCCGGCAATGGCTACGTTACCCTCCACGATGGCTTGCTCTATGTCGGCAGCGGCACTCCTGTCTTTACCGGCGGCGGGCTGCTCTTTCATCACGACGTGGATGCGGCCGGTGCAGCGCAATGCCGCTTCCGGTGTTTGCAGGGTGCCACCTTCTTCCGTGTCTACACTTTGCAGGCCGGTGAAGTTATACACCAAGTGGGGGAATTTGGGGTGCAGGGGCTTGTTCTTGGCCTCATCTCCCGGGCGGAAGGTGACGAAGAGCGGCCCGTTGGAGCTCATGCGTGCCTCCGGCGCTTCGATGCGGGTGCCGGGACCCATCTCCAAGCGCCCCGTGGCGCGGGTGAGGGTAAGGCGCCCGGTGCAGTGCACGGTGGTGAGCTTTTGCCCCTTGCCTGCATCTTCATCCGGCAGGGTGGCCGTCAGGGTGTCACCCACCATGGTGAGGTCGCCCTGAGCGTCGAGCTGCAGCGAGGTTGCCGTGTCGGTGGATTCCGCGGCGAGCACGAAATCATTGTATTGCACCAAGGTCTTGCGTGTGTTGGCAGAGGTAAGGGTGATTTCCCCCGTGCGGGCATTGATGTCGGCGTCATCTGCCGTGATGGTGAGCCCTTGTTCGCCCTGTTTTGCTACGTAGTGCAGGTGGATGCCCCCTGTTGCATGCACGCTTTCCGGTTCATCGTAGTTGGCGATGGCGGTGTTCAGGTTACCGAGGGCGGCGTTTTGGCGTTTATCCTGCTGTTTTGCAGCCAATTTGGCTTTCATTTCAGCACTTTGCGCCAGCTTGATGCGAACGGCGCCCCCGGCTTTGAGGGTACAGAACTCATCTTGCAGGGTAATGCCCTCCGGCAATTCAATGGTAGCGGTAGCTGCCGTGAACTTCACCGTGCCACCCGTGCGGAACGTGCCGGCAATGGGAGGAGCCCCCTCATCCGCTGCGGGGCGGGTGTAGTTGCCCTTAATTTCATCTCCTTGCAGGGTGATGTCGCCGTTGGCTGCCAGCTGCACGGCGCCATTGGTGTAAAGCTTGTTCTCGCCTTGGAAAATGGTGGTGTTTTGGCCTCGCACGTAGCATTCGCCGGTTTGGGCATCGTAGCTGAGGCTCTCACCGGTGATGGCGGTGGCTGCCTCCCCCGGGGCGGTAGCCGGGCGGCTCAGTTGCACATTGCCGTGGGCGGTTGCGCCATCCACCCCGGCCAGGCGTATGCCGGTGAATTGGGGCATGATGTCGCCGGTGTCGGCATCAGCCGGGGCTTTTTCCGTGCGCAGGCGCAGGCAAAGCTCCTCCGTGCAGCTGATGCTGCCACCGGGGCTGTGTAGCTCTGTTGCGCCGGTGAGCACCAGCTTGCCATCCGCCGCGCGGTAGTACAGGGTACCGTTTTCATTGCGCAGGGTGCTCAGTTTGCCGGCTTTGTCTACCCATTTCACATCCATACTGCCGGCGATGATGTAAATGTCGCCGTTGGTATCTGCCAGCACTTGAGCGGGGGTGTCGCCCTTGGCTTTGAGGACAATGCGGCTCTCACCCTGCGTAATGAGCAGTGATTGTTCCCCCGTAGTGGTGCCCAGTAGCAGGGCGCGGTTAGAGACGGTGTTCACCATGGCCGTCTGCGCCTCTATGTAGATGGGCTGCTGCGGCTCGGCGGTTTCCTCCGTGGTGACTTCCTGCGGGGCGGTGTCTACCTCCTCCTCGGCGGGGGGGGTACGTTTGATGCTTTCAGAGGCTTTGTGTTTACCCTCATCCAGCAGGGCTTGCGGTAGCTGAATGAACAGGCGGTCCGCGCAGCGCATGCTCAGGCGGCTGTCCGTCACGCGCACGTTGTGCAGGTACACCATGCGGGCGTTCGCTGCGTCGAAGAGCATGCCCCCATCCGCCTCTACAGCGGTTTCTCCCTCTTCCGCCTCCGGCATGGCGGCCGTGGGCGTTGCGGAGGGCGCCGGTGGTGTATCTGTCAGCGTGAGCACCAGCTCGCCCACTCGTCTGCGGTTTTCCTCAAAAAAACGGAGGGAGTCTTGGCGCTCATCAATGGCTGCTTGCAGCCACTCCTCACGCGCGGAAAGGGTGGTGCAGGTGCAGCAGGTGAGCAAGAGCAGGGGAAGAGAGGCGGATTTCATTTTTTCTGGCGCGCCTTGCCGGTGCGTATAGTGGTTCTGACGGGGCCTTTAACCAGCCCGATTCTGCCGGAGAGGGTGAAGGTGACACCGCTGCCGGATGCGCTGAAATTCGGGTTGTTTACCTCCGTTTTTTCTTGTGAGATAATGGCCTTTTTCTTGAAGTCGTAACCCGCCTTGGCGCATTTGACTGTTGTTGTGTTCCCTTTTTGGTCGTACAGCGTAGCCATAATGCCGGAGAGGGTAATCTCTGAGCGAGACACCACCTCGAGCTCATTTGCCAAGAGCAGGGCGCAGACTCGGTGCTTGTCGTAGCGGGGAATGGAAATCCCCTTCACCTTGCTGCCGGGGGGCAGTAGCTGCAGGCCGGGGAACTCGTCCTCTGCGCGGTTGACATTCGGGGACTGCGCCACGAGCGTGTTGCTCGTGGCGAATAGCGTTGCGATGAGAATAAGGCCCTTCTTCATCATGGAGTTACGACATTTGGTCGTAGGCGCTGCGAACGAGTTGCATGTTGGTGATGATGCGCTCCAAATCGGAGAGTCGTACCTGGTTGGGGCCGTCGCTCATCGCGTTGTCGGGGTCGCTGTGTACCTCCATGAATACGCCGTCAATGCCGGTTGCCATGGCGGCATTGGCCAGCACGGGAGCAAGGTCACGGTCGCCACCGGTGGCACCACCGAGCCCACCCGGGCGCTGTACGGAGTGAGTGGCATCGAACACAACGGGGCAGCCGAACTGGCGCATCCAGTACATGCCGCGCATGTCTACCACCAAGTTGTTGTAACCGAAGGTGGTGCCGCGCTCGCAGAGCATGTACTGCTCGCAACCGAAGGCCTGCATCTTCTCACAAATGTTCTTGCAATCCCACGGAGCGAGGAACTGCCCCTTCTTGATGTTGACGGGTCGGCCGGTCTTGGCGCAGGCCTCCAGTAGGTCGCTCTGGCGGCACAGGAATGCCGGCACCTGCAGCAGGTCAATGTATTGAGCGGCGTATTCTGCCTGTTTCTCCGTGTGCACGTCTGTCACCACGGGGATGTTGAGCTCTTTGCCGATTTCGGAGAGAATACGGCAGCCTGCCTCAATGCCTACGCCGCGGAAGCTCTTCACGCTGGTTCGGTTAGCCTTGTCATAAGAGGCTTTGAAGATGAAGGGAACCCCCAGCTTGGTGCAAATCTCCTTGATGCTGCGGGCCATCTGCCATGCAAACTCCTCACTCTCCAGAGAGCAGGGCCCGAGGAGGTAAAAGGGAGCCTTGCCGCCGATTTCTACGTTCTGAATATGGAAAGACATGTCGTGGTACTATGCTGTTGCCCATATTATGCAACAATGCACAGGTGAAGTCAATGAGATTTCTCGCATCGGTGCCCTTTGCCTGCAAAAAAAATAGCAAATAAGGCTGTGCGGCGAGCCTTTCGCACGCTTCTTGGCTTGCCGTTCCTCAGTGAGCCGTGCTTGTCTCCGTCTGCGGAGCCCCCGGCCACTGTTTTTCCGGCGCGCGGGAGATGGTCACCTTGCTGACGCCCACTTGCGTGATGTTGAACAGCGCCTCCGCCACGAATCCCGGGGTGCGGATGCAGCCGTGTGAAACTCGCTGGTTGCAGCGCACGGGGCCCGTGTGTATACCGACTCCACTGCCCGTCAGGCGCTGCCAGTTGTGCATCTTGGCGCCCAAGAATGAGCCGCCGGGGGGCACGCGGTCACGGCGGGAATCCGCACTCTCTACTACGCAAATGTCATTGCGGTCCACAATGGTGCCCCATACCGAGCTGTTGTGTTTTTTCTTCTTCTCCAAGATGGGGAAGGTGCCCGTAGGTGTGCCGTGCCCCTCTTTACCGGTGGAGACGGGCCAATCCGCTGCCACGGCACCATTGACGTACAATCTGCCGCGCTGTTGCTCCAAGCAGATGTGAATGGGGCTCTTCGGCGTAGCCTGCGCCATCAACTCGCGGTTCATGTACACATCCATACAGGCGGGGTAATTATCCCGATGTGTCTCTAAGAACTCCGCATAGGTCGGCGCAGGTGCGTCCAGCGGGCCACACGCTGTTTGCAGCAGGGCAAGGATTAGCAGCAACAGGGTGTAGGCGCGCTTGTACATAAAAACGGCTTGTTGTGTTTACTTGATGATGACCGGGGTGCCCACAGCCGTGTTTTCAAAGAAAATCTTGGCCATCTCGCGCGGCAGGCGTATGCAGCCGTGGCTCTCCGGCGCTGCGGTTACCAAGCCCTCGTGCATCCAGATGCCCGTGTTCGTTATCTGCATGCCGAAGTTCATGGGCGCGCCTTGGTATTGGCCGCCTGCCGGGATGGGTTGCCCCGCCTTATAGTCAGCAATCATCACGTTGCCCGCGGCATCCACAATGCTGCCGTAGGTGGAGGAGCGGTGGTCGATGTCCTTGGACAATATCTTGAACGTTCCTTTCGGGGTGCCATGACCTGCCTTGCCGGAGGAAATGGTGGAGCGCCCGACAATCTGATTGCCCACATAGTACGTGGCTTGCTGCAGCTGCGTGTCAATCACGATGCAGGGGGAGCCCGTCAGGTGTGCGGGTCTATCCCAGTAACCACCGTTCACTACTTGGTTCGGCGTGGATTTCAGACTCGCAGGCTTGAATGCATAGCCCCCATGTGCCATGGCGTTAATCTCGTTCTGGGTGGAACAAGCCGTCATGATGGCGGCGCTTACGGCTAGTATGGTCAGGTGTTTCTTCATTCGTTTCTTGTGTTTCTTCTTTATCCTCCGTCGTGTAGACGCACGCTTTATGCACTCCCTCCGTGTTTTTGTCAAGCTTTTTGTGCGATAAAAATGAATCGTTGCGTGTCTATGCTTCCTGCGGTCGGTTGAACGGAAACTTTTGACGCATCTTCTACCCTTGTTTAGCAAATAGGGGGGTGGGCGTACGCGATTTGGGATTGAAGCGCGCTGGAGAATGTGTTAAAAAAGTAGGGTATGAAGCACGAGAGCGCAGAGGAATGCGGGGGGCTGCCGGCGGAAGCGCTGGCGGACGTGGAGCGCTTTCTGCAATACATGGCGGTGGAGAAGGGGGCGTCTGAACACACCCTATCGGCGTATCGCCGTAATTTTCGCCTCTTTGTGGAGTGGATGGGGGGGCGCTTCGAGTCTTGGCAGGCGTGCACGGAAGATGTGTTCCGCGCGTGGTTGTATGAGGCCATGCAGCAGCAGCTCAAGCCCGCCTCCATACGCCAGCGCTTTGCCTCGCTGCGTTCGCTGTATGCGTATTTGATGCGCAAAGCCGGGCTGAGCAGTAATCCTTTGGCGGAGCTTACCCTGCCGCGTGCCCGAGTGGGGCTGCCGGTGCACCTGAGCCTGCACCAGATGGAGGAGCTGCTCTCCCTACCTCTGCGCACTCCGGTGGATAAGAAGAGCCCGGAGTGGCTCCCGTACCGTGATGCCGCTATTTTGGAGCTGTTTTACTCATGCGGCATACGCTTGAGCGAGCTGGTGAGCCTGAATGCGGATGCCCTGATGCACGGTGAGGACTGCGTGCGCGTAGTGGGCAAGGGGCGCAAGGTGCGCTTGGTGCCGGTGGGTGAATATGCGAAGGAGGCTATCGTGCGCTATTTGGAGCGAGCCGTGCCGGACCCGGAGGGACCGCTGTTTTTGAGCCGTTTGGGGCGCCGCATGACGGGGCGCAGTGTGCAGCTGATGCTGGATAAGTACCTGCGCTGCTCCGACATACCGTTCCACATTTCACCGCACAAGCTCCGCCATACTTTCGCCACGCATTTGTTGGATGCCGGGGCAGACCTGCGCTCCGTGCAGGAGCTGCTCGGCCATTCCTCGCTCTCCACTACCCAAATCTATACCCACGTCACCAAAACGCGCATGCAGCAGGTGTACCGGCAGGCACACCCCCGCGCGGAGGATATTGACGAAGAGCCGTAAGCTCTCCCCGTGCCCCGTCTCGCGCTCCCGCATGCCGGATTTTACCCCGCTTCGGCAGTGGAAAAATTGTGATTTGAAAATCGATAAATCGGAAGTTGAAGGGGAGATTGCGAACCGAAGGTGAGCCTAACTTGGAGCCCCGGAGGGGCGCCATATAATAGCCCGGCGGTGGAGCGGCGTAGCCGCGGAACCCCGGGTAGCGTAAAAAAAGAAAATTGAGCCCGGAGCGACGGAGCGAAGCGACGCAGCGTAGGCCGACATATAATGGCGAGGACCGTAGCGAAGCGGCTGGCCACGGCGTAGCAAGCGAGCGTAGCGAGACGCGGAGACGGGAGCTCCGAGCCGTTGTGGGCGCGTGTTTTTTGGTGTTCGCGGTATTTTGAAACAATGCGGCATTTTTGTGCCACGCTTTATGCCACCCCTCCGGGGTTCGCATTTATGTTTGTGGCCGTTTCCCGGGGTTCCGCCCCTTGCGGGGCTCCACCGCCGGACTATTTTATAGCGCCCCTTCGGGGCTCAAATTTAGGCTCCCGTCTTCGCTGCTGCGCAGCTACGCCGTGGCAGGCGCTGGCGCTCGCAAATTATCCTACACCCCCCCCTTCAACTTCCGATTTATCGAGCTTGATGTGACTTATTAGAAGTCTCCCGGACCTTTTGGGAAATTGTGATTTTGTTTGTTTTGTTGTAAGTGTGCGTAAATAAATCAGTAATGTGGTGTTGTTTGCAGAAATGCAAAGGAACTTTGAGCGAAAATGTGCAGAAATGCAAAGGAACTTTGTGCGAAAACGTGCAGAAATGCAAAGGAAACGCTCTACAGGTGACATTTTACTTCATCCACAAGGGTGGATATGGCGAAGAGCGGAATATCCACCAAGGTGTACGGCCCGGCTGATGCTCCGGAATCGACGGACGAGAGCTCATACGGCGACATGGAGGAACGAATGGCTAAGCTGCTGTTGAATCGCTTGCAAAAACTATGCAGGCTTTTGGCACGCAGGTTGCGTTCCGCTTTAACCTCAAGAGGAAGCGGGAAGCCATCTAATTGCAACAGAAAATCAATCTCCGCCTGAGCTCTCTCTGCTGACCAATAGAATGGCTCCAGCGCGCAGTCTGCCAAAAGTTGTTGGAGCACATATTGTTCCGTCAATGCGCCTTTATATTGCTTGAAAATGTTGTTTTGTTCCAGCAAGAGAGCAGCCGGGAGCTTGCTTTTGGCGGAAAGTAAGCCGACATCCAAGAAAAATAATTTGAATACGGCATCCGTGTAAGCATCCAGCGGGATTTCCGGGGTGCGTACTCGCGACACCGTGTGGGTGAGCCCTGCATCTTGCAGCCAGCGCAGGGGACCACGGAGTTTAGCTGCTCGGATGCCGGATTCTACGGCAGATGCCATGAACCGCTTGTCTTCATTGGCCAGTAGTTCCGGTATGGTATTCCAAATTTGGGTAATGAGGTGAGTTTCCGCAGCGGAAGCATGTTTGCGGAAGTCGTTTTTGTAGTCCGCCAGCAGGCTTTCTTGAAGACGACGCACCTCAACCATGTTTTGGGAATCAACGAACTCTGCAACCGCTTCCGGCATGCCGCCCACGTAGTAGTAGTAGCGCAGCATTTCCTCAAACTTGGGGCGGAATGTTTCAATCATTTTCCAATCGCGGCGGCGCAGCAGTTCCACGTACATGCCGTACCCACACGCATCCAAGAACTCTGTATAGCTCATGGGGTACATGTAAATGCGGTCCACTTTGCCCACGGGGAATCCGGTGCCACTGTGTTCCTCTAAGCCGAGGAGGGAGCCTGCTGCAATGATGGACAGGTGGCGTGCCTCTTCACAAAAATACTTGAGGGCGGTGAGAGCTTTCGGACATTCCTGTATTTCATCCAAGATGATGAGGGTGTTCGCATCGATGTCAATACCGCTGCGAAGCTGTAACGCCATGAGGAGGCGCTGCACGTCGTAATCTTGCTCAAAAGCTTGGCGTATGAATGGGTCATTATCGAAGCGTATGTACACCACTTTGGGGTAATGGAGGCGCCCGAACTCTTTCATGAGCCATGTTTTGCCCACTTGGCGCGCGCCGAGTAGTAAAAGCGGCTTGCGTTTTGCGTTCTTTTTCCAAGCCTCCAGTTTAGTGATGCTCCAACGTTTCATGTGTGTTCCTTTTTGTTGCTGCTTGTAGTATTGCATTTCTTTTATTGGTTGTCAAGTGGTTTTGTTGTATTGCTTGCAGAAATGCAAAGGAACTTTGGGCGAAATCGTGCAGAAATGCAAAGGAACTTTGAGCGAAATCGTGCAGAAATGCAAAGGAACTTTGGGTGAAAATGTGCAGAAATGCAAAGGAACTTTGCGGGGGTGGGGTAAAAAATCCCCCTGCATCGGGGGTGCGATGCAGGGGGATGAAAATGGGCTTAATCGCCTGAGTAGGGCTTACTGTTGCTGCTCAGCGAGGGTGTCGCAGGTGCAGCAGAAGTTGCGGTCACCCCAAGCGTTCTCTACGCGAGAGCAGGAGGGCCAGAACTTGTGCAGGCGCTGGCAAGCAGCCGGGTAGGCAGCCTGAGCGCGGGTGTAAGCGTGGTTCCACTCATCCGCCGTTACGGCGAGGGCGGTGTGCGGGGCGTTCACCATCACGTTGTCGTCCGCGGGCACGGAGCCGTTGGCCACGGCCTCCATCTCACCGTGAATGCCGATCATGGCATCGATGAAGCGGTCCAGCTCGTACTTGCTCTCGGACTCCGTGGGCTCCACCATGAGGGTGTCGTGCACGGGGAAGCTCATGGTGGGGGCGTGGAAGCCGTAGTCCATGAGGCGCTTGGCCATGTCATCCACAGAGAGGTGGCTCTTGCGGAGCATGATGGTGGTGTCCAAGATGCACTCGTGAGCAACCAAACCGTTAGCGCCGGAGTAGAGGGTCGGGAAGTGATTCTCGAGGCGCTTGGCGATGTAGTTGGCGTTGAGGATGGCCATCTGAGAGGCACGCTTGAGACCCTCGAAGCCCATCATGGCGAGGTACATCCAAGTGATGGGGCAGATGGCAGCGGAGCCGTACTCAGCGGAGGAAACGGCGCTGTGGTTCTGGCCCTCCTCGCAGATGTGACCCGGCAGGTAGGGGGTGAGGTGCTCTGCGCAGCAGATGGGACCCACACCGGGGCCACCGCCGCCGTGGGGCATGGCAAAGGTCTTGTGCAGGTTGAGGTGGCACACGTCAGCCCCGATGGTGCCGGGGTTGGTGAGGCCGCACTGGGCGTTCATGTTGGCTCCGTCCATGTATACCTGACCACCGTTCTCGTGGATGATGCGGCAGAGGTCTGCCACGCCGCTCTCGTACACGCCGTGGGTGGAGGGGTAGGTAACCATGAGGGCAGCGAGGTTGTCGCGGTGCTTCTCGGCCTGGAACTTGAGGTCCTCGGCGTCGATGTTGCCCTTCTCGTCGCACTTCACGGGCACGCAGGTGAAGCCTGCCATAGCGGCGGAGGCGGGGTTGGTGCCGTGAGCGGAGTTGGGGATAAGGCACACGTTGCGGTGGCCCTGACCCTGTGCTACCTGGTAGCGGTGGATGGTAAGCAGGCCGGCGAATTCACCGGCAGCACCGGAGTTGGGCTGCAGGGAAACGCCGTGGAAGCCCGTTACAACGGCGAGCCACTGCTTGAGCTGCTCCAGCATGGCGCGCATGCCCTGGCACTGGTCTGCCGGGGCGAAGGGGTGCAGCTCCGTCACGCCTGCCCAAGTGATGGGCATCATGATGGCGGCGCAGTTGGCCTTCATGGTGCAGGAGCCCAGCGGAATCATAGCCTCGTTGAGGGCAAGGTCCTTGCACTCCAGCGTGTGGATGTAGCGCATCATCTCCGTCTCGGAGTGGAACGCGTTGAAGCAGGTCTCCGTGCAGAAGGCGCTGCTGCGGTTCCACTCTGCACCCCATACCGGGGCGGCGGGCACCTCTGCTGCGGGCAGGCTCAGGGCGCTGCACAGGGCGCTCAGGTCGGCATCCGTGGTGGTCTCGTCGAAGGAGACGGATACGGTGTCGGCATCCACCTTGCGGATGTTGTAACCGGCGGTGAGGGCTGCTGCTACCAGCTCATCAGCCTTGCCCGGGGCGGTGAAGGCCACGGTGTCAAAGAAGGTGCCGGCGGGTACGCTGTAGCCTGCTGCCTTTACAGCTGCGGCAAAGCCTGCTGCCAAGCGGTGAGCGGTGGTTGCCACGTCCTTGAGCCCCTGCGGACCCTGGTACATGGCGTAGAAGGTGCAGAGCAGGGCGGTGAGCACCTGCGCCGTGCAGATGTTGGAGGTAGCCTTCTCGCGGCGGATGTGCTGCTCACGCGTCTGCAGAGCCAAGCGGTAAGCGGGCTTGCCGTCCTTGTCGATGGACTTGCCGATGTAGCGGCCGGGCAGCTTGCGCTTGAGGGCGTCCGTGCATGCCATGTAGGCAGCAGCGGGGCCGCCGTAGCCCATGGGGATACCGAAGCGCTGGGTGGTGCCTACGCACACATCTGCGCCGAATGCACCGGGCTCCTTGAGCACGGTGAGAGCCATCAGGTCCGCAGCTACGCAGCAAAGTACCTTGGCTGCATGGCACTTCTCGAAGAAGGCAGCGTAGTCCTCCACGGCGCCGAGGTTGTCCGGGTACTGCACGAGCACACCTGCCAGCGTGGGTACAGAGGCGGGGTCAAAGCTCTTCCAGTCGCCCACGATGAGGTTCACGCCCGTGGTCTCGCAGCGGGTGCGGATAACGTCGATGGTCTGCGGGAAACAGGTGTCAGCCACGAAGAAGGTGTCGCTCTTGCGCTTCTCCGTTACGCAGAGGTGCACGGCCTCTGCAGCGGCGGTGCCCTCATCCAGCATGGAGGCATTGGCGATGGGCAGACCGGTCAGACCGGAAATCATGGTCTGGAAGTTCATCAGCATCTCCAAACGGCCCTGGGCAATCTCAGGCTGGTAGGGAGTGTAGGCGGTGTACCAGCTCGGGTTCTCGTACACATTGCGCTGGATGACGGCGGGCATGTAGGTGCCGTAGTAGCCCTGGCCGATGAGGCTGCGCACCGGCTTGTTGGCTGCCAGCATGCTCTGCAGGGCGGCCAGTGCCTCCTGCTCTGCCATGGGGGCGGGCAGGTCAAGCGGGGCTTTCAGGCGGATGTCGGCGGGGACGATGGCGTCCGTCATCGCATCCAGGGAGTCAAAGCCGATGGCGGCCAGCATGGCTGCGGTGTCGGCCTCATTCGGGCCGATGTGGCGGGGAATGAAAGATGTTTGAGCAGTAATCATATGCTTTTACGTATCTGTAAATGATGGTGTCAGAAAAGCAGCAAAGCCTTGCGAGGGTTTGCGGGGCGGGGACTGTACAGCCCTCCGGCTCCTTACCACACGCAAGGCTTTGGTTTTTTAGCTTTACTTGCAGAACTCGGTGTATGCCTCAGCATCCATCAGCTCGTCCAGCTCAGCAGGATCGTTAAGCTTAATCTTGCAAATCCAGCCGGCGCCGAAAGCGTCGCTGTTCACCGTGTTGGGCTCTGCGTCCAGGGCCTCGTTCACCTCTACGATCTCGCCGGAAACCGGGGTGTAGATGTCGGAAGCAGCCTTGGTGGACTCAACAGCGCCGATGCTGTCCTCCTTGGAGAAGGTGTCGCCCACGGAGGGGAGGTCTACGTATACAACCTCACCCAGCTCAGCCTGGGCGAAGTCGGTGATGCCGAGCGTTACCACGCCGTCTACGGCGGGGCTTACCCATTCGTGCTCGGAGGAGTACTTGTAATCAGCAGGATTGCTCATAGTATTTGTGTGTTTGGTAGGGGGTTATTTTTTGAGGAAAGGTTTCTTGATGATGACGGCGGGCACGGCCTTGCCGCGTACCACGACGTTCACCTCGGTGCCGATCTTGCTGTGCGCAGCCGGTACATAGAGCATGGCAATGCCCTTGCCCAAGGAGGGGGAGAGCACGCCGCTGCAAATCTCACCCAGCGGGGTGCCGTCCGGCAGCTGTACCTCGTAACCGTGGCGGGGCGGTGCGCCCTTGCCCGTGTACTCAATGGCAACCAAGGCGGTCGGGCGGCCGGCAGCCTTCTGCTCGCGCAGCACCTCCACGCCGATGAAATCCTTGCTCAGGTCGCAGCACCAGGAGAGCCCTGCCTCAAGCGGGGTCTTCTCCGGGGAGAGGTCGGAGCCGTTCAGGGAGTAGCACATCTCCAAGCGCAGGCTGTCGCGGGCACCCAAGCCGCAGGGCAGTGCACCGCAGGCAATGCTCTTCTCGAACCACTTCACACCCTGCTCAGCGGGGCAGAAGAACTCGAAGCCGTTCTCGCCGGTGTAACCGGTGCGGCATACCACGCAGGCGTCGCCGTCTGCCTCGAACTGCAGAATGCCGTTGCGAACAGGCAGCTCCACGCCGGGGCACATCTTGGCGAATACCTCCTCGCAGTTCGGTCCCTGAATAGCCAAGCCAACGTAGGCGTCGCTCTTGTTCTCCAGGCAAATGCCCTCCGGCTTGCGGGCGGAAAGCCAAGCGTAGTCCTCGTCAATCATGGAGGCGTTCACCACCACAAAGAAGTCATCCTTGCCCAGCTGGTAGATGATGAGGTCGTCGATAACGCCGCCCTTCTCATTGAGCATCATGGAGTACTGCCCCATGCCGTCCGTCAGCTTGTTCAGGTTGTTGGTGAACATGCCGTTGAGCCACTTCGTGGCACCGGCACCGCTGACCAAGAACTGGCCCATGTGGGAAATATCGAACACGCCGCATTCGTTACGCACGGCGTGGTGTTCTGCTAAAATTCCGGAATACTGCACAGGCATGTTCCAGCCTGCGAACGGTACCATCTTCGCTCCGAGCTCCACGTGCTTGTCGCACAGCGGGGTGCTCTTGATTGTTTCGTCGGCGTTCATGAGGGCCGTATTATACGCCTCCGCTGCTGAATGTCAAGCTCAGTCACTTCCATTTTTCGTTTTTTTTGCCTCGCCTTTTTGTGCCCTCGCCCCTGCCTCCATCCCTCCGTTTTTTTTCAGTCCCCTTTTTACTCTTTCTTTTTTTTATGTTATTTCTTCTTTTCTGCTTGCGTTCCGGTGCGAATTTGATAGAATGCAGGGCAATAGATTTTATTTCCTCCGTATCTCATGAAACGTACGCTTTTCATCCTCGCTCTCTCCGCGCTTTCTCTCTCTTCCGCCCACGCTGCTGTGGGGGATAGTATCGCTCATGACGATAAAGTGATTTACCATGTTGATGGTGTGAAAGTTTCAACGTTTTACGGAACTTCGAATTTTAATTACACCGCAGTGGTGCAAGCGGAATCCTCACGACTTTACGATAGCAGTAAAGGCGGCCCTTGGACCGGCAGCTATTCTGATGGTACGGAGTATGACAGCCTCATGTGCTGGACGCACGTGGCTACTAATTCCATTCAATACTGGCAGGATGTGTACGGCGTCTTCTATAAGGATACCGGCAACATGAATGCGACCGGTTCCGTAAGCGCCCGCAATCTTCCTAACGGATATCGCGGGGTAGAAAATATCGGCGGCGTGGACGTTAACAATGCCCGTGAACTCTATATTGCTGAGACCTTTTACAATAGCTGGAAAAATACGGGTGGTTCATTCGGGGATGCTGCAGATTGGTTCTTCAAGGCGGACTCTACAACGAACCCGTGGGACGCAAACGGTGAGTGGACCTACGCAAATCCGCATCCCGGCAAGGATTACGATGATTCCTTTTCCTGCGGCACCCCCGGTGGGTACTATTCCGAATACTTCGGCAATGGTAACTCTGACAGAGATGCTTTTGTGACGATTAACGCCGCGGCTCAAACCTCTGCAGCTGATTCCACCTTTGCCTATAATGACAGAGAGGCTCTTAAACAAGCGCTTCTTGCCGGGCTTGGTTTTACTCAGCAGGCTGACGGCACCTATGTGCAGACCCAAGAGGGCATGTTGGCGGCGTTGAGCCTCAGTGGTCACGTGCTCAATTGCTATGGCTTCACGACGGATGCAAATGGTACCTTGAACACCGTTCTGATTGCCGATGGCGATTATCAGCTCCAAAGCGAAGTAGGTACGACTCAGTTAAAGGAATTGCTTATCAAGGAGGTAAACGGTAAATTGGTTCTGTACAGAACCAATAGTTCCGCTTATATCAATTCAAGTACCTACATTGACGGGGTCTCCTACATCAATACCCCCGAGGTGCTGCAGAACATGCTGAAAGAATACCGCAGTATGGATGAAGCTGCCGTGTGGAATGGTAAAGGCACCGGCGGCATTTGGGAAACTCAGGTGGATGTGGTTGATAGCGAGATTGCGGATGCCTCCACCGGTTGGGATGTGCTGGTGAACGGCGACAATATTGATGCCAAGCATCACGATTACTACCACGGCTACGCTCTGGAGGGGCGCAATGTCCTGTTCGATGATCATGCTGCGGAGGAAAATCGCACCGTGACCATTAACGGCACGGTATCCGCCGGGCATATTGAGGTAGCTGCTGCCGGTTACCAATTTAAGAAGGGTACGGATGGTGCTATTGCT
The DNA here is from genome assembly GCA_904501955.1 of uncultured Akkermansia sp. Lineage (GTDB taxonomy): Bacteria > Verrucomicrobiota > Verrucomicrobiia > Verrucomicrobiales > Akkermansiaceae > Akkermansia. The sequence goes on along the minus strand of CAJGCY010000008.1, from coordinate 2,953 downwards.
GAGGGTGCGGATATGACTGTGCGCAGCGGGGCTTCCTTGGATAGTGAGGTAGCACTGAAACTCGGCGATTTGGAGCTGGAGCAGGGCGCTTTGCTGAGCAGTACTGAGACCATTACCGTAACCGGCTCATTCCTCACCTCTTTGCAAGAGTCCGCAAGCTTCAGTCTGCGCAATGCCGTTACCCCGAGCGCTTCCGTAGATGCCAATCTGGATTTGAGCATGGCCACCTCCATCACCCTGAATACCGCGGTGGATATGAATGGGCACAACCTCTTGCTCAGTGCGCAGACTCCTATTACCATCAGCCTGAGTGAGGTGGATGGTTCCATTCTGTTCTTTGCAAACGTCGGTACCCTGTCTGTTCTTACCATTGAGGGGATTACGGAGGTGATTACTCCGGGAACGGATTTGACGCAATATTTCACCATCACCTCAACGGATGACGCAGACTTGAGCGGTTACAGCTTGGTCTATGCTAATAATGCCCTGAGCATGAGCATTGTCCCTGAGCCTACCACCGCCACCCTCAGCCTGCTGGCGCTCGCCGCTCTTGCTGCCCGCCGCCGCCGTAAGTGATACAACCCAGCTAATTTTGTATTTCAGTCATGAAGAAAACGCTTTTTTTGCTTGCTGCGCTTGGTGTGACTTCCGGAGCTCATGCTGCCGTGGGGGATACCTATGATTTGACGCAGGGGTTTATTGCAGACGGTGTAGCCGGTACTTTTACTAATGGCGTATTGGCGTTTGATAAAAACAGCTTGCTGAACTCTACTCGTTTTTACGATAGCCAGAAAGGGTGGGTTTCCGGCTCGAGTTATGGTGATAGCTACATGTGCTGGGCTCATACCGCCAGTAATATGATTCAGTACTGGCAGAGCTATTACGGTGTTTTTTGTAAAGGTGATGTATCATCCCTTCCGTATGGTTCAGATTATAAGAGACAACTGTACAATGTGATGAATCCGTCCAACAGTCCGGTTATTACAGACCCCATGCGTTTGGATGTGATGAAGGCTCTTTATAACAGCGGTTTCAGCAATATGGGCGGAGAAGTAGCTACCGGTACCAATTGGTTCTTCACCTGGGTGGATAGTCAAGGCGGTTATTACAGCGAGTACTTCGGGGCTATTCACAATGGTCAATCGAATCCTTTAGGACATACTGCTACCATTACCGGGGTAAACTCTTTGAGTACGTTGAAATCGGCTCTATTGCCTGCGCTTGGCTTGGAGGAGAGTAACGGAACATATACCCAGACGGAATCCGGATTGATTGCACACTTGAATGTGACGGATGGCGCCAATCCTCATACGCTCACTTGCTATGGATTGACTACAAACGCGGATGGTAGTATCAAGTCGCTTATTATTGCGGATTCTGATGATTGTCGCCTACCCAGTTATGAGGGAACTCAGGGCTCTACCGGTACCTCCGGTACTTATACGCCGAAAGCAACTCAGCTGTACGTGAAAGTTGATGAAAATGGCAAGTTGATGCTGTATTCAGATGCGGCGTGTACAACTCCTTTCATTTCCGGTTATGCATACTATGTCAGCGGCATCACGCAAATCAACACTCCCGAGGTGCTGCAGAACATGCTGGCGGAGTATAGTGATGTGGCGAATGAAGCCCAAGTGTGGAACGGCAACAGCAATGAGTGGAAGGCTCAAGTGGCAACAACGGAAGAGCTGCCGACGGAATCCACGGGCTGGGATGTGCTGGTGGATGGTGATAACATCGCCGAGGAGCATCGTGATTACTACCATACTTATTCTACTGATGGGCGCAATGTGTTGTTCGGTGACCATGCAGCGGCGGAAAATCGCACCGTGACAATCAACGGCACTGTGTCCGCCGGGCATATAGAGGTGGCAGCTAAGGACTATCGCTTTGAGAAGGGCACGGATGGAGCTATTGCTGCCGGTGCGGATATGACTGTGCGCAGCGGGGCTTCTTTGGATAGTGAGGTAGCGCTGGCACTTGGTGATTTGGAGCTGGAGCAGGGCGCTTTGCTGAGCAGCTCTGAGATCATTACCGTATCCGGAGCATTCCTCACTTCTTTGCAAGAGTCTGCAAGCTTCGGTCTGCGCAATGCCGTTACTCCGAGTGTTTCCGTGGATGCTGATTTGGATTTGAGAGAAGCTACCTCCATCACCCTGAATACTGCGGTGAATATGAATGGTAACGACCTGTTCCTGAGTGCAGATACGCCCATTACTATCAGCCTGCTCCAGGTGGATGGCACCATTCTACTCTTTGAGAATATCGGAACGCTCTCTGTTGCGGGTATTACGGAGGAGATAACACAGGGAATGGATTTGACGCAATACTTTACTATCACCTCAGCGGATGGTGCGGATTTGAGCGGCTATAGCTTGGTATATGCTGATGGTGCTCTGAGTATGAGTATTGTCCCGGAGCCTGCCACGGCAACGTTGAGCCTGCTGGCATTGGCTGCTCTCACCATGCGCCGCCGCCGCAAGTAAAAACTCAAACTCCAATATACCGAAAAGGACGGCTGCGTGCCGTCCTTTTCGGTATCGAGCGGTTGACATTTTCTGTTCATTGCCGGCAGCCCGATAAATCGGAATTTGAAGAACAGTTTGCGAGCCGCAGGCGAGCGGAATTCAAAGCCCCGGAGGGGCGAAAGACAGTAGCCGGTGGTGGAGTCGCGAAGCGACGAAAACACCGGTAGGCTTCCCCCTAATATTCGAGCCCGGAGCGTTGGAGCGATAGCGACAGCGCGGAGGCCGACAGAATGCGATGCTTTGTGGCTATAGTGTTTTTGTGGCGATTTGCAATACCCGCAACTCATTAACAACAAAAAGACACGCGCCCGTCCCGGCTCGGAGCGTCGCTTCGCTCCCGGCTTCGCGTCTCGCTGCGCTCGCTTGCTACGCCGTGGCTCGCCGGTCCTCGCCATTATCTGTCGGCCTACGCTGCGTCGCTGACG
>CAJGCY010000007.1 GCA_904501955.1 uncultured Akkermansia sp. | reverse complement strand
TTTTTACATGGTGGACGGCGCTATGAGTGCGGCGGATTCCATGGTGCTGGGCTTGCTTGGCTTCATCTTCATCTTGGTGGTCTGGAAACACAGAACCAACATCGTGCGCCTTTGCAACGGCACGGAACCTAAAGCTTTTTCTAAAAAATCTCACTGAATTTTATGTCTTTCCAATACAAAAAAACTGCAATTATCGGTGGTGGTGCATGGGGTACAGCCCTTGCTCTTACTGCCTCCTACAGCGGGGATGAGGTCGTGCTGTGGACCTACCGCGAGGAGGAAGCCGCCATTATTCGAGAAACCCGCCACAGCTTGTGCCGGGTGAAGGGCGCCCGCCCGCTGCCCTCCAATGTGCTGGTGACCAGCAAGTGGGAAGATGTTGCCGGTGCAGAGTTGGTGATTGTGGTGGTGCCCAGTGTTGCCATGCGCAGTGTGGCGCAGAGCCTTTCCGCCGTTGGTTTGGCGGAGAATGCCGTCGTGGTGAGCTGCACCAAGGGTATAGAGAAGGATACGAACCTGCTCATGACCGAGATTTTGGAGTCCGTGCTTTCCTGCCCCGTCGGTGCGCTTTCCGGCCCCAACCATGCGGAAGACATCGTGCTTGAGCTGCCCAGCCTGACGCTCATCGGCTTTGCGGATCTGGATATTGCCCGCGCCGTGCAGCACCGCCTGAGCACGCCGTACTTGCGCATATACACCACGACGGATGTGGTGAGCATGCAGCTCGGTGGTGCCATTAAGAATGTGTTTGCCCTTGCCGGTGGTATTTGCGCCGGCCTTGGCTTGGGGGACAATGCACGCGCCGCTCTTGCCACGCGTGGCTTGGCGGAGATGACCCGCATCGGCATGGCACGTGGTGGTCGTATGGATACCTTCATGGGGCTTTCCGGTATGGGGGATTTGGTGGTAACCTGCTACTCCGAGCACAGCCGCAATCTTACTGCCGGCAGATTGATTGCCAAGGGGGTGCCGGTAGAGGAGTGCCAAGCCCGCATCGGGCAGGTGGTGGAGGGTATACCCAACACGCTGTCCACTTACCAGCTTGCGCGCAAGCTCGGTGTGCGTACCCCCATTACAGATGCCATGTATGAGATTCTTTACTGCGGTAAACCTGCGCTGCAAGCCCTTGAGGAGCTGATGCGCCGCGACTTGCGCGAGGAGTCTCTCACGGATTGAGCTCCTTTTTCCCTGTAGATTCTGCCACAGGTTTTCGTTCTACCATTCAGGAAGCTTCTGAACATGACGGAAATACCTCAAAACCTGTGGTTGGCTGAAATATGGCTGGAGCACCGTGACCGCTTGGTGCGCCTGCTCGCGACCCGCATGCCGCGAGTGATGTTGCGTCGCCTCTGCGCGGATGACGTGGCGCAAGAGGCTTATTTGGCCTGTGGCAAGCGCTTGGATTTCCTGCAAAATCAGCCGGAGGTGCCCATGTTCGTCAAGTTGCGCAAGATTGCCTTGCAAACGCTGACTGACTTGGAGCGTCGCCATTTGGCTGCCGGCAAGCGTGATGCCATGAAGGAGAGCACGTGGGATGATGATGCGGATGATGCCTCCATTGATGCTTGGGCTAACTTTGCGGACAGTATCTCCAGCCCGCGTACGCATTTGGTGCGCTTGGAGCGCCAAGCTCTCGCCCGCCGCATTTTGCAGGAACTCCCGGCTACCGACCGTGAGATATTGGAGCTGCGCCATTTTGAGGAGTTGAGCAATAACGAATGTGCTGCCGTGCTGGAAATCGCCCCGAAAGCCGCCAGTATCCGCTACGTGCGCGCTCTCAAACGCTTCCAGGATTTGCTGAAGGACGAAGAATTTTAATATACCGCACCCCGCTCATGACGGAAGAGGAGAAGGAGGAGCTGCTGGCAGAGCTGGCAGATGCTTTTTTGGAGCGCGTTCGTAGTGGCGAGCGCGTGTCTGTGGAGGAGTTTGCCGCGGAACATGCTGAGCTCGCTGATGATTTGCGTGAAATTCTCCCCGTCATGCTGGATGTGGAAGGCTTGGGCCGCACCACGCAGCCGCCTGCTCCGGCCTTGGCGCATTACCCGGAGCGCTTGGGTGATTACCACTTGCTGGCACGCATCGGTAGTGGTGGTATGGGTACGGTATTCCGTGCCCGCCAAGAGTCCTTGCACCGTGAGGTAGCGGTGAAGATTTTGGCTCCCTCGTGGAGCTCTGACCCTCGCCACAGTGAGGCTTTTGAGAATGAATCGCGCGTGATTGCCGCGCTGCGCCATACCAACATTGTAGAGGTGTTCGGTGCGGGCCAGGAGGGCCCATACAGATATTATGTGATGGGGCTTGTGAACGGGCAGGGCGTCAGCGCAGGGCGCATCGGCGTCGCCTTCCCGAACATGCCGTATGAGAAAGCCATTGCCCGTGTCGGTTTGCAGGCTGCGCGAGCATTGGCATTTGCTCACAAGCATGGCGTCGTGCACCGTGATGTGAAACCCGGCAACCTCTTGCTGGATAATTCAGGGGTGCTGCAAGTCAGTGATTTCGGTCTCGCAACCGTGCTGAACGAGGGTGAGGACGCCCCGCTGGTAACCCAGAGCCATGACGGCACCCTGCGCTACATGGCGCCGGAGCGCCTGATGAAGGGCATCAACTCTTTCGCCGGTGACCAATACAGTTTGGGCTTGACCCTGTATGAGCTGATTGCTCGCCGCCCCGTCTTCAAAGAGACGGAGCCCGGCAAGCTCGTGCAGAATATATGCAGTGGCTCACTCTTGCCGCTGAAGGGCTACGGAGAAATCGGCGCCATTATCAATAAAGCCATTTCTTATGAACCGGCGGATCGCTATGCCTCCATGCAGGACATGGCGGATGATTTGCAACGCTACCTGAACGGTGAGCCCGTGAAAGCCCGCGCTGCCTCTTACCTGCGCCGCTATGTGTTGTGGATGAAGCGTCGCCCTGCCGTGGCGCTGTGGAGTCACGTGGCTGCCGTATCCGTCGTGCTGCTTTTCACCAGCGTTTCCATCGGCTTGGCCAGTGTCAGTCGCTCATTGAAAAACGAGAATGAGCAGCGCTTGCTGGCGGAACAAAATGCCCGCCGCGCGGATGTTGCCCTGCGCAATGAAAACGAGCAGCGCGCCTTGGCGGAGCGCAATGCGCAGATTGCGGATGCTTGCTTGCAGCGCATCTTCTCTTCCATGGTGTCCCGCACCGGTGATGAAAACTCCCTGCTTAGCCCCACCCCGGCGGATGCCCGCTTGCTGCAGGACCTCATGCCCTACTATGAGCAGCTTGTTTCCCGTGCGGAAAACGGTAGTGACAAGGTGGCTCAGGCCGCGGCCATTCTCGCGACCATTGCCCTGCAAACCGCTGAGTTTGAAACCTCTGAAACCTACTTCCGCCGCGTTGTGGAGTCCTCTACCCCAGGTGCGCTTTCTCATGTGGAGTCTACCATCGGCCTTGCCTTGGCCATTTATTCCCAAGGTCAACAAAGCCGCCATGAGGAGGCGCTCGGCCTGCTGCGTGGCTTAGAAGCCACCGTGCCTCAAGGGGCGAATTTTGAGACGCGCCTGCAACTGGTGCGCGCCTTGCAGTTGGCTTGCAATATATCTGCCCGCCCCCTTCATGCCCGCCGCCGTCCGGGTGGCGCTCCTCTGAGTCGCCCCGTCGGAGCCCCGCCGTCCACTCCGGACGGTGGTAGAAATGCCTTGGCGGAGCGCATGGTGGCATTGTTGCAGCGACTGCTGGCGGAAAAACCGGAGAACTTGCAGGCTCAACTGTACCGGGTAGAGATTTTGTCCTCATGGCTGCCGCCTTCTCTTCGCCAACAATTATCCCCGGAAGGCAAAAGTGCTGTTGCTTTGTTGGACGATATTCTCAAAACGCATCCGGACTCAGAGCAGGCTAAGCGCCTGTACTTGCGCTTGGCAACCCAGCCCGGCCGTAATACGGCGGAAGGTGTGGATATGGTGCGAGCTGCCGCTTATGCTCAAGCCGTGCTGGCGGATAACCCGACGGAAAGCGAGGCAATCATGTTTTTCTTGACCGTGCGCGATCGCTACGCCTTGCAACTGGCTGCAGCGGGGAAGTCTGAGCAAGCCGCTCTGGAGAATGAGCGCACCTTGGCCATCCTTTCCTTCTTGACTGAGCGTGCGGACTTTACTCCGGAGGTGCGTGAGCGCTTGGTGATGCTCGTTGCCATGCATCCCCAGCATGAGCAAGGTCGCTCCCAGCAAGAAGAGGAAATCCGAACCCTCCTGCAGGATTATGATGACGAGCGCACCAAAGCCCTGCGCCAGCGCCTGCAGCGCATGCGTGATAACCCACACGGCCCACGCCACCGCCCCGGCCGCCCCCGCCAATCCCGCCCCGGCAGGGATTCCCGCGCCTCTGCTTCCCCTTCTTCCGCGAAATAACTACAACCCTTGCATGGGCAGGAAGTACCTAGCAAAAAGCCCCGTAGCGTTGCGCTACAGGGCATGGGTTACTGTATCCGGTTGAGCCTTCCTGACCGGGGGCGCATACCGCAACCGGGATATCAAGGACAATATCTTCTGTTCTCAACATAATGGCCGTACAGATCGTAGATGTCATAAGTCCCATCCTCTTTATGCACTACTATTAAGTCGCTTTTTACGGCTGCCCAAATAAATTCTTCCGCTATATATATTTTTTTATAAAGGCTGCCGTATATATCGTAACACTCTATGTACCCCTTGTCTCTATCTTCTTTTATGTTCGCGATTGGTGGAATGATTGTCGAGCCTGAGGAGCTGCTCGATGATGAGGAGCTACCAGATTCATTTCTGCTGGCCTCACTACGTATATCATCAAAAGTATTTGAAACCGTTTGAGCTATTCTAAATACTTTTCGTATCAGCCAGATGGTCGCTTTTATGGTATGAAATACAAATAATCCGATTTCTGTTAAGATAATGCGCAAAGCGCCCCATAAAGATAGAAATATAATGCGGCTTGTGCCGGTATTTGTTTGATGTATTGAAGGTTGATTCATAGCTACAGGTTGTATTAGAATAATAACGAAATGAAAGAGTCTGCCTTAAGACCGTCTACCGTTGATGTGTTGAGGATTACCAGGATATAAATAGTGCAGATAATGATGTCTGCAAAAAAACGAGTCGTTATTCCCCTTGCGTTTTGGAGCAGCGATTCGGTTTTTGCCAAATGCTTCTCATAGTTATGGCAATAATGACAGAAAATGATAGTTAATAGCACCACGCTTCCCATCGCGCTTTGAAGTTCGGCGAAGCCTGCATTATGGTATAATATATAGCTGTTTACATACAGGATGTTAAAGCTAATCGCTACCATGAGAATCAGTAGGCGAACACAATCAATCTTTTTTGATGTGTTTTCGATGAAATTTAATTTTTCATGATAGTATATATACACGCCCAGTGCATACACTATCAGTATATTAAAACAATATCCACCACCTTGTATGGTTTTCCATTCTTCCGCTGCGCACCCATTTGGGGTTGAGACTTGGCTTACCTCATATATGCATTTACCGGCAAGAACTAAGATTGCCAGATATACAACAATAACGAGGTAATATAACCCCGGTTTTTCTTTTTTTTCGCTCATATATAACTTATTAAAATGAGGGGTAGTTACAGCTACCCCATTTTATGAATTGTTTAGTTTGAATGCGGATTATTTTGTAATGGATGCAATTAATGCAATTAGACCGAAGGTCGGCAAGCTGAGAGCGAGTGCAATTATTAAGTTGAACGGAAGGACAAATAATAATTGAGCAATCACCGTAAAGCATCCGCCCTTTCCCTCGGTTTCCTTCAATTGTTGTCGTTCGGCCGGAGTTAACTCATTTCCAAAGGTCCATGCTGAATTTGCTTGGCTTCTTATACCGGCAACTTCAGCTGCTGCCCTTATTTTGAACAAGCTAACAAAACTTTTTCTCCAAAAGGGCCATGCGTAGACTAAACAGAGTAATTTGACTAATCCAATCCCTAATTTTTTCAGCATCGGCTTGAGGTTAGAGGGCTTTTTAGGCTGCTCTTCTTGAGTTTGTTGTGTATCCATACCTGTGTTTGTGTTTAGTTAAGAACCGCATTTCATTGCTGGTTGCGTTTTGATTCTATGTGTTTATATGCCGGCTGTCAAGCAAAAACGCGCAAAAAGATAATAAAAGAGTCTAAACGAGCTAAATAGGGAGAGAAAAAGTAAGTAAAATACCTGTATTCGATAATGTTCGATAAATTTTATGCAACACGCCCGCTCGGTGGTGAGTACCGAGCGGGCGTGAAATTGAAGTCACTGATATGGTGTAGGCTTACTGCTTGGGGGCAGAGAGCACTTTTTCCGCAACCTTCATGATATCCCCGGAGGGTTTGGTGAGAAGGGGTATTTTGGAGGTGGCAAAGGCGGTGTCGATGGCGTCCAGACGGGGGTTGCGCACCTTGACGTATTCCACGGCTTCGCCGTTGTTGGTGGTGACTTGTTTCTCGGTCGTTCCCATGTCAGCCGCGGAGGCGGTACCATCCAGCTGCTTGGAGCAGAGCTCGAAGTAAGCCTTCCAGCGCTCGAGGTAATAGTGCTGCATGAGCTCCGCATACTGGCGGTGCGCGTAGTCATTGAGCACGCTCACATCCGTGCGCCAGGTGGTGAACAGCTGCTTGAGACAGCGGCTCATGGTTGCCTTGTCCTCAGGGGTAGAGGCGCGATTCTCCGCGCCTGCAAGGTAGTCCCCCAGCAAGAAGAAGCGAGAGCAGCGCAGCACCTCCGCCGTGTCGCGGATGATTTGCAGGAAGGCTGCGCTCTCCTTGGCAAAGGCGGCGCGGTCTTTCTTGTCGTACGCAGCCTTGCAGCGCGCCAGCTGCACACGGGCGCGGTCCGCCAGCACTTGGCGGCACAGGTCCGCGAGGTCGTAGCGGTAGGTCTCCAGCTTGGTGAGGGGGGCGCCCAGCTCCTTACCTGCCTGCAGCATGGCGACGGCGGCTCGCTCTACCTCGGCAGGGTTGTAGTACATCTTCGGGTTGGACCAAGTGGAGGCCTTTGTAGCGCTCAGGTTCGGGCGCGCGCAGAGGATGCTCTCCAAGCAACCTTCGCGGATGCCGTCCGGCTTGTAAATGCCGTTCATGATGAGGTTCAGGGAGCTCATCAGCTGCTCATGCGTGCTGCCGTAGCGAGCTTTTGCGTAGTTTTTGAGGAACTTCTCGCGGTTAATGATGCCACGGTTGTTGATGCGCTCCGTGACCAAGGCATAGTACAGAGGGTTTGTCTCAAGTCCTTCCGAGATGAGGCCGATGCCGATGGTGTCCGTGTGCTCGGAGCTGAGGTTTTCCAGCACCTCCACACCGCCGTACATGCCGGTGTTGCCGCCGAAGTTGGCGAGCTCGCACCACACGTAGGGCAAGTTGTTGTAGTTGAACTTCTGCGGTGATTTGGCGGAGAGATTTTTGTTGAGCGCGAGGATGATGGTGTGCTCGCGGTCGCAGCCGTCCAGCAGTCGCTTGTCGGGGTTGCCCCCCCAAGCCTGCAGCAGCCATACGGATTCCGGTGAGGCCTTCAGCATGGACGCTTGTACCATTTTTGCCGCTTCTGTCAGGTTGGTATCACCCTTGTTGCCACCCTCGTGGAAGAGGTCGCCACCGTAGGCTTTCGCGGTGGTGCCGTACACTTGGTGCAGGTGCTTGTACCACAGGTCCGCAATGCCCGGGAATGCCTCGGAGGTGGGTTGCAGCACAGCAGGGCGGTTGTAGCCGCACCATTTGCCCTGGTGCAGGATTTTGCCGTTCAGCCCGGCTTGCGGGAAGTCATGCGGCAAGAAACCGACGTAGCCTTGCAGCACGGGCTCCATGCCGAGCTCGCCGAGGCGCTGCACGATGAAGCGCCCGAGCTCCGCCTCGCTGTCAATGAGCTTTTGCGAGAGCGGGCCACCCTCGCCCTCCAGGTTGCCCATGTTCCACCAGGCGGAGAAGGCAGGGTTCGGGATGAACTGCGCAATCTTATCTTCCGGGTACTCCAGCTCGCGCAGGAACTCCTGCCATACCTTTTCCAAACCGGATGTCACGAGCACATAGCGGTAGCCGCTCAGCGCCAGCAAATCCAGCTCGCGCTCCCAGCGCTTCTTGTCCCAGTGTGCTCCGGTGTAGCTGAGCGTGCAGTAGTTGTACGCGTAGTTAAAGGGCAGGGCGGCGGGTACGGTTATCTTCTTGGTGGGCACCACAAAACGCGCGCCACTGCTGTTGTCACCATTCCATGAGAAGTGCACGTGTGCAATGTTGCGCAGGTAGTAACCGTAGGCGCGTATGCATTCACGCTCATTCGCCGCCGTGATGGTCAGCCTGCTGCCGGCGCCGCTGATAATGGGCGTCTCCGCTTTTTCGCTCAGTTTGAACTTTACTTTTTTGGCGAATTTTGGCGTAAGGCGCTTTACAAGGGCATCCGCCGCGGGGGTGGCGCTGGGCTCAGCTGCCTTTTGCTCCTTTTGGGTGCCGGAGGCGCTTGCCGGTTCTTTGCAGGCAACGGTCATGGTGGCGGATAAGGCCGCTGCGGCGCAGATGAGGATTCCGGTGATTTTTTTCATGCTGTGTCAGGTGTGAAAGTGCCCGTATCTTTGCTGCAAAGGTACGGGCACTTTGGTTAAAGGTTAAAATGTGAGTTTTATCAGCCCTTCAGGAACTTGATGTTGGACACGTTGTCCTCATTTTCGCCCTTGTTGCTCAGGCCGTCACCCAAGCCGTCCGGACCGAGCGTGAAGATGTCGAAATCCACGTTGACACCCGGCCCCTTACGCGGCTTATCCGCATCTTTGGCTCGCTTCACCTTGCCACCTTTGGAGGCGGCGGAGCTGCGCACGCCCTTGCGGCCGTAGCCCAAGCGGTAGCGGTAGCCTCTGCCCCAGGGGTCGAGGATGACGAACTGACCGGCCTCATTTTTGGAGTAGAGCAAGCCTTCCGGCTTTTCACCCGAGCCCTGGTCGTAGTACGTGAGCTCCTTGCAGGCGATGGGCAGCGCTACTCCCTTCACGGAGTCGCTTTCGCCGTCGCCGTTGAAGTCGCTGTTGAGCATCTTGTAGAGGGCAAAGGCGCTGTTCTCATCACCCTCACCGTAGAGCACCTTGTCATGCATCTCCGCGTTGGACATGAACTCCGTCATGCAGGCAGCAAGCTTGCCGATTTGCATTTCTGCGGTGGACTTGTCCTGTTTGTCGGTTACGCTGTCAAAGACAACCCATGCCGTGGCCGAAAGGGCAGCGAGAATGGCGATGACCACCAAAATCTCGATGAGGGTGAAGCCCTTAGCGGTTCTGAGATTACGGTATTTCATGCGTGTTATACGTTCTTGATGATTTCCATCATCGGCATGAACATAGCCATGACGATACTGCCTACCACGAGAGCCAAGAAGACAATCATGAGCGGCTCAAGCATGGCGGTGAGTGCCGTTACGCTGTTGTCCACCTCTTCATCGTACACCTCAGCCACCTTCATGAGCATGTCCGGCAGCTGGCCGGTCTCTTCACCCACGTCCACCATGGAAATCATCATGGGCGGGAAGATGTAGGAGGCTGCACTCATGGGCGTAACGATGGATTCACCCTCGCGCACAGCGTCATGAATCTTGTTGATGGAGTCGGACACCACAACGTTGCCGGCGGTGTCACGCGTAATCATGAGCGCCTGCAGAATCGGCACGCCGGAGGAAACGAGGGTGCCGAAGGTGCGGGAGAAGCGAGCCACGGAGCTCACGCGGGTGAGGTGACCCAGCTTGGGCACCTTGAGCATCATCTTGTCCACCGCGCGGGCACCGGCAGCGGTGCGCTTCCATGCGGAGATACCTGCAACCGCTGCAAAGATGAGCAACAGCAGGAAGATGGCGTTCGGAATGTACGGTACCGTGCACTCCATGCACTTATCAGAGAAGTTGAACACGAACTCGGAGAGTGCGGGCAGCTCCATGTTCTGGCCGGCGAACATCTCCTTGAACTGCGGCACAATCACCAACATCAAGAATACGAGAATGCCCACGGCAATGACCATGATGATGGTCGGGTACACCATGGCGGACACAATCTTGCTGCGCAGCTTGTTGGCCTTTTCCTGGTACTCAGCCAAGCGCTTGAGCACTACCTCGAGCACACCGCCGATTTCACCGGCCTTCACCATGTTGACGAACAGGCGGTCAAAGAGCTTCGGGTAGGCGGAGAGAGCCTCCGAGAAGGTGGAACCACCCTGTACGGACTCTGCCAAGGCGGCAATGGTGGCGCGCAGGTTCGGGTTCGGCTCCTGCTTTTGCAGTACGTTAAGGCTTTGCAACAGCGGTAGACCGGCGTCAATCAGCGTGGCAAGCTGACGCGTGAAAATCATGAGCTCCTTTTGCTTAACGGATGCGCCTGCCTTGCCACCGGAGGTTTTCTTCTTCTTCTCGCCCTTCTTGCGGGCTTCTTTGGGGGCGGTGGGTTTGGCGCTCTTGGAGGCCTCCACACAATCGCGCAGCAAAAGACCCTGTGCGCGCACCATCTCAGCTGCAGCCATTTTGCTGTCAGCGGTGATGATGCCGGTCTTCTCCACACCGTTTTGGTCCAGTGCTGTATATTTGAAATTAGGCATAATGTTTGGTGTAAGTTATGGAAAATTGTGGATTACTTGTAAAAGATAGCAGATGTGAGGGGGGACGTCAAGCCTTTAGGTGTATTTAAGCACCTCTTCGATGGTGGTATTACCCTCAAAGATGTTCTGGATGCCATCCTCGCGCAGCGTGCTCATGCCCAGCTCTATGGCTTTTTGCTTGAGTACGATGGAGGGTACATTCTGCGTAATGAGCTCACGGATGGGGTCCGAGGCGTTCAGCAACTCATGGATGCCCTTACGGCCTTTGTAGCCGGTGTTGGCGCATTTGTCGCAGCGAGCTCCGGTGAAGAACTGCTGCTGGCCGATGAGGGCTGGGTTGATGCCCAACTGGTTGAGCAGGGTGTTAGACGGCGTGTACGGCGTCTTGCAGTAGGGGCAAATGGTACGCACCAATCGCTGTGCCAGCACTCCCAAGATGGTGGCGGAGAGCAGGAAGGGCTGCACGCCCATGTCGATGAATCGCGTCACGGCGCCGGCGGCGTCGTTCGTGTGCAGGGTGGAGAGCACCAAGTGACCCGTCAGAGCAGCCTGAATGGCAATCTGAGCCGTGTCCTTGTCTCGAATTTCGCCCACGAGAATGCGGTCCGGGTCCTGACGCAGGAAGGCGCGCAGCACGCGCGGGAATGTCACGCCGATGGCCTCGTTGATAGGCACCTGCACAATGCCGTCGATGTCGTATTCCACCGGATCCTCCGCGGTGAGGATTTTGGTGTCCTCGGTGTTGATTTCGCGCAGGGCTGCGTACAGCGTGGTGGTTTTACCGGAACCGGTGGGGCCGGTCACCACGAAGATGCCGTTGGGCTTGTTGACGGTATCGATAATGTACTCATGCAGGCGGGGAGAGAGGTTCAGGTTGTCAAGGTTGAGGCTCACGCTGTTGCGGTCCAGCACACGCATTACCACGGATTCACCGTACTGGGTGGGCAGGGAGTTCACACGCATATCCACACCGCCCTTGCCGATTTTCATCACGATACGGCCGTCTTGCGGCACGCGGCGCTCGGCAATGTTCATGCCTGCCATCACCTTCACGCGGGAAATCACGGAGTTCGCCAGTGAGGGGGGCGGGGCTTGCATTTCGTACAAGGCTCCGTCCACACGGTAGCGAATCTTGAACTCGTGCTCAAAGGGCTCTAAGTGAATATCGGAAGCCTTTTCTTTAATGGCTTGCGTGATAACGAGGTTGACGAACTTGATAATGGGGGCTGCATTGGCTTCATCCGTGCCGTCTTGGCTGCCTACGCTCATGCCGCCCAGCTCATCCATCAGGTCGCCCATGGCGGCCTCTGCGCCACCGTAGTACTCTGAGATGCGGGCGCGTACCTCGTAGTCCGCCGCCACGTACAGGTAGATGTCGTGCCCGGTGGCGATGCGCAGGTCGTCCACCGTTTGCGGGTTCAGCGGGTCCTCTAAGCAGACGTAAAGCCCCTCACCATCGCGGTATTCGATGGGCAGGGCGCCGTGCATGCGGGCTTGGGCGGCCGGCACCATTTCCAGCACCTCTGCGGGGGGGATGAAGCCCTCCAGCGAGATGAACTGTGCGCCTACCTCCGTCGCGATGATTTGCCAGAAGTCCTCCGGGCCACCGATGACGCCGAAGTCGACGAGCGTTTCCCAAAGCTCTTTGCCGCTGTTGGACATTTCCTCCTTGACGTCGCGCGCCAAGGCTTTGTCCATAATGCCGTTGTTGATGAAAACCTCAAGTGTTACATCAGTATCCATATCAATAAGAAAAGTGTGCGGTGAGTAAGTGTGGAGTGTGAGGTTTATCAGCTGGCGTCGCCGGTGGTCACGCGGATGATTTCATCTGCCGTAGTGCGGCCTGCCAATACCTTGCGGATGCCGTCCTCGCGCAGGGTGCGCATGCCCAGCTCGCGAGCGCGTTTGCGCAGCTGAGCGGAGGTGAGGTTCGAGTTGATAAGCCCGCGAACGTCATCCGTGACTTGGAAGATTTCAAAGATACCCATACGGCCCTTCATGCCCTTGCCACGGCACTTAGCGCAGCCGTTCGGGTTGGGCACCATGACCTGACGGTTGATGTCGATGCCGAGGGTTTCCGCCTGCTTGGGCGTGAGCTGCCCGGGGATGCGGCAGGAGCACAGGCTGCGGCACAGACGCTGTGCCATGATGGCACGCACGGCGGAGGCGATGAGGAAGCGGTCGATGCCCATATCCGCAAGACGCGCCACGGAGGAGGGTGCATCGTTGGTGTGCAGGGTGGAGAGCACGAGGTGACCCGTCATGGCTGCCTGAATGGCAATGCCGGCGGTCTCCCCGTCTCGAATTTCGCCCACCATGATGATGTTCGGGGCCTGACGAAGCATGGCTCGCAGAGCCGCGGCGAAAGTCATGCCGATTTCTGAGCGAATCATTACTTGGTTGATGCCCGCCATCTCGTATTCCACGGGGTCTTCCGCGGTGATGATCTTTTTGTCCGGGCGGTTCAGGTGGTTCAAGCAGGCGTACAGCGTGGTGGTCTTACCGGAACCGGTGGGGCCCGTCACCAAAATCACGCCGTCAGGCAGCGTGACCAAGCGGTCGAAGGTGGCCTCGTCGTCGGACAGGAAACCCAGCTGCGGCAAGCCGAGGGAAAGGGCGGATTTGTCCAAAATACGCATAACCACGGACTCGCCGTGGTTGGTGGGCACGGTGCTCACACGGAGGTCGATGTGGGCGCCATCACGCAGATCCATTTCGATACGACCGTCCTGCGGTACGCGCTTTTCCGCAATGCTCATGCTGGAGCTCATCACCTTCAAGCGGGCTACAATGGAGCCGAGGAGCTTTTTGGGGTGGTTGGCCACCTCCACCAAGCGGCCGTCCACGCGGTAGCGCATGCGGATGCGGTCTTCCATGGGCTCGATGTGAATATCGGAGGCGCGCATCTCGTGCGCTTCGTTGAACATGTTGTCAATTAGCTCAATGATAGGGGCTTCCGAGTCACCCTTGGCGTACTGCTTCTTCTCCGGATAGTATTTGTCGATGGCTTTCTTCAGCCCGGGCTCGGAGGTGACGAAGAAGGAGACCTCTCTGCCGAGGAACTGGGGCAGGCTGTCCAGTGTCTCCATATCGAAGGGGTCGGCAATGGCTACTTGCAGGGAGTAGCCGTCATCCCCAATGGGCAGGAAACCTACGCGGCGAGCAAGCTCTCCGTTGATGCCGGCAATGATGTTCGGCTCTACCTCAAAAGTAGTGAGGTCCACGTACTCCATGGCGGAGTTGTACGCTGCAACCTGTGCAATGTATTCTGCCGTTAAGTAATTGTTCTTAATCAGGTGCTCGATGGCGCTGTCGAGCGGTGAAAGCTCGGCCTTGATGCCATCAATCGTTCCGGCGTCTATCGCGCCGGCTTCTACCAGAAGATCCAGGAGATAATTTTCGTTTGAGTACACGGGACGGAGAGGTGGTGAAGTATTAAGCTACGGCACATGAACGGAGTCCTGCGCCTGTCCCCTATACTACACCATAATTCGGGGCTCGTCAATCATCCTTTTCTGAAATTGGTGCTTTTTTGTTTGTTATTATCTGCTTTTTTCAGGGCAGGGGAGACAATGCGCCCGCTCTGCGATTGCGGAGCGGGCGCGGTAAGGAAAAGGTGAGTTTGAAAATGTGCTTGTAAGTGGCTTCAGCGTTTGCCGAATCGGCGGTTGCGCGCAGTGTAGGCCCGCAAGGCTTCATCCAGCTCCTCACGCCCGAAATCCGGCCACAGCACATCTGTTACCCATATCTCTGAATAGCTGATTTGCCACAGCAGGTAATTGGAGATGCGCATTTCACCGCTGGTGCGGATGAGCAAATCCGGATCCGGCATGCCGGCGGTGTACAGGTTTTGGCCGAGCAGCTCCGGTGTGATGTCCTGCGGGCGCAGCAGCCCCTGCTGCACTTGCTCTGCGAGCTTGCGGGCAGCGGCTGTGATTTCCTGACGGGAGCCGTAAGAGAGTGCCAGCACGGTGTGCATTGCGGTGTTGCCTGCTGTTTTCTCCAAGCATTCATCCAGCTGTTTGCGACATTTTTTCGGCAGCATATCCAGCTCACCGATGGCATGCAGTCGCACATTTTTGGCCATGAGCTCAGGCAATCGCTCCTTGAGGAACTTGGCCAGCATGTTCATCAGGTAGCTTACCTCCAGCTTGGAGCGCCCCCAGTTTTCCGTGGAGAAGGCGTAGAGCGTGAGCCACGGTATGCCTTTCTCTATGCAGAGGTCTATGATGCGCTGCACGGATTGGCCGCCGGTCTCGTGCCCCTTGGAGCGCGAAACTTTGTTTTTCTCCGCCCAGCGACCATTGCCATCCATGATGATGGCAAGGTGCTGCGGTATTTTCAGGGCTTCTGTAGCGGTATCAGAGCTCATATTCACCGTATTCTGCGAGGATGGCCTCTACGCGCTCAATGTCCTCAGGAGAGTCTACGCCACTGGTGGTTTTGCGTCCACGGTAGTTCACTTCCACCATCTTGACGCGCAGCCCGTTGTAGAGGAAACGCATTTGCTCCAGGCCCTCTACGCTGCCAATCTCGTAATCGGATTCCGGCAGTTCAAAGTAGTTCTTGAGGGCGCTGAGGGTGTAGGCGTACAGACCCACGTGGCGGCGTACGGGGCTCTTCTCAAGCGCGGCGCGGGCTTTTTCCGGTTTGCGGATGGCGGGAATGGTGCTCTTGGAGAAGGCCATGGCGTAGCCGTCTTTGTCCACCAGCACGGTGGTGCCGCTGTAGGGGGTGGTTTTCTTGCTCTCCACCAAGCGGTCGTATTCGTTCCAATCCAAGTGGATGCAAGGGGTGAATACATCTGCCGGGGCGGATTTCCAAGCGTCGATGAGCTGCTGGATGACCCACGGCGGGCACAGCGGGTTGTCGCCCTGCAGGTTGATGATGAAAGCGGGGGCTTTTTCCTGCTGGCTCACGGCATCCCAGCAGCGCTCCGTGCCACTGCGGCAGGTCTCGGCCGTCATTACGGCGGGAATCCCTGCACCGGTGCAGAAGTCGAGAATGCGGGTGTCATCCGTTGCGACAACATAGCTGCAGTCCTCATTATGGCGGCAGATGGAATCCGCAATTTCTGCAACGCGGCGAATCATTTCCTTGCCGGCGATTTTTACAAGAGGCTTACCCGGCAGGCGTGTGGAAGCATAGCGCGCCGGTATGACGATGAGAATGGATTGAGACATGGCCAAATGCGTGTTAGTTAAGTACCTAGCCGTATTTTACCTTTTTGCACTCGCTTTGCCAAGAAAAATCTGCATATTCCGCAGCTTCATTATCATTCCTCTTGACAACGGGCGCTTCGACCATTAGAATTCAAGCCATGAAACACTTTTTCGTTCACTCTGTGTTAGGTCTTGCCTCTGTATGCGTTGCCTCCGCTGCCGCTACCCCGGAAAGCGTGTGTTCTGCTTTGGCGGAGGGGCTGAGCAAGCAGCAAGAGATCTTGGCCGGGGTGACGGATGCTGCCTCCTCGGCGGCTGCTGTTGGGACTTTGCAGGACAATTTCCGCTATCTGAACTCATTGCACGACCAAATGGAGACAAATGAGCTCTGGCGCCATATTGAAAATACGCCGGAGCTCAAAACGCGATTAATCAACTATTTGCAGCAAATTACCATCCACTTGGCCCGCATTGAACAGGCGGAGTATTATGGTTGTGAGCCGCTGCGGGAGTTGCTGTACCCGATGCTCAACCCTTCCTCCTCCCGCCCCGATGAGGAGCAGCCGGAATAAGGTTGTTTTCCTTGTGCCGCAGTAGTTCTTGCAGGTGTGCCAGTTCGTGGTCCATGTAGTCCGGCAGGTCATTGCGGTGCTGCGCCATCTGGGCAAATACTTCATCCCTGTAGTCCACCGCTTGGCGGTACGATTCCTCTTCAGAACCGCATTGTAAGTCCGAAAAATAGCGGGTGATGATGCGCCCACAGCGCTGTATACTGACTCTCCAGCCCTGAAAATCGGTGTTTTCGTAGGTGTAGCGGGTGATGTTTTTGTTGTTCATTTGGGGGTGTTGGTTCATAGTTGTGACCCCGCGACGGCGCGTTTCATTGAATAACTGGCAGAAAAAGCTTGATTTTGCAATATTTCTGTGTATAATGCGCGCGCGTAATTATGGAAGCATTCTCTCCTTGGACCTTATTTGTTGATCTCGGCGTCATCTCTTGCTTGCTGCTTGTCTGTAAGTGGCTGCGCGTTAAGATGAAGCTGATGCAGAAGTTTTTCATCCCGCCGAGCTTGGCTGCGGGCTTCCTCGGCTTGGCTTTGGGGCCGGGCGGGGCGGATGTGTTGCCCCTCTCCACCCAAACGGGCACATACGCCGGCATTCTCATTGCCTTTATTTTCGGTTCCTTGGCTCTTACTTCACAGCGTAGTGAGGGGCAGGGTGGTTCTATCGGGCGCATGTGGGCATATTCTCAAGCCGGTTTGTTGTTGCAGTGGGCTCTCGGTGGTTTGCTGGGCTTGCTGGTGCTGCGTTACATGTGGCCGGGTATAGGTGATGGCTTCGGCATTACCATGCCCAGTGGGTTCTGCGGTGGTCACGGTACCGCTGCAGCCGTGGGTGAGGCATTTAAAAAGCTGGGCAATGAGGATATCTTGACTCTTGCCATGACTGCCGCGACGGTCGGTATCGTGGCCTCTGTATTCATCGGTTTGCCGCTTATCAAGTGGGCAACGCGCAAGAATCACACGGCTTACCTGACGGATTATGATGAACTGCCCGTGGAGTTGCGCACCGGCTTGCTTGTGCCGGAGGAGAAGCGCCCCCGCTTGGGTACGGACACTTGCTCCTCCATTTCCATTGACTCCCTCACCTTCAACTTGACGGTGGTGGCTGCCATTGCGCTTGGTGGCTATGGCCTCAGCAAGCTGGTGGGCATGTGGGTGCCCGGGCTGGAGCTGCCGGTGTTCAGCTGCGCCTTTGTGGTGGGTGTGGTGCTGCGCAAGATTTTTGACTGCACGGGTGCCATTCAGTACACATGCCCGCAAACTATCAGCCACATGAGTGGCATGATGACGGACTTCCTCGTGGCTTTCGGCATTGCCAGTATCAAGCTCTCCGTGGTGGTGGCTTATTGGCAGCCCTTGGTTATCCTGCTGCTGGTGGGCTTGGTGTGCACCCTGTTTTATGTGCTGGTGCTCGGCAAGCTGATGCAGAAGGACTGCTGGTTCGAGAAGTCCATTTTCACGTGGGGCTGGTTCACCGGTACCATGGCTATGGGCATTGCCCTGCTGCGTGTGGTGGACCCGGACATGCGCTCCCGCTGCTTGGATAGCTACGCGCTTGCCTACCTCTTCATTGCCCCGGTGGAGATTGCGCTCGTGACCTTTGCGCCCATGGTATTCATGAGCGGTCATGGCCTTTGGTTTGCAGGCTCTTGCCTCATTGCCGGCCTCGCCGTGCTCGGCTTCGCCCGCTTAAAAGGCTGGATGTCCAACCGCGCTTAATCCGCCTGCCTCCCGTCAAAAGGGGATTTGCAAACCAATGGCGGGCAGAGTTTTTTGTATATCGGGGTGAGGGCTTTAGTCCCTCGCCCCGATAATTTTAGTGGCTCTATTAAAGTTTATGGTTGATGCCGCAGGTTCCCCCGAGTGATAAATCGGAAGTTGAAGCCCCGACCGGGGCGAAAGAGCCGGTGGTGGAGCGGCGTAGCCGCGCAACCACCGGTACAACACAAAAAGGAAATGGAGCCCGGAGCGACGGAGCGAAGCGACGCAGCGTAGGCCGACAGATATGAGCGAGGACCGGCGAGCCACGGCGTAGCAAGCGAGCGCAGCGAGACGCGAAGCCGGGAGCGAAGCGACGCTCCGAGCCTTTGTGGGCGCGTGATTTTGGTGTTTGCGGCATTTTGAAACAATTCGTCATTTTTGCGCCACGCTTTATGCCACCCCTCCGGGGTTCGCATTTAATTTTTGTGGCCGTTTCCCGGGGTTCCGCCCCTTACGGGGCTCCACCACCGGGCTACCATATGTCGCCCCTCCGGGGCTCTGAATTCGGCTCGCAATCTTTTCTTCAACTTTCGATTTAACGAGCTGTTTAAAATCAACTACAAACTTGTGCAGAGCTATTTTATTTTTGCCCCTATTTCCCCCTTTTCCTGGGTGAGTACGAAAAATCCCTTGCAGAGATGCCTCTGCAAGGGATTTTTGAGTGAATAAGACTGTTGTTGTCGTCTCGCGGCTTTAGCCGAGCACCTCAGCGCGCTCCTCAAGGAGCTCGTTGCAGGAAGCGTCGATCTTGCCGCGGGAGAACTCATCGATGGTGAGACCCTCCACAACGGTCAGCGTGCCGTCAGCCTCAGTGCGGCTGGGCATGGAGCAGATGATGCCCTCCGGCAGACCGTACTTGGTGCCGTCGCTGTAGCGAGCTACGGAGTACCAGTCGCCCTCAGCGGTCGGCGTGGTCAGGTTCTTCACGGTCATCAGAGCTGCGTTAGCAGCAGAGGCAGCGGAGGAAAGACCGCGAGCCTGGATGATGGCAGCACCGCGCTGCTGAACCGTCTTGATGAAGTCCGTCTGCAGCCACTCCGTGTCGGAGATAACCTCCGTTACGGGCTTGCCGCAAATCTTGGCGTTGGTGTAGTCCGGGTACTGGGTGGCGGAGTGGTTGCCCCAGATGGTCATGTTCGTTACGTCGGATACCTGCACACCGGCCTTAGCAGCAAGCTGAGCCTTAGCGCGGTACTCATCAAGCATCGTCATAGCGAAGAAGTTCTCCTTGGGCATGCCCGTGGCGTTGTGCATGGCAATCAGGCAGTTCGTGTTGCAGGGGTTGCCCACCACGAATACCTTGCAGCCGGGAGCTGCGTTCTCTGCAATGGCCTTACCCTGGCCCACGAATACCTTGCCGTTGATGGAAAGAAGGTCCTTACGCTCCATACCGGCCTTGCGGGGGACGGAACCTACCAGCATGCACCAGTCGGCATTCTTGAAGGCTACTGCGGGATCGTCCGTTGCAACGATCTCCTGCACCAGCGGGAATGCGCAGTCTTGCAGCTCCATTACCACGCCGTTGAGCTTCTCAAGGCAGGGGGTGATTTCAAGGAGCTTGAGGATTACGGGCTGGTCTGCACCCAGCATTTCACCGGCTGCGATGCGGAACAGAAGGGAGTATGCAATGTTGCCGGCGGCGCCGGTCACGGTTACTGTTACAGGTGTCTTCATAACGCAGGTTATTATGCCAGTTTATCCCCTCGCGGTCAATCCCGAATTATGCCACCGCGTGAAAAACAGGGTTCTATTATTAAAAATTGCTCCGTTTGGGTTTTTAGATGATTTCAAATAGCTCGATAAATCGGCATCATGCATAAACTTGAACCGAGGCGTATAAAAAAGCCACCCGCAAGCGTTGCTGCTGCGGGTGGCTTGTAAAAATGCGGGATTTTATCTTCAATAGTGCCCGCCACGGGGACCGTTGAACCACTTCCACGCGGTCTCAACGATGTGGAGGGCATCCTGGTGCTTGGGAATCCAGCCGAGCACCTCCGCAGCCTTGCGGGCGTCTGCAATCAGGCGGGGCGGGTCGCCCTCACGGCGGGGGCCGTACTCCACGGGGGCCTTCATGCCGGTTACCTTCTCAGCGGCGTCGATAATCTCCTTCACGGAGAGCCCCTTGCCGGTGCCGAGGTTGAACCAGTTGGTGTCGCCACCCTTCATCAGGTAATCCAGCGCGCGCAGGTGGGCGTCTGCAAGGTCATCCACATGGATGTAGTCGCGGATGCAGGTGCCGTCCGGGGTGTCGTAGTCCGTGCCGAATACGGTGATGGCGGGGCGCTCACCCTTAATAGCCTGCAGAATCACGGGGATGAGGTGAGACTCCGGCTCGTGGTCTTCGCCGATGAGACCGTCCTCAGAGGAACCGGAGGCGTTGAAGTAGCGCAGGAACACGCTCTTGAGACCGTAGGCTCGCTCGCAATCCTTGCATACCTTCTCCAGCATGAACTTGGAGGCACCGTAGGGGTTGATGGGGTCCTGCTTCTCCGTCTCGGGGATGGGTACCTGAGTGGGCACGCCGTAGGTGGCGCAGGTGGAAGAGAATACGAAACGCTTGCAACCGCCGAGCATCATGGCGCGCAGCAGCACGAGGGGCTTGGCGATGTTGTTTTCGTAGTACTTGAGCGGATCCGTCACAGACTCACCCACCTGAATGAATGCTGCAAAGTGCACCACGGCGTCGAACTTGCCGTTGATGAGCAGGGGGTAGACGATGGCGGGGTCGCCCAGGTCGCCCTTAACGAGCTTCACCTCTTTATCCACGATGGCAGCGGGGTGACCGTACACCATGCTGTCGAGCACGGTTACATCTGCCCCGGCCTTAACGAGCTGGCGCACGGTGTGAGAACCGATGTAGCCGCAACCGCCGGTAACGAGTACTTTCATGGTTTGTGATGTGTTGGTTGGTTGTAAATCTTACAGCATGGCTGCCAGCATGGCCTCCAGCTTGCGGATGTCGGCAGCAAAGCGGCGGATGCCGTCTGCCGTCTTCTCCGTAGCCATGGCGTCCTCGTTGAAGAGGAAGCGGAAGCTCTTCTCATCAGCCGGAATGCGCTCAATGTCGCTTGCCTTGGCTGCCTCCTCATTCAGGCAGGGGCATACGGGCTCCTCGCTTGCAGCAAGCTCTGCCAGCAGGTTCGGGGAGATGGTCAGCAGGTCGCAACCGGCCAGTGCCAGCACCTCACCCTTGTTGCGGAAGGAGGCGCCCATAATCTGTACCGGGTAACCGAACTTCTTGTAGTAATTGTAAATCGTGCGTACGGAAACCACGCCCGGATCCGTCTCTGCAGTGTACTCCTCCTTGGTGTTGGCCTTGTACCAGTCAAGGATGCGGCCCACGAAGGGAGAGATGAGGCGCACACCGGCCTCAGCACATGCCACAGCCTGTACCAAGCTGAACAGCAGGGTCAGGTTGGTGTGAATGCCCTCTTGCTCCAGCTGGCGGGCGGCCTGAATACCCTCCCACGTGGAGGCAATCTTGATGAGCACGCGCTCGCGCGGAATGCCGGCTGCCTCATACATGCCCATGATGCTGCGGGCGCGCGTTACCGTGGCCTCCGTATCGAAGGAAAGTCGGGCGTCCACCTCGCTGGATACGCGACCGGGTACGCGCTTGAGAATCTCCAGACCGAATGCGACAACGACCTTGTCGACAATCTCATCCATGAGCGCGGGGCTCAGCTCGCGACCCTTGTACGGGGCTACTGCTTCCTCCACAATGCTGCGGTACTCCGGCTTGGCGGCTGCTGCGAGAATAAGTGAGGGGTTGGTGGTGGCATCCTGCGGGGTGAACTCTTCCATCTGGCGGAAGTCGCCGGTGTCTGCCACGACGGTGGTATACTGCTTCAGTTGCTCAAGTTGTGTTGCCATAAGCGTGTAGTAAATTACCTTACGCGCCTATCTTACCACACAAACACACGTTAGACAAGACGCATTTCTGCTTTTGCTGGGTAAAATTGCTTATCTCCCCCTCCTTTTCTTACTACATTTTGCCCGTTTTTTTCACCGCGTGACAAAAAATGGCCTTCTAAACAGCAAAAAAATCCTTTTTTCTGCCAAAAAATTAAGAAAAATTCCAAAATGTCGAAAATAATCCTTGCAAAGCCATAGGAAATAAGGTATATAAAAGTCATGAGCACGCAATTCATCGAGTATCCGAAATGCACGACCTGCAAGAAAGCCAAAAAGTGGTTGGAAGAGCAGGGGGTAAGTTTCACAGATCGCCACATAGCAGAGGTCGCTCCTACGGAGCAAGAGCTGCGCTCTTGGTGGCAGGCAAGTGGCTTGCCGCTGAAGCGATTCTTCAATACATGCGGTACCAAGTACCGTGAGCTGAACTTGGCTGCAAAGCTGCCTGAGCTCAGCGAAGATGAGCAGCTGCAGCTATTGGCCTCTGACGGCATGCTGGTGAAGCGCCCTCTGCTGGTAACAGCCTCCGGTACGGTAATACCGGGTTTCAAAGCTGAAACTTGGGGTGCCGCTCTCGGTAAGTAAGATTTTTCGGTAAGATTTGTTCATGTATGCGCGAATGTGGGTGTGAAGGAGAGAGCACACCCACTCCTACATAAGCCGCCTTCCCCGGATAGGGAAGGCGGCGCCTTTGGTTTAATGATTACCCCTC
Source organism: uncultured Akkermansia sp. (assembly GCA_904501955.1). GTDB lineage: Bacteria > Verrucomicrobiota > Verrucomicrobiia > Verrucomicrobiales > Akkermansiaceae > Akkermansia. The sequence continues at coordinate 11,996 of CAJGCY010000007.1, read as the reverse complement.
CCCGGATTCGCTCTGCATGCATATAGGGGAAGGTCGTGTTAAGGTTTATAGCGGAGTCGCTATTTAATCTGAGCGATAAATCGGAAGTTGAAGAGGGGGATTTGTAACATTCATTCACTCGGAGCGAGGGACTTTAGTCCCTCTTATGGATTAGCCCCGCACGTATTTGTGGGACTAAAGTCCCACGCTCCGATAGATTTTGTTGCCCTTCAACTTCCGATTTATCGAGCAGGTTGCAATCAACTAAAAACTGAAACTGTGCGTATGGTGGGGGCAAAAGAGCCACGCTTCGATAATTTTGTTTTCGCCCTTGCTGACACAGCCGGATTGTTACGCTAATTGATCAAGCGCTTGCTGAGCGAAGGCGTCTCCTTGATTCGCTGCTTGTTGGTACCAATATAGGGCTTTTTCTTTATCAGCCGGTACGCCGTCACCTCGTTCATAGCTTGAGGCGAGGTTGACTTGAGCCTTCACATACCCGAGCTCTGCCGCTGCGGTATATAGACGTATACTTTCCTCCGCATTTTTCTCCATACCAATGCCATCTTTGCAGCAGACTGCCAGGTTGAACATGGCTGCTGCATCTCCGCCATCTGCTGCCATTCGGTAGTATTTGAGCGCCTCTTTCATGTCTGCCTCTACGCCTCGCCCATAGTGATAGCACAAGGCCAGATTATACTGCGCCCCGGGGTGGCCTTCGTTTGCAGCGTAGGTGTAGAGCATAATGGCTTTTTCCATATTTATCTCGATTCCGAAGCCGTATTCACAGGCTATACCGAGATAGAACATAGCGCCTATGTGACGGTGGTTTGTAGCTTTCTCGTACCAATATGCAGCGCCTCTCAAGTCTGGTTGCGTCAATGCGAATCCTTCTCTACAACATTGAGCTAATAAATATTGCGCGTCAGGATATTCTTGGAACGCAGCCCTGCGAAGCCAGTAGAGCGCTTTGCCGGGCTGCTGCCGGTAATGTTTGCTGTTGCGGTAGAGGAGCCCCAAGCGGAACTGCGCTTCCGGATAATCTTTTTCTGCAGCTTCAGTGAGCCACAGATGTGCCAATTGTTCGTTTTGTTTGACGCCCACTCCATTGAGGTAAGAAAGCCCGAGGATGCACTGGGATAATACATGTCCTTGCCTCGCTGCTTTTTTGAACCAGTAGATGGCTTTTGGGTAATTTTTTATTACGCCACAGCCTTCCATGTACATGCATGCTAAGCAGTATTGTGCTTCAGCATCACCTCGTAAGGCTGCTTTGCGATACCATGTCGCTGCTTTCTTGGTGTTTTTTTCTATGCCGTTACCGTCACGCAGCGCTTGCGCGTAGTAAAATTGAGCAATGGAAATCCCCGCCTCTGCTGCTTTGCGATAATAAGCAACTGCCTTTTGTTGGTCTATTTCCGGTAGCCATCCATTCGAATATGCGGTTCCTTGCAAGAAGTAGGCCATGGCAACCCCTCCATCAGCGGCAATATCCCACCATGTCATGGCTTGCTGTATGTTTTTCTCAACACCTTCTCCGTTGAGATACATGAGCCCTATACGCATGGCTGCCTCCGCATGATCATTGAATGCAGATTCTTGAAACCAATGTGCGGCTTGTTTGACATCTTGGGGAACAATGTCGCCTTGTTCGTATAGCTGCGCCAGTTCGAACTGAGCTTCTGCGTGTTCCCACTCCGCCAAGCGCATCATGTGCTCGACCGCTTCGGTTTTGTCTTCATCACCAGACGAATGATGAAGTAAGCTCCATGCCATGTTAAAGATTTCGTGTAAATCCGGTTGGTCTGTATCAGTAGGTGTAGTCATGGTTCTACTATATAGCGGATTTTCTGCAGAAGTCAAGCCCGTTTTGCGGAAAACAAAAACACCTCGCAGGGAAGCGTGTTCCTTGCGAGGTGTTGAAATGCTTAGCTAACAGCTATCAGGCGCGGGTGTGGAAGGTACGGGAGATTACCTCGCGCTGCTGCTCCGGAGTGAGCTTGATGAAGTTCACGGCGTAGCCGGATACGCGGATGGTAAGCTGCGGGTACTTCTCGGGGTGCACCATGGCGTCCTCAAGCGTCTCACGCTCCAGCACGTTCACGTTGATGTGGTGACCGGTGGCGGTGAAGTAGGCGTCCAGCAGGGAGGCCAGCTTGGTGCGGCGCTCGACCTCATCCTTACCCAGTGCGCCGGGCACGATGGAGAAGGTGTAGGAGATGCCGTCCAAGGAGTCATCATAGGACAACTTGGCAACGGAGAGCATGGAAGCCACGGCACCGTTCTTGTCACGACCGTGCATGGGGTTGGCACCCGGGGCGAAGGGCTCACCGGCGCGGCGACCGTCCGGGGTGTTACCGGTCTTCTTACCGTACACCACGTTGGAGGTGATGGTAAGCACGGACTGGGTGGGCAGAGAGTCGCGGTAGGTGTGCAGCTTGCGAATCTTGTTCATGAAGTTGCTTACGAGGTCGCAAGCAATCTCGTCCACGCGGGGATCGTTGTTGCCGTAGCAGGGGAACTCACCCTCGGTCTCGAAGTCAACGATGAGACCCTCCTCATTGCGGATGGCTTTCACCTTGGCGTACTTGATGGCGGACAGGGAGTCAGCAGCCACGGACAGACCGGCGATACCGCAGGCCATGGTGCGCAGAATCTCGGGGTCGTGCAGAGCCATCTCGATGCGCTCGTAGCTGTACTTGTCATGCATGTAGTGGATGACGTTCAGGGCGTCCACATAGGTCTTGGCGAGCCAATCCTGCATGCTGTCGAAGAGCTCCATCACCTTGTCGTACTCGAGGTACTCACCCTCGTAGCGCGGGGCGGGGGGCGTTACCTGTTTGCCCTTCACCTCGTCCATACCGCCGTTGAGGGCGTAGAGGAGAGCCTTGGCCAAGTTAGCACGGGCGCCGAAGAACTGCATCTGCTTACCGATGCGCATTGCGGACACACAGCAGGCGATGCCGTAGTCATCACCCCAGTGCGGGCGCATGAGGTCGTCGTTCTCGTACTGCACGGAAGAGGTCTCGATGGAAACCTTGGCGCAGAACTTCTTGAAGCCCTCCGGCAGAGCGGTGCTCCACAGTACGGTCAAGTTCGGCTCCGGAGCCGGCCCGAGGTTGTACAGGGTCTGCAGCACGCGGAAGGAGCTGCGGGTTACCAGCGTGCGGCCGTCTTCACCCATACCGCCGATGGACTCCGTTACCCAAGTGGGGTCGCCGGAGAAGAGGTTGTTGTACTCGGGCGTGCGGATGAAGCGAACCATGCGGAGCTTCATCACGAAGTGGTCCATAATCTCCTGGATTTCCTCTTCGGTGATGGTGCCGGCGGCAAGGTCGCGCTCGAAGTAGATGTCGAAGAAGGTGGAGGTACGGCCCAGGGACATGGCGGCGCCGTTCTGCTCCTTCACGGCAGCGAGGTAGCCGAGGTAGGTCCACTGCACGGCCTCGCGGGAGTTTGCTGCGGGGCGGGTGAGGTCGCAACCGTAGGTCTGACCCATCTGGGCCAGCTCGGCAAGGGCGCGAATCTGCTCGTTCATTTCCTCACGCAGGCGGATGACGTCATCCGTCAGCACAAGGTTCTCGCGGGCAAGGAGGTCCTTGCGGCGCTCAGCGATGAGGCGATCCGTGCCGTAAAGAGCCACACGGCGGTAGTCACCTATGATACGGCCACGGCCGTAGGCATCCGGAAGACCGGTCACGATACCGGCGGAGCGAGCAGCGCGAATGCCGGTGGTGTAGGCGTCGAACACGCCCTCGTTGTGGGTCTTGCGGGTGGTCTTGAACATGTCGAGCGTCTTCTCGCTCATCTGGTAGCCGTAGCTCTCCAGAGCCTGCTGAGCCATACGAAGACCGCCGAAGGGCATGAGTGCGCGCTTCAGCGGAGCGTCTGTCTGCAGACCGACCACGGTCTCGAGATCCTTGTCAATATAACCTGCGGCGTGAGATACGATAGAGGATACCACCTCTTCATCGGCATCCAGCACACCACCGGCTTCAATCTCCTGCTTCATGAGCAGCTTCACCTTGTCCCACAGTGCGTCGGTGCGCTTGGTGGGGCCGGCGAGGAAACTCTCGTCACCCTCATAAGGAGTGTAGTTCTGTTGAATGAAATCGCGTACGTCGATGGATTCTGTCCATACGCCGCCCTTGAATCCCTGCCACTCTTCGCGTGTGCAGGCTGCTTGTGTCGTAGTATCGCTCATATGAAAATATGTCTTGTATTCAGGGTTGCCGTGTTGAGCGGGCTCAACACGCCTGAGGGGCCTGCGCGACATGCCTACCATTTGGCACCGTGACAGGCTATCTCTTGCCTAGGACAATACCCGATTTTGCCGTTTTTGTCAAGGCGAATTTGCCAAATCTAGCAAATTTTTTGAATTATTCTAATTATTTTATGCCTCGGGGGTGAGGTCTAGGTGTGAAACCGCCGTTTGGGGCTTAACGGCGAGGTCGAGGGCAGCGTTGGCAACGGCTGCAGCGTTTTCGTCAAAGCGGTAGGCAAAGCAATCCGGGCAGGTGGCTGCTGTTTTGTCAACAATGGAGCCACACACCATACAGAGCTTGTAGGCTGTGGGGTCATTGGAGATGGTGGTGGCCAGTTCTTTGCGGTCTTGCTTCATGAGGGGGAGTATAATGCTGCGGACGCCGGAATACAAGCTCCGGCTCAGTCATAATTTGTGGTTGTGGAGAGATTTTTTTCTTTACGAATGAGTGGCGTAGGGATAGAATGCTTGGCGAACATAGTCTACTTATGAAGATTCAGCCAAATACCGTTAAAAAAATCATTGCTTATCCTGCCGTGGCTGCTCTTACAGCGGTTTGTTGCTCCTGTTCGGATGAGGGGAGAACGCCCACCCCTCCACCCACGCAGCCAGAAAAACAAGATGCTCCGAAACGCTTACCCCAAGCGACTTCCGGAATTGTTGCTCCGGTGGGGCCTCCGGGCGCTCCTCCCCAGCCTTATTCCGGGCTCATGGCGCCGGACTCTCTGCCGCGAAGGTCGGATGTTCATGCTCCGGGAGAAAAGTAAAGCCTTTCTCATCATGCCGAAACCCGTGCTCGGTGGCTGGAGGTAAGCCCCTGAGCACGGGTTTTTGTATGCAGTCGTTTCGCGTGGAGGATTATTCCTCGTCGTCGCCAGCAGCGGGGATTCGGGTGACGAATCGCATGATTTCCGCGTGGAAGGAGAGGGGGACGTCACCGGTAGGACCGTTACGGTTCTTGGCGAGCAAGAGGTTAGCATCATTGCCCACCTGTTCGCGTTCTTCATCGTCTTCCGCGTAGTATTTTGAGCGCCAGAGCAGGCCAATCATATCCGCGTCCTGCTCGATAGCACCGGATTCACGGAGGTCGCTCATCATGGGAGTACCCTTGTTCTTACCGGTACGACTTTCCGGACCACGGTTCAGCTGAGCCAGCACCACAATGGGGATTTTGAGCTCTTTCGCCAGCGCCTTCAGACCGCCGGAAATTTCTGCAATCTCACGTTCACGGCTGTTTTGAGCCTGTTTGGTGTGGGAGCGCATGAGCTGCAGGTAGTCAATGCCGATGGCTGCCAAGTCCGGGTATTTGCGGATTTGGCGGCGGGCTTTAGCGCGCAGCTCGGAGATGGAGATGCCGGCGGTGTCGTCAATGATGAGCTTGCTGTTTTTGAGCTCCGTGATGGCGGAGCGGAATCGCTTGAGTTCATCCGGGTTGAGTTTACCCTGGCGGGCTTTCAAGTCTTGCTTGCTGATGGCGGAGCGCGCGTAGAGCAAACGCTCAACGAGCTGCTCGCTGGGCATTTCGCATGAGAAGCACATCATGGGCAGCTTGAGGTCAAGCACCACGTGCTCCACAATGTTGAGCATGAATGAGGTTTTACCCATGGACGGACGTGCTGCGATAACGAAAAGTTCGCCGGATTTCATGCCGTTAATCATGGTGTCCAGCTTTTCGTAACCGGTGGAGATACCCAGAATACCGCCGGAGGTACTCATCATGCGCTCCAGATTGGTCACGGCTTTGTCGATGTCCTCTTTAAGGCTCCATTCCTCGCCTTTTGCAGAGTCTTGGCGAATTTTGAGCACTTCTTGCTCCGTCTGGTCGAGCAGCTCTTCAATTTCTGCCTCTGAGGTGAACGCCGCCTCCGTGGCGCGGTTGGCCGTCATGATGATGCTACGGCGTATGTATTTCTCCTTGAGTGTCTCAAAGTGAACGGAGTAAAGTGCTGTCGTGGTGGCAAAGGAGAAGATGTTGAGCAAGCCGGCGTTGCCACCTACTGCCTCCAGTTTGCCGGAATCTGCCAGTTCCTGCGCCACGGAAACGGTATCGATGGCGATGCCTTTCTCATAGCGCTCGCGGAAGATTTCCCACAGAATACGGTGAGCCGGTATGTAGAAATACTCACTGTTTATGCCGTCCGCAATACATTGAGAGATGATATTGGTAGGGTCAATGGTCATCATGGACAGCAGGCTCTGCTCCACACCCGGTGCCTGCGGCATAGCGGTATGCTCTTTATCAGGCGCCCCTGCCTTAAAATCTATCTTCTCTTCCTTTTTTTTAGCCATATTGCGGAGTCTGGTGTGCCCGAGCATGCTAGCATATGAAGAGCCCCATGACAAGGATAAAAAGGAAGGCGCAGTTAAAGTTTATGGTTGATGCCGCTATTTGCTCTGCTCGATAAATCGGAAGTTGAAGGGGGGGGTAACATTCATTCACTCGGAGCGAGGGACTTTAGTCCCTCTTATGGATTAGCCCCGCACGTATTTGTGGGACTAAAGTCCCACGCTCCGATAGATTTTGTTGCTCGCCAACTTCCGATTTACCGAGCAGTTGGCAATCAACTAAAAACTTAAACAGAGCGAAAAGGAAAAAAGCCGTCCCGAGTGATGGGACGGCTTTTTGATAACAGTGTGGCGCTTACTTTTTCCGTTTCTTCAGAATCTCTTTGTAGAGTTTTTCGGGCTCCGCGAAGTATTGTTCGACTTTCGCTTTTTGTCCGGGGGTGCCGGAGCATTCAGCAGATAAAAGGAAATAATCGCGGGCTTTGTAAATGTCCTCCACGGAGGAGGGGTTGCGCATGAGCTTGTGGGCAGCAGTGTTCAGCTCAATTTCTTTCATGCGCATGATGGTAGCTTTATTTTGCTCCGCTGCCTTTTGATATGCTGCATCAAGGATGGCTAAGCGCTCTTCCGTGCCGGAAGTCCGGGCAAGCTGTGCATGGAGGTCGCGCATTTGTTTAATGGGGCGGTATGTGTCCTGAATACCGGTCAAGTTCTCCGGGTCATCGAGGGCAATGAGCTCCATTAAGCGGAAATTGCCTTTGCGTATGTCCTCCGGCAGTCGGGAGTAGATGGCGTTCAGCGCAACGGCTCGCTCTGCCCCCGATTGCTGCATAGCTGTTTGGAGTTCTTTCGCCAAGGGAAAGTGCTTTTCCAATGCAGCAATGGCTGCTTGCGGTGTTGTTTGTGCGCCGTTATAGCCGCCGATAAGCACACGCTCCGGGGTCATCAGCATCAGGCTCGGGAAGCTGCTGATGGCGTAATCTTCACATATTTGTTTGTTAGCCTCTTTTTTCGCTTCGCCACCCACGCGTGATGCATCGTGCGGAATATCAATCTCAACCGCTACGCAATGCTTGTTAGCCCATTCCGCAAAGGCGGGTTTGTCCAATACGTTCTTTTTCTGCAGGATGCAGTAACGGCACCAGTCTGACCCGGTAAACTCTACCAGCAGCAGCTTATTCTCTTGGGCTGCCTTTTTCCCGGCTTCTTCCAAATCCGTCATCCATTCTATCTCCGCAGCGTGTGCTACCATGGCAACTGCTGCTCCAAGCGTGAGTACCAGCTTTTTGAACATGCGCGGCATATTACATGCGCTTGTTTGAAACATCAAGCCCTTTCGTGCCGCATGACGCACGAAAGGGCTTTCCGTAAGGTGAGGGTTACGTGAACTGTCCGTTATTTGCGCTTACGGATTTCGTCCGCGAGCTTCTTGATTTTCTCGGGGAAGGGGTGGGCAATGACGCGGATGGCGCGGCCTTGCTCATCTACCTCGAAGCTGTAAGTCCTCTCACCGATGATGACATCCGTGATGTAGCCTTTATCGTTGCGCACCAGCCAAGCGGGGTCGGAGTGGAACTCCACACGGTTGGGATCCTTGAACGCGCGGGTGTGGTACATGTGGATTTTGTTCATGCCGGTGGAGAGGATGTCCAAGTAGTGCAGCACCTCGTTGATGTTCGCCTTGTATCCGAGCTCGTAGCGGAGAATGGCGCCGATGAGTCGGGCTTCGGAGCGAGCCCAGTGGTGGTTGGCCTGCGTGGCAAGTGATTCTTGCTTGGAGCCGAGGAACCAATCAATATCACCGCGCATGAATGTTTTGCCTCGGTAGGGGCACGTCTTCCAGTATGCCTTCCAGGTTTCAACCCAGTCCGCCTTGCCATCCCAGAGCCCGAGCTCTTGGAACTTCGCCTGCGTGAGCTTGTTGTCCCAGTTGCCGTCTTCTCGCACGCCGAGGATGTTGTTTTGCCCGGCATTGGTAGCAGCGTACACCAGCATATCGCCCCAGCGGCGGTCAATGTCGCGGTTGGCAATGCGGCGCACGTATGCATCCAGCGAGTGGCACACCTCGTGAGCGAGCACGAAGGTGTAGTAGTCGCCATTGGCGGCGCCCTTGCCATCCAAGCATTCTTCCGTAGCGAGTACCATGTCGCGGTCCATTTCATTTACGGAGCCGCCTACATCGCACCCGAAGGTGTTTTTGTTGGAGCGGAACACGTAGCACATGGCATCGCGGTCATCGCCGAAGTTGCGGTCGATGGAGATGTGGTCATCCGGGAAAAGCGCGCGCGGATGCATGCGGGTGAGGTCTTGATTGGCTTGCAGCTGGCCGTCCGTGCTGTGGTTGTTGTCTGCCAGCGGAATACCGGAGGCGAGGTAGTATTCGCGGTCTTTGCCTTTCATGCCGAGGGCATCCGCCACATCCTTGCGCTGTGCTGCAGAGTCCGGCATGAGCTGGTCGAGCACCACCCAGTTGAGGGCAAAGATACCCGGCACATGGTGCATGGGGCCATACTCCACCACCTTGCCGTCCTGCTTCTTAACCCAAGCGTCTTTCAGGTAGGAGCGCTGCAGGAATGGGTACTTCTTGACGTGCTTTTTGAGCATGTTGTACGCTGCAAGGCGAGCGGCGGGCGTGGGGCGGCTGATTGCCCATTTAATCCAAGCTTTCATCAGCTCTCGGTAGCGTTTCAACCCGGCTTGGTCGTTTTCTTCCAGCATGCGCCCTACCTCTGTTTCGTGCCCGTTGTACAGCTCTTTTTCGATGAGCTTGAGGTTGTTTTTTGCCGCCTCCGGGTTGTCACCCAAGGCGCTTACCAAGAATCCTCCCCAGTTGCCACCGATGATGAGATCCGGCGTGTCATCTCCGTCAAAGTCTTCTATTGCCAAGTGCGTGCCGTTCAGCGTGCGCATGAACTTTTCATCCGGCGGGTTGGCCAGCAGAATCTGCTTTTTCTCGCTATCGGCAATCATGGTGGCGCTGCCGCGTTCGTTCAGCCAGTAACTCATAGTACCCCAGTTGATGCCGTGCAGCAAATCCGTGCGCCCATCGCCGTTGATGTCGCCGAGCCCCGGGGCTACGTTGTATGAGCCGAGCCACACCTCCTGCGCCTCCGTTTTGAAGGCGGGGGCATCTTTGCTGCCGGTGTTCTCGTAAAAGTGCAGACCGTTATTCAGGCCGACGATGAGGTCGTCTTTCTTGTCTTTGTTGTAATCCTCCACAACAAAGAAACGGCTTGTCATCTTGAAATCCGCCCCGGTGGCGTCTTTCACCGGCTCTCCGAGCTTGATTTGCGGCACATCTTCACCGACAATTTCCGCGTACACCAGCATGCCGTTCGGGCGACGGATGATGATGCGGTTTCCTTTCACCACGGCTGCGCCGTCCGTCTCCAGCTCTTTGCCGTCCGTAGTCTTGAGCTCAATGGGCTCACTGAAAAGGATTTTGCCCTTCTTGGATTCATTGATGTAGTACCACAGGCGAGCGTTCGCCTGCACGAGCAAATCTGGCGCTTTGCCCTTGGTTGTAATGGCCATGGGAATGCGGAAATCTTGCTTTTTGCCGATGCCCTCCGTAGGGGCGGGCAGGGCACCGAAGTAGTTGAATTGCTCCACCGCCTGTTTGGGGAAATAGCGGTCATCGAACACGCGCATGCTTGCCATATCATAGCCTCCGCGACCATCCGTTACGGTGATGGTGAAGGAATCTTGCCCGCGGAACTTGGTGCCGGGGGTATAGGTGAAGGTGCCGTCACCATTGTGCTTCACCTTGCCGTATTTGCCTTGACCATGGCGGCTTACGGAAAGTGTGTCGGACTCCATGTCGTACGTGTACAGGTGGAGTATGCTGCCGGTTTTGGTCGCTTTCTTGCGGTCTACCAAATGCTCTTGGTCGTATACCTTCGGGGCGTGGTTATCCAGCAACGCTGCCACTGTTGCCTCGTTAATAGGCGCGTTGAAAACGTGAACTTGGTCAAGCACGCCCTTAAAGTTACCCAGCTCCGGTGTGCCGCCGAATCGGTTGTACTCCTTACCGAGCGCACCTGTAGCAGCCGTGGCGGTGGCTTCCTTTTTGCCGTCTACATACACGCAGAGCTCACCGCTCTTGGCTTGGCGGGTCAGTACAACATGGTGCCACTTGTCATCCGTTACTGCTGTTTGGGATTTAACGGCTGCTTTGCCGTTGATGCCGATGCCGATGTGCCCGTCTGCATCGATGCAGCCCCATTGCACGCCCTCTTTGTCGCCGATGATGGAGCCTTTGCCTTTGGCGCTATCTTTCGTGCGAATCCAGAAGGAAAGGGTGGCACTGCCTGCCAGCGTGTCGATGTTCTTTTGGGCTCGCAACCATCCGCCGCGTAAAAGTACTCCGGAAAATTGACGCCCCGACGCCCAAGCTCGGTTCGTATTCGGACCGGGCAAGGTGAGCTTGATGCTGCCCACGGAGTCCTCCGCTTTGTCTGCATCTGTCTCGAAGGGGAAGGGCATATCGTGCCAGTCGCGCCCTTCATCAAAATTCCAATGGTGCACCAAATTCCCGAAGTCCGGTTTTGCATCTTGCGCTGTTGCCGCCATAGTTCCGGCCAGCAAGATGGCTGTCAGTTTTGCTGAAGTGGTTATCATAGATTCCTATCAGGTGGTGAGCTTTCTCCTGTGCCTCTATTCTATAGAAAATGAGTATGCTTTTCCAGTAAAATCTGTCCTATCGGCAGAAAAAAGGATGAATCTGAAAAAACAGCTTGACATACGCCACTCATCACGTATACTGGAAATGTCCTTATAACCATGAAAACGCTTTCCATCCTTTCTGTTTTTGCCGCTGCGGTGATGTGCTTCTCCGCACAGGCAGCGCCTGAGATTACGCCTGCTGATATTTCTGATGATGCCCTTCAGGGTGTCGCTACTGATCGCCAGAAACGCAGCATGGAAAACTACGACTCGGCCGTAAAGAAGGCCGAGGATAAGCGCGACAAAGCCATCAAGAAGTCCCGCGAAATCACGGAGAAGAATGACGCCGGTATGAAGAAGACCATCCAGCGCCGTCACCTCAACTCCATGCTGCCTCCCTGTGAGCGCGAGCCCGAGGCTCCCCGTGACCCGGAGGATTACACCATCGAGTATTAATCCTCAGCGTTGAGTAGATTTTAAGAGCACCCCCATGCGTTTTTTTTCGCATGGGGGTGTTCGCTGTGAGCTCTCCCCATTTGTGGGAGGGGGAGGATATTGGTGCATCATTTGGCACTGCTCGATAAATCGGAATTTGGAGGGGGAAGGTGGGGGAATTTTTGCGAGCGTATGCGAGCCTAGATTTGAGCCCCGGAGGGGCGCCATAAAATAGCCCGGCGGTGGAGCGGCGAAGCCGCGGAACCCCGGGGTAGCGTAAAAAAGAAAATTGAGCCCGGAGCGACGGAGCGAAGCGACGCAGCGTAGGCCGACATATAATGGCGAGGACCGTAGCGAAGCGAAGCTC